>NZ_MNQF01000063.1:0-212492 GCF_001915285.1 Alistipes sp. 56_sp_Nov_56_25
CCGTCTGGAGCAGAGCTATCTGGAGCTGTTCCTCGGCAAGCGGATCGTCTCGACCGAGACCCGCCGCTACGTGGTCTGCCCGCAGGCCGACAAGAAACAGTATATCGTCTGCCGCTTCAGCCCTGCGGCCGGACTGCTTCCCGACACGGACCTTTCGGGCGACATCGTGCTGTTGCAGATCGAACCTTCGGGCGCTGCGAAGAGCGACCTCGAGGCCGGTCCGAAGGAGACGCAGGTCGTGGCGTGCCGCGTGGCCGATCCCTCGACCTGCATCGTCGTCTCGGGAGGCCGCGAGTATGCCCGCGCCGTGCTTCCTGTTTTCGAATTCGGTCGTACGATCAACGTCGCCCTGCCGCGCCGCAAATAACCTTCCGATGGATTTCACCTCCCGCATGGCGGCGCTGCTCGGGGCATTCCGCCGCGAGCGCAACGGCGCCGTTGCCGATTCGATGCGCTTCTACGGCGCACCCTGCGGCCTGAACTACGGCGTGAGCCTGCCGACGCTCCGCACGCTGGCGCGTGCCGAGGCCGCCGATCACGATTTCGCCAAATACCTCTGGCGGCAGGATGTCCGCTGCCTGCGCCTTGCCGCGCTGCACATCGCCGATCCGGCGCGCCTTACGCCCGGGGAGTTCGCCTTCTGGGGCGACGGGCTTCTCAATTCTGAAATCGCCGCGGAGGCCGCCTTCGCGCTGTTGAGCCGCATCGGGGCGTTCCCCGAACTGTTCGCGGCGTGGATTGCGCCCGATGCCGGGTGGCTGCGGCAGTATGCGGCCCTGATGGCCGCGGCCCGCGTTCCGCATCCTTCTCCGGCGTGGGCCGTTCCGGCTGCGGCCGTCGTGCACGGGGCCGCTGCGGCCAGCATCCCGGAAGCGCACCTGCTGGCTCATGGCGCCGTGGCGCTGTTCACGGCCCTCGGGACGCGAAACGAAGAGAACCGGCAGGCGGTTCTCCGTGCGGCCGGCTCTCTGGGTCAGCTCCCTGCCGAAGACTGCGTCCACGAGGAGCTGGCCTGGCGACTGGAGGTTTAGGGCTGCATCACCTGTTCGCGCTTTTCGAGTTCGTTCAGCACGTTGATCAGGTGTTCGTACCCCACGCGGCCGCTCTCGCGCCACAATACCTCTCCGCGGCAGAAAAACATCAGCGTCGGGACCGACATGATGTTGTAGCGCCGTATGATTTCACGCATCGAGGGGTCGTCGATGTCCGCTTTGTAGACGTCGACGCGGCCGTTCATCCGCTCCCGAAACTTGTCTATGGCCGGCATCATCATCCGGCACGGCCCGCACCAGGTGGCGAAGAAGTCTACGAACGTCAGCGCGTCCCGCCAGATGATCTTGTCAAAGTCCGTCATGGTCATATCTTCCGATCAGTTTATTTCCACCCACGATATTCCCGCATAGTTCTTCTCCGCAAGTTCCTTTTCGACGTAGCTGATCGTGCGCCGCAGGCCTTCGATGAGCGGTGTGCGGGGCGCCCAGTCCAGTTCGCGCCGTGTCGCCGAGATGTCGGGCGTGCGGCGGCGTATGTCGTCGATGCGCGCTTCGGCGTGGACGATGTGCGAGCTGCTGCCCGTCAGGGCGATGATCTTCTCGGCCAGCGAGCGGATCGTCACCTCGTGACTGCTGCCGAAATTGGCCGTGCGCGTCGTCTCGGCCGGCGGGGCCTCCATCAGCCGCACCAGTCCGTCGACCACGTCTTCCACCCAGCAGAAGGTCCGCAGCTGCTCGCCGCTGCCGTTGATCGGAATGTCGCGGTTCTGCAACGCCGCCACGATCATCTTCATCACCACGCGCTGGTCCATCAGGTCGGCGCCGCTGCCGTAGGTGTTGAAGATGCGCGCGATGCGTGCGTCGACCCCGAATTCATACTGGTAGGCGCGGTGCAGGGCCTCCCCGGCCCGTTTGCCTTCGGCGAGGGTGCGGTGTGTCGGACAACCGTCCGCCGCCTCGACCGAGGTGTCGCGGTATCCCGTGCCGTAGATGTCTCCGGTGGATGCGTAGAGGATGCGTGCGTGCTCCGAACGGGCCGTGTCGAGGGCGTTTATCGACCCCTGTATGCTGACCTTGAGCGACTCGACGGGCAGCGCCTTGTTGTAGCGCACGCGCGAGGGCGCCGCGAGGTTGTAAATCTCGTCGCAGCGGATGCCGAATGCGTTGACGATGTTGTGGCGGACGTACCGGAATTCCGGGTGCGGCGGCATGTCGCGCAGCAGCGGCGAATCGGCGGTGTCGCGTATGTCCACGCAGAAGACTTCGTGCCCGTCGTTCAACAGACGCAGGCACAGGTGGGAGCCGATGAATCCCACGCCGCCCAGTACGACTATTCTCTTTTGCATTTTCTTCCCTTTTACCGGGGAAAAAGCAAAATCCATTCCATACCGGCGGCAATCCGGCCGGAAGCCCACGCGAGGTCGGAAGATTCGCTTTCCGGAACTTCTGTCGCGTTTTCAGGCGGCAGCTCGCGGTGGTCCGCTCGAAGGACAGTTACGAGCAGGCCTCCGCAGGGCGGAGCTGCGGCCTGCCGATTCACCCGAGGCGAATCGAAAATCTTCCGGCCGCGACTGCCAGAAGCCGCTCCTTTCCTTATCTGTTGTTTTTGATGTCGGCCTATTCTGTGAAAAGCGCCTTCGGGAGCTGGTCGACGCTGTTTATCGGGACTACCTCGATGCCTTTGGGACGCTTGCCGCCTTTGGCCAGATAGCCCGACACGATGATGCGCCTGAATCCGAGCCTTGCGGCCTCGCTGATGCGCTGTTCGGTGCGGGGCGCGGGGCGCACTTCGCCCGACAGGCCTATTTCGCCGGCGCAGCAGACCCCCTCGGCCACGGGACGGTCGTAGTAGGACGAGATCACCGCCGCCACGACCGCGAGGTCCAGCCCCGGGTCCGCGACCTTGAATCCGCCCGCGAAATTCAGGAAAACGTCTTTCTGGAACATCTTCATCCCCACGCGCTTCTCCAGCACGGCCAGCAGCATGTTCATGCGCCGTGCGTCGTATCCGGTCGTCGAACGCTGGGGCGTGCCGTACGCCGCACCGCTCACCAGCGCCTGCACCTCGATCAGGTAGGGCCTCACGCCGTCGGCCGACGCCCCCACGGCGATGCCGCTCAACGGCTCCTCATAGTGCGTCAGCAGGATTTCCGACGGATTGTCAACCCCCCGCAGTCCGGCGTCGAGCATCTCGAAGACCCCGATTTCGAACGTCGCTCCGAACCGGTTCTTGATGCCCCGCAGGATGCGGTAGATGTTGTTGCTGTCGCCCTCGAACTGCAACACCACGTCGACGATGTGTTCGAGTATCTTGGGACCGGCTATCGAGCCGTCCTTGGTGATGTGGCCGATGATGAAGATCGACGTTCCGGTCGATTTGGCGTATTTCAGAAGCGTCGCCGCGCATTCGCGGATCTGCGACACGCTTCCCGCCGACGAGTCCAGGAGGTCGGTGTAAATCGTCTGTATCGAGTCGATCACCACCAGGTCGGGACGGTGCTCGGCGATCTGCGCCACGATGTTTTCCAGCAGCGTTTCGGGATAGATCAGGCACTCGTCGTTGCCGATGCCGATGCGCGCGGCGCGCATCTTGATCTGCTCGGCCGACTCCTCGCCCGAGACGTAGAGGGTTTTCAGTCCGTTCGCCGCCAGCGCGATTTGCAGCGAGAGGGTCGATTTGCCGATTCCCGGCTCGCCGCCCACGAGGACCAGCGACCCCGGGACCATCCCGCCGCCCAACACGCGGTTTACCTCGGCGTTTCCCAGATCGAGGCGGACGTGCTCGCTTTCGCGGATGTCCCTCACGCGCTGGGGCTTCGCCGCGGGCAGGGGACCCGCCGCGACCGCCGGGACCGAACCACTCTCGCGGGCGATGATCTCCTCGGTGAATGAGTTCCACTCGCCGCACGAGGGACAGCGTCCCAGCCATTTCGGGGCTTCGAACCCGCAGTTTTTGCAGAAAAATGCCTTTTTGACCTTTGCCATACGTCCTCCTATTTTGCGTTTGCCGAGGTGTACTCCCGGCGCACGGCCTTCGTGATTCCGGCCTCGGGGTAGAGAGCTTGGTACTCTTCGGTCAGGTCGACCGTCAGGAGGGTCTTGCTCGTGCCGTCCTCGGCCTTGTAGGCCGAGACGGCGCAGGTGTACTTCATCGCCGGTTCCGGACAGTAGACGAGGATGTCGGTTGCGCCCGGGTCCTTGAAGAAGACGCCCCGCACCCGGTCCGCCTCCGCCGTCTGTCTGATCCGGAGGCGCCCGCCGTTGTATTTGGTGAATTCCAGCACGTAGCTTCCGCCCGCCTTCACGGGAGCCGCCGCTTCGATCTCCTCCCTGATCCGTTCGACCACGGGGTCCGTTTCGTTTTCCCCTGCCTTCGTCTCCGGTTCCGTGGGATCGGTGGGGTTCGTGGGATCTGTTGGATCGGTGGGATCTGTTGGATCGGTGGGATCAGTGGGGTCGGTGGGATCGGTGGGGCCCGGTTCGGGGGCCGGGAGGGTGATTTCGGCCTCGACGCGCACGACGGGATAAACCGCCGTGTAAAATGCGTCGGAATCGTCTCCGCAGGCGGCCGCCAGCAACAGCAGGCAGGCCGTGCCGTATTTCAGTTGTTTCATCATAATCCGGAATCTTCGTCGATCAGTATTACCAACACCCGTTTGTCGGGCCAGCATCGCAGCATTTCCATCCGGGTGTTGCAGATGCGGTCCTGCGAGTTGCAGTCCGCGCAGACGCCCGTTTTGGCGCAGGGGGTGCGGAATCCGGGGTGTCGCGCTACGTTCTGCGGGGCGGCGATCCGGCGGATGCGCTCCTCGGCCTCGTCGCGGTCGGCCACGATCTTGTTGCGTCCCGCCACGATGATCACCTTTCGGGGACCGAATGCCACCGGTGCGATGCGGTTGCCCACCTTGTCCAGCCAGTGCAGTGTTCCCTGCTCCGTCACGGCGTTCACGCCCGTGATGAAAAGGTCCGACAACAGCGCGCGGCGGCGGATTTCCAGCCGCTCCTCGTAGGGCTTCGAGGCGTCGAACCCGTCGAGCAGCGTCAGCCGCCCGTTGCTCCGCAGCCACTCGACGATGCCCGTTCCGCGCATCGTCATGGAGTCGCCGAACGACACGAGTTGCGGGTTTTCGGCCTCCACGACGGCCTTCATCAGGGCGAAGGCCGCTTCGGCGTCCTTCACCACCTCGGCCTCGAAACGGTGTCTCCGCAGCGCCGCGGCGCAGGCTTCCGTTTTTTCCGCAGTTCGGTTTGTCATCGGCTCCGCATTTATTTGATAAAGAACCGGTAAATGTCGTTGCCGTTGGCGTAGAGCAGCAGGAACAGAATGATGATCAGTCCGACATACTGCGCCGCTTCGAGCACCTTGTCGCTCACCTTGCGGCCCGAGATCATCTCCCAGAAAGTGAAGATCGCGTGCCCGCCGTCGAGTCCCGGGATCGGCAGAATGTTCATCACCGCGAGGATGATCGACAGGAAGGCGGTCTTCATCCAGAAGTCCTGCCAGTCCCACGTGGAGGGGAAGATGCTGCCGATGGAGATGAATCCGCCCAGCTCCTCGTACATCTTGGTTTTGGGCTGCACGATCATCTTCAGCTGGTCCCAGTAGGAGGAGATCACCTTGCCCGTCCTTTGAATACCGGCCGGAATCGCCTCCAGAAACGTATATTTCTGCGTGCGCAGCGCGAGGCCCTTGCGGATGACTCCGAGCGTGCCGTTCTCCGAGACGGGCGCTTTGAATTCAAAGAGCATGTCCCCTTCCCGCAGGACTGTCAGCAGCACCGAATCTCCGGCGTGCGCCTTCAGGTATTGGCCGTAGCCCGCAAAGTCGAGACCCGAAACGTTGTCGATGGCTACGATCTCGTCTCCCTTCCGCAACTGTGCGACGGTCGGGTTTACGACGCTGTCGATCAGAAAGGGGATGCGGGGCAGGAGGAAATTTTCGTATCCCTTCTGCTGGCGCATCGAGATCAGCTCGTCGAGCGGGAGGATCAGTTCCACCTGCCGTCCGTTGCGTTCGACCACGACGCTGCGGTCGCTTTCGGTGATGATCAGCGAGTTTACGACCTTGTTGATGTCGTCCGCCTCTTCGCCGTCGATGCTCACCAGCCGGTCTCCGTCGTGGAATCCGAGTTTGTGCCCGGCCTCGTTGAAGTTGTAGCCCCACTTGGCGTCGGCGTTCGAGAAATAGGTGTCGCCCCACGTGTAGCAGATGCCGATGTAGATGGCCACGGCCAGCACGACGTTCATCACCACGCCGGCGATCATCACCAGAAAACGCTGCCAGGCGGGTTTGGCGCGGAACTCGTCCTGTTTGACGGGCTGTTTCATCTGTTCCGTGTCCATCGACTCGTCTATCATGCCGGCGATCTTGACATATCCGCCCAGCGGCAGCCATCCCAGACCGTACTCGGTGTTTCCGCGTTTGAATTTGAACAGCGAGAACCACGGGTCGAAGAAGATGTAGAATTTCTCGACGCGGATTTTGAACACCCGCGCCATGATGAAGTGACCCATCTCGTGAATGCCTATCAGGATGGTGAAACAGAGGAAGAACTGAATGATTTTTACAAGAATGTCCACAAGCTTTAATTTTTAATTTTTTAATTGTAGGAACTCCGCCGCCAGCGCGCGGGCTTCGGCGTTCGCCTCGGCGTAATCGGCCAGGGTGGGCGAGGGGACGAATGCGGCGTGCTCCAGCGCGTAGCGGATGGCGCGCACGATGTCGAGCCATGCGCATTTGCGGGCGAGGAACGCCGCCACGGCCACCTCGTTGGCGCCGTTCATCGTGCAGGCCGCCGTGCCGCCGCGCCGCAGACAGTCGTAGGCGATGTCGAGCGCCGGGTATTTCGCGCGGTCCACTTCGGCGAAGGTCAGCTGCGGATGGTTCAGGAAGTTGAACCGCTCGCCGGGACGGTTCGCCCGGTCGGGGTACAGCAGCGCGAAGCTGATCGGCAGGCGCATGTCGGGCGTTCCGAGCTGGGCCTTGATCGCGCCGTCCTCGAATTCGACCATCGAATGGATGATCGACTGCGGGTGGAGCAACACCGAAATCCGTTCCGCCGGGGTCCCGAACAGCCAGTGGGCCTCGATCACCTCGAACCCCTTGTTCACGAGCGTCGACGAGTCGATCGTGATCTTCGCGCCCATGTCCCACTGGGGGTGGCGCAGGGCCTGCTCCACCGTGACGTTCGCCAGCTCTTCGGCCCGGAAGTCGCGGAATGCGCCGCCGCTGCACGTGACGATCAGCCTTCTGACCGGGGCGCGCTCGCCCACGAGACACTGGAAGATGGCCGAATGTTCCGAGTCGATCGGAATCACCGGGGCTTTCCGCTTCCGGGCCAGCGGCATCACGCAGGCGCCGCCCACCACGAGCGACTCCTTGTTGGCCAGCGCGAGCTTCTTGCCCGCCTCGATGGCCGCCACCGTGGGAGCGAGTCCGGCGTAGCCCACCAGGGCGTTCACCACCACGTCCGTGCCGCCTCCGGCCGCGACCTGCGCCACGGCCTCCTCTCCGGCATATACTTTGGTGTCGGTTCCCGCGAGTGCGTCGCGCAGCTGCGCGTAGTGCTGTTTGTCGGCGATCACCGCCGCGTCGGCGTCGAATTCCCGGGCCTGCCGGGCCAGTCGTTCCCAGTTGCGGTTGGCCGTGAGGACGCGGACCTCGAAGCGGCCGGGGTTTTCGCGGGCGATGTCGAGCGTCTGCACGCCGATCGAGCCGGTCGAACCCAGTATTGCGAGTCTTTGTTTCATGCGTTTGTCAGAAGACGATGTACCCCTCGGGGTCCACGGGTTTGCCGTTGTTCCAGAGTTCGAATTCGAAGAGCCGGACCTCTCCGTCCTGCACTTCGGCGTTGTAGCCGATCAGTTCGCCCGAACGGATGGTCTGGCCGGTCGTTACGAGCGACTGCGAGAGGTTCTTGTAGACCGAGATCAGGTTCCCGGCGTGTTGCAGGACCACGATGTAACCCGTCTCCGGGGTCCAGAGGCTCTGAACCACCGTGCCGTTGTCGATGGCCGTGATGCGGTCGGCGGCGGTCGCGGCGATCTTCACGCCGAAATTTCCCTGCCGGATGTCGAATTTTCCGGTTATGATTCCCTCGACGGGCGTCGCCAGCTCGATGGCCTCGCGCACCTTGCGCCGCGAGCCGCCCTGTCCGGCGATGGCGTATTCGCCGTCGCCCTCCATCTGGGCCCGCAGGAGCGAGTCTTCGTGCGAGGGCATCACCAGCACCTTGCTGATGCGCGACGAGTCCGACGAGGCGAGCACGCGCGCCACGGGCGTGCGCCCCTCCATGATCAGGGCTATGTTCTCGTTGTAGGTCAGCATGTCGTTCATCATGCGCTCCATCGAGTCGAGCCGGATGATGTTCTGCACGAGGCTTTCGCGCGAACGGTCGGCCTCGGTGCGGTATCCGGGCAGGAATTCCAGGATGGGGGAGTACGCCACCAGCGACAGCGTGAGGATGAAGAGCATCAGCATGAACGCCACCAGTCCCGCGAGGATACTCGCCGGCGAGAGGTGCATGTGCCACTCTTCGGTGTTGTCCGTGGCGTTGAGCATGTTGAACCGGCGTTTGCGGAACAGGCCGCGCCACCATGCCCGTATGGTTTTCAGAAATTTCATCTCTCCGGGTACGATTTCTCTTTGTTAACCCTACAAAGATAGGCAAATTTGCATAAATCCTTTGCGGGGCGCGCTTAATTTTTTACCTTTGTGGATGTTTTGAACCAATGTCATAAACAGATAAAATAACATGGTAAAACCCACATTACTGGTACTCGCCGCGGGCATGGGCTCCCGCTACGGGTCGCTCAAACAGATGGACGGTGTCGGTCCCAACAACGAGGCCATCATCGACTATTCGGTCTACGACGCCATCCGCGCCGGTTTCGGCAAGGTCGTCTTCGTCATCCGCCACTCCTTCGAGAAGGAGTTCCGCGAGGTCTTCTCGGCCGACCGTTTCGGCGGGCGCATCGCCGTGGATTTCGTTTTCCAGGAACTCGACTACCTGCCCGAAGGTCTTGCCGTTCCCGAAGGCCGTGTCAAGCCGTGGGGTACGAACCACGCCGTGATGATGGCAGCCGATGCGGTTCACGAACCCTTCGCCGTGATCAACGCCGACGATTTCTACGGCGCCGAGGCCTATAAGACCATCGGGGACTACCTGGCGCAGCTCGGCGAGAGCCGCAACAGCTATTGCATGGTCGCTTACGACCTGAACAAGACGCTTTCGGAGAACGGTACGGTCTCGCGCGGCGTCTGCGGCGTCGATCCGAAAGGCGACCTCACGTCGATGGTCGAGCGGACGCAGATCGAGCGGATGCCCGACGGACAGATCGTCTTCCACGACAACGGCGCCGACGAGCCTCTCTCCGAGGACACTCCCGTTTCGATGAACCTCTTCGGCTTCACGCCCGACTTCTTCACCTACTCGAAGGAGTACTTCAAAGTCTGGTTCGAGGCCAACAAGGACAATATCAAGTCGGAGTTCTACATCCCGACGATGGTTAACAAGCTGATCGGCGACGGCACGGCTACGCTCCGCGTGCTGCGTTCGGCCGCCCAGTGGCACGGCGTCACCTACAAGGAGGACAAACCCGCGCTGATGGCCGCCATCGAGAAGATGATTGCCGAGGGTAAATATCCCCGGAATCTCTGGGCGTAGTTTTCGATTCTCACGGGCATCTTTCGCCCTGCCTTGTCCGGCCCGAACGGGAAATACTTCGGTATGTCCCGTCCGGGCCGAACTGCGTTATGGCAAAATCTGCTCCGCGATAATCAAAAACCGGTTCCGCTTCAGATGCAGTCATTTCCGTAATTCCCTCGAACGGGACGAATGGGACGTACTCGAGTACTACCCATCCGTCCCGTTCTTCGCGATGCCCGGAACTTGCCAGCTCCTATTGTCTCTGTCATTATAGGCCTACCTCTGCCTGTTTTTGCCACCGCCTGTATACTTCTGCCCGCCGCTCTGCCGCTCTGCCGCTCCAGCCCGCCTGCAAAAAAAGCGAGACTTTCCAAAGTCTCGCTTTTTTATTATCCGGTTTGGGCCTTCGTCAGCCCCCCCCCGACTTTCTGCGCGTCAGTCCAGAAAACCTTCCCGGACGAGCTGCTCGCGGATCTTGGCCCAATCGGCCACGGGATGTTTCTCTCCGTCGACGAACCGCAGCGGACAGCCCAGATTGCAGTCGTCGATGTAAAGGTCTGCATGAATCTTCGGCGACGAGGTCCAGCGCTTCTGCGACGGATTTTCGTTCACGGCGTAGAGCGGAATGCCCCGGACGCGGAACCATTCCACCGCGCGGTCCAGCAGTTTTCCATGCCGCATCGAGTAGAGGATCAGTCGGCAACCGTTGTCCGTCAGCTCTTTCAGCACGGGCGCCGCTCCCGCATCCTCACCGATCTCCGGGTAGGCATGCGTTACGACCGTACCGTCGAAGTCGATGGCTATTGTTGCGTCGTGAATGGCCATCGTTACCGTTTTACTTTATGTGCCAGCGACCGGAAGAAGTGCTTGATGCGTTTGCGGTAGCTTACTTCCTTGTAATCGTCTCCGTAGCCATATCCGTATCCATAACCGTAGCCGTAGCCATACCCGTATCCATATCCGTGACGGCGGGCGCGGGTGCTGTTTAGAACGATGCACATGTTGTGGAGCTTCTTCTCGCGGTAGAGCCGCTCGATGTCGGGCAGCTGGCGCCGGTCGAGCACACCCTCGCGTACGATGTATATACAGAGGTCCGCAAGCCGGTCGGTGATAATTGCGTCGGCCACCGACATGGCGGGCGTACTGTCGAGGAAGACATAATCGTATCTGCCGCGCATTTCGGCGATGAGCTTGTCGAGTTTGTCCGAAAGGAGCATCTCCGCCGGGTTGGGCGGCTGCACTCCTGCGTAAATCACGTCGAGATTCTGGTGGAATCCGGAGTTCTGGATCATGCTCTCCACATCGGAAACCGTTCCTGCGAGATAGCTCGTGATGCCGGTTTTGCTGTTGCTGTGGCCCAGCTGGGACGACAGGGCATGGCGGCGCAGGTCGAGGTCGATCAGCAGCACGCGCTTGCCGGCCATGGCGAGGGTCATGGCCAGATTCGTCGCCACGAAGGTCTTGCCTGCGTGCGGGTCCGACGAGGTGAAGAGAATGGTGCGGATGTCGGTTCCGGCCGAGACGCTCATAAACGTCATGTTCGAGCGCAGAATGCGGAAAGCCTCCGACAGGGCGTCGCGGCCCGTTTCGCGCACCACGATCCCGGCCTTGCCGCCGCCCTCGTGGTAGGGGATGTCGCCCAGGAACGGGGCGTTGACGTTGTCCTCGATGTCCTTGCGACCGCGGATGGTCGTGTCGAGCATGCCGATCAGGTAGAGCAGACCGAAGGGAATGGCCAGACCCACGATCAGGGCGATGCCCAGAATCATCATCGGTCGGGGCGATACGGGAGCGTTGCTGCCGTAGGCGTAGTCGATCGACCGTGAGTTGCTCTCTGCTACGGCGTAGTTGAGCTGGTTCTCCTCCTGCTTGTTCAGCAGGTAGAGGAACAGTTCTTCCTTGATCTTCTGCTGGCGCGTGATGCCCAGGATGACCTTCTCCTGCGAAGGCATGGTCGAGATGCGGATGTTGGCCTGCGTCTCCTCCTTGCGCATGGCGTCGCGCTGGATTTCGAGCGTCGAGATGTTGGAGTCGAGCGACGAGATGATCGAACGCCGCACGGCGGCCAGCAGGTTGTCGAGGTCCTGAATGACGGGGCTGCGCTCCGAACTGTTCTCCAGCAGTTTCTCGCGGCGCAGGATCGCCGAGTTGTAATCTTCGATTTGCTTGGCGATGGCCGTGTTGGTTCCCGCGGCCGCCATCGCCGGAATCAGTTCACCGACGTTTTTCGGGTCGTTCAGGTAGGTGCGAATGTACTCCGCCACGTTGATCTGGTTTTCGAGCGAAAGACCTTCCGTCTTGTAGCGCGAACTTTCCGACACGCTGCGCGCGGCCTCCGAGGTGATGTCCACCATCCGGTTGTCCTTCTTGATGTCCTCGATATTGCGGTCCACGTCGCCCAGCTCGCGTCCGATAACGTCCAGACGGGCCTTGATGAACTTGCCCGTGGCGACCGACACGCGGCGCTTGTCCTCGATGGCGTCTTCGTTGTAGGCCTCGATCAGCGTGTTGATCACGTCTTCGGCGCGCCGGGGGACGGTGTTGTTCATCGAGATGGTCACCACCGAAGCCTGCTTGTTGGCCACGTCGCTTTTCACGGCTGCGCGGTAGGCGTTAGTGGTCCGTCCCAGCGAACTCTTGGTCACGCGGATCGGAACCCCGATGTAGTCGGGGGCCATGTAGAGCGACTTCTGCACCACGACCTGACCCACGGGAGTCGGGATCGTGTCACCGTAAGCCGCCGTGATGACGCTGCGGCTCTCGTGCTTGGTGACGAACTGGTCTTTGAACTCGCTCAACCGGATTTTGTCGTCGTCGATCGGCGTGATCTCCATTGCGAGCGACTGGTTGTCGTTGTCGTTGATGAACTTCACGTCGATCGGGGCCTGGCCGTAGAGGTCGCGCCGGCGGAGCCCGTCGCTCACCGAATAGTTGACCGTCAGGTTGAGCTGCTTGACCACGTTGGTCATCAGACGCCGCGACTGGAGGATGAATACTTCGTTGTCGACGTTGCGGCGGTTCTGGAATCCCGCCAGATCGCTGAATGCCGTGAGATCCACGTCTCCGCCCTTGCGGCTGTCCTTGACCAGAATGGTCGCCGTGCGGCTGTAAATCTTCGGGGTGCTGGCCAGATAGTAGTAGGCCGCGCAGAGACAGCATACGGTCGAAAGCACGAACCAATACCAGTTGGCGATCACCATGCGGATGATGTCGTGCAGGGTGATCGTGTTCGTCAGTTCTTCGTTGTTGGTCTGTATCTGTGAATTGATCTGTTGTTCTGCCATGGAGCCTTGCTATTTGGTGAGGGTTACGATGAGTGTCGCCACCGAAATCGCCGTTCCCACCAGCGAAAGGTAGAAATTGCGGTTCTGGCTGATCTCGCCCGTCTGCGCCTTGTACTTGTTGGGTTTCACGTATACCACGTCGTTCTGCTGGAGGTAGAAAGCCGGGGAGTTGAAGATGTCGGTCGATGTGAGGTCGAGGTATTCGATCGTGCGCACGCCGTCCACCTCGCGCGTCACGGCCACCTCCGAACGCACGCCGTATACGGTCATGTCGCCGGCCATCGCCAGAGCGTCGAAAATCGAAACCTTGTCGCGCGTGACATCGTAGAATCCGGGGCGGGCCACTTCGCCGATGACCGAAATCTTCATGTCGGCGAACTGTACGTTGACCGAGGGGTCGTTGATATATCCGCCGTCGATGATCTTTTCGGCGATGGCCTGGGCCAGTTCGCTGCGGGTCTTGCCCTTGCATTCGATCTTGCCGATCACGGGCATTTCGAGCATGCCGTTCTCGTCGACGGTGCGCATCTGGAGCGCCTGCGAGTTTGCTGCGCCGGAGATGTTGGTTCCCGTGAGCGAATTGTAGGAGGTCGCCGAGTTGAACGGCACTGCCAGTTCGGGGTCCTTGCTGTTGACGACGATCGTCAGCCGGTCGAGCGGCTTGATGCGGATCTGTCCGTTTTCGGCGATTTGTTCAGGTGTGAAGGGCTGGGCGTCCTGCAGATACCATACGCGCTTCTGTGCGGAGCACGAAACGAGCAGTATGCCGAGGACCGCTGTCCCGATGAGAAGGCAGAGTTGCTTCATTTTTAATAAGGCGTTGATTGTAATTACGTGCGCAAAGATATAAATTAATTCTGAAAAACAGCCGCTTTTCGAAGGTGATATTTTACAAGTATGTAGGTAATGCGTTGCCGGATACGTGTTTTTTTGCAAAAAAATCGTATCTTTGGTATCCGAAATTCAAAAAATGATAGACTGCTGCATATTCGATTTGGACGGAGTTGTCGTCGATACGGCCCGCTACCACTATCTGGCGTGGGCCGCGCTGGCTCGTGAACTGGGCTTTGAATTCACGCCCGTGCAGGGCGAAGCGACCAAGGGTGTGAGCCGCATGGCGTCGCTGGAGATCGTCCTGCGCGCCGGAGGACTTGAGGGGCGTTTTTCCGCCGCCGAGAGGGAGCGTCTCGCCGCCGAAAAGAATGCGCGTTACCTGCGTTTTGTTTCGCAAATGACACCCGCCGAGGTGCTTCCGGGCGTGGCGGCGTTTTTGCACGACGTGCGCAGCCGCGGCGTGCGGACGGTGCTCGGCTCGGCGTCGAAGAACGCGGGGACGATCCTCGACCGGTGCGGCCTTCGGCCGCTGTTCGACGCCGTGGTCGACGGCAACGAGGTTTCGCGGGCCAAACCCGATCCCGAGGTTTTCCTGAAGGGTGCCGCCGCCGTGGACGCCGCGCCTTCCGTGTGCGTGGTCTTCGAGGACGCCGCCGCGGGTATCGAGGCTGCTTCGCGTGCGGGCATGCGTTCGGTGGGCGTCGGGGGCGGTGCGTCGCTTTCGGCCGCCACGATGCGGCTGGAAACCTTCGCGGGGTTTACGTTTGAACAATTGGCGATGAAGATCGACCGGGACTGATTGCAACCCCGGCGCAACGCCGCGGAAGGCTGCGGCCGGGGCGGTGAAACGAGCGATAAAGAGTATAGATTATGAACGACGGATATGTAAAAACCGATCCCTGGCGCCTCGTCGAGGATCGCTTCGACCCTTCGCGGGCGCTCTCTTCCGAGTCGCTCTTCGCGCTGGGCAACGGCGTGATGGGCGGCCGGGCCAATTTCGAGGAGCGTTACTCGGGCGAGACGCTTCAGGGCAATTATATCGGCGGGGTCTATTATCCCGACAAGACCCGCGTGGGGTGGTGGAAGAACGGCTACCCGGAGTATTTCGCCAAGGTCCCGAACGCCGCGTTCTGGATCGGGGTCGATGTCGCGGTCGACGGCGAGCCGCTCGACCTGGCGACCGTCGCGGAGGTGAAGAGCTTTTACCGCGAGACGGACATGCGCCGCTCGGTGCTGACGCGCCGCATGAGGGTCGTGCTGAAAAACGGCGTCGAGGTGGCCGTCGAGACGGTTCGTTTCCTCTCGCTGGCGCGCCGCGAACTGGGCGTCGTGAAATACGCCGTCACGCCGCTCAACCGGGCGGCCCGGATCACCTTCTCGCCCTATGTCGACGCCGACGTGCGCAATGCCGACGCCAACTACGACGAAAAGTTCTGGGAGGAGGTCTCGACCGAGGCCGACGCCACGCAGAGCCGTACCAAAAAGAGCGGTTTCGAGGCGGCCTGGGCGCAGGCCGTCGAGCTGGACGGCGCCGAGTGGCATTGCGAAACCCGCCCCGAGAAGGTCCGGGCCACCGCAGCGGTCAGCCGTGAAAAGGGCTGCGCCGCCGTCTTATATAAATATGCGGGCATCTGCTCGTCGCTCAACCACGCTCCGGCGGACCTTATCGCCGCGGCGCGCTGCGTCGCGGCTTCGGGACAGGAGGCGGGCTTCGAGGCCCTGCTCGAAGAGCAGACGGCCGCCTGGGCTGCCCGCTGGCACGGCTGCGACATCGAAATCGGGGGCGACGCCCGGGCGCAGCAGGGCATCCGCTTCTGCATCTTCATGTTGCTGCAAACCTATACCGGGGTGGACACCCGTCTGAATATCGGTCCGAAGGGCTTCACGGGCGAGAAATACGGCGGCGTGACCTACTGGGACACCGAGGCCTACTGCCTGCCGTTCTACCTGGCCACCGCCGGGCGGACCGTCGCCCGCGAACTGCTCGTCTACCGCTACAACCAGCTCGACAAGGCCATCGAAAACGCTGCGAAGCTGGGCTTCCGCGACGGTGCGGCGCTCTACCCGATGGTCACCGTCAACGGCGAGGAGTGCCACAACGAGTGGGAGATCACCTTCGAGGAGATCCACCGCAACGGCGCCGTCGCCTACGCGATTTTCAACTACATCCGCTATACCGGCGACACGGCGTATTTGGCCGACTGCGGGCTGGAGGTGCTGCTGTCCGTGGCGCGCTTCTGGGCGCAGCGCATCACGTGGTCCGGGGCGCGGCGAAAATATGTCATGCTGGGCGTCACGGGTCCCAACGAGTACGAGAACAACGTCGACAACAACTGGTATACCTCCTACATCGCCTGCTGGTCGATGCGCTATGCCGCCGAGTCGGCGGCGTGGGTGCGTGAAAACCGGCCTGCGGACTACGCGCGCATCTGCGCGAAGCGACGTTTCGACGAGACGGCCGAGACGAAGCGGTGGCTCGAAATCGCCGACGGCATGTACTTCGGCGAGGACCGCGAACTGGGCATCTTCCTCCAGCAGGACGGCTATCTGGACAAGGAGCAGACGTTGGCCAAAGACCTCGACCCTGCGGATCGCCCCATCAACCAGCGCTGGTCGTGGGACCGCATCCTGCGCTCGTGCCTGATCAAGCAGGCCGACGTGTTGCAGGGGCTTTATTTCTTCGGCGACGATTTCGACCTCGACACCGTCCGCCGCAACTTCCGCTTCTACGAGGCGCGCACGGTCCACGAATCGTCGCTCTCGCCCTGCGTCCACGCCATCCTCGCCGCGCGTATCGGCGATCTGGACAAGGCCTACGAACTCTACCTGCGCACGGCGCGCCTGGACCTCGACGACTACAACCGCGAGGTCCGCGAGGGCTGCCATGTCACTTCGATGGCGGGTTCGTGGCTCTCGGTGGTCGAGGGTTTCGGGGGCATGCGCGTCCGCGACGGCGTGCTGTCGTTCGACCCGCAGCTGCCGGCCGCGTGGGAGTCCCTCTCGTTCAAGGTCAATTTCCAGGACCGGGTCCTGACGGTCCGGATCACCCGCAATGCGGTCGAGGTGGCGAACGAAGGTGCCCCCGTCGAACTTGAAATCCGCGGCGTGCGCCGGCTGATCGCGGACAAGGTAATTATGAATTGTGAATTATGAATTGTTTTTGGCCGCAGGCTGTCCTGTATGAAATGAACGTGCGCCAGCTCACGCCCGAAGGCACGCTGCGCGCGGCAACTTCAAAACTGCCTTTCCTCAAAGACCTCGGCGTCGACGCCGTGTGGCTCATGCCGGTCTATCCGATCGGGGAGGCCGGGCGCAAAGGCTCGCTCGGCTCCTACTATTCGATCCGCGACTACTGTGCCGTGAACCCCGAGCTGGGCACGATGGCCGACTTCGACGCCTTCGTCGCCGAGGCCCACCGCCTCGGCATGCGGGTCCTGCTCGACTGGGTGGCCAACCACACGGCGCGCGACGCGCGGTGGATCGCCGAAAAGCCCGCCTCGTGGTACGAACGCGACGCCGCGGGCCGTCCCGCCGTGCCGTGGGACTGGTCCGACACCGCCAAACTCAACTACGCCGACCGCGACGTGTGGCGCGCGCAGGCCGACGCCATGGAGTTCTGGCTCACGCAGCACGACGTCGACGGATTCCGCTGCGACATGGCGATGCTGGTTCCCATCGAGTTCTGGAACGAGACCTCGCTGCGCCTGCGGCGTGTGAAGCCCGATCTGTTCATGCTGGCCGAGGCCGAGGAGCGGAATCTTTTCGAGGAGGGGGCTTTCGACGCCTGCTACGCCTGGCGGATGCACCACCTGATGAACGACGTGGCCCGGCAGCGCACCCGCGTCACGGCTCTGCGCGACTACATCTACGCCGACCGCGACGACTATCCCGACTCGGCCATGCGGCTGGCGTTCACGTCGAACCATGACGAGAATTCGTGGAACGGCTCCGAATTTTCCAGATTGGGCGATGCGCGCGAGATCATGGCGGTCTTCACGTTCGTCGTGCCGCGCGGCCTGCCGCTGATCTACACCGGGCAGGAGATCGGCTACGACCATTCGTTCGCCTTCTTCGACCGCGATCCGATTCCCCGTTACGAGGCCAACGCTTTCACCGGGTTCTACCGCCGCCTCACGGCGTTGCGCCACGACAACCCGGCCCTGGCGGCGGGGGAGCGGGGCGGCGCGATGACCGAGATCCGCAACAACGCCGAGGACTGCCTGATGACGCTGGTCCGCGAGACGGCTGACAACCGCGTCGTTGCGGTGATGAACCTCTCGCCCTACGCCATCCATGCCGATTACTATACGGGCATCTACGCCGGGATGTACACCGACGCCATGACGGGCGAGCCTTACGAGCTTCGCGGCCGCGTCGAGGAGGATATGGCCCCGTGGAGCTACCGGATATTGTGTAATTAAAAATTGAGAATTAAGAATTAAAAATTATTATTTGCGAATGATTGGCTGTTGTAATGCTCTTTGCAGCCCGACTGTTCGGGCCGTTGTGATGCAGCCTGCGTTATAATTTTTCATTTTTCATTTTTAATTCTTCATTTTCTTTATCTTTGCCGCATGAGAAACATTGCGATCCTTTGCCTGCTGCTCGCCTGTGCGCTGCCCGCCCTTGCGGGAACCTACCGCGCGGACGAGATTCCCAATGTTCAGTGTATGGACCGGCGGCGCTATGTCTCCGATCCCGACGGTATCCTGTCGCCTGCCGCCGTGGCGCATATCGACTCCGTCTGCGCCTCGCTGCGTGAGCGGGGCCTCGCGCAGGTCGCCGTCGTCGCCGTCGACGACATCGCGGGCGGCGATACGTTCTCGTTCGCCGTCGATCTGTTCCGCAGCTGGGGCGTAGGCTCGGCCAAAAGCAATAACGGACTGGGCATCCTGCTGGTGAAGGACCTGCGTGAGATACGCTTCGTCACGGGCGGCGGCCTCGAAGGCATCCTTCCCGACGCGCTCTGCAAACGCATCCAGCTCAACTATATGCTTCCGGCCTTCCGCGAGGGGGATTACAGCGCGGGCATGGTCGCCGGGGTGGGGGCTGCGGCCACGATCCTCGAAGGCGGCGAGGTCGATCTGGGCGGCGACGCCGACGAGGACCTTCCGGCATGGATGATCTTCACGATCGTCTTCGGCTTCGTGATCTTCCCGCTGGGCATGGTGCTGGCGAACTACTATTTCTCCCGCCGTTGCCCGAAGTGCCGTAAGCTGACGCTGAAACAGCAGTCGCAGCAGGTGTTGAGCGTCACGCGGAACTACCGGCTGGTCGAATATACGTATGTCTGCCCGAACTGCGGTGCGGTCGTGAAGCGGCGTTCGCGCAACCTGCGCGACGACAATTTCGGCGGCGGGGCCGGGGGCGGCACGATCATCGGCGGCGGCTTCGGACGCGGCATGGGCGGCGGCATGGGCGGCGGCTTCGGAGGAGGCTCCTTCGGCGGCGGCGGAGCCGGTTCGCGCTGGTAGTTTAAGGTGCAGATTTCCGGGGCGTTGCATGTTGGGCTGAAAAGCGTCTGCAATTCGGTTGCGTCGCGACAAGCCCTTCCCCTGAAGGAAGGGTTTGGGACGGGGTCTGGCTTGTAAACGGCGCCGGAGGCTGCGACTGCGGCGGTTTGATGCGAAATGAGTTTAAATATATAAATAGCTTCTGTTATGAAAAAATGGATTTGGATCGGCGTAGTCGCCGTGGTGGCGATCTTCTTTTATGCGACCTATAACGGTTTTGTGAACAGGGAGGAGGGGCTTAAAAGCGCCTGGTCCAATGTCGAGACGCAGTACCAGCGGCGTGCGGACCTGATTCCCAATCTGGTCAACACCGTGAAGGGCTACGCGGCCCACGAGACGCAGACCTTGAACGAGGTGCGCTCCGCGCTGGGCCGCCTGATCGCCGTGTCGGAGAGCTATCCCGACCTGAAGGCCAACCAGAATTTCCTCGAATTGCAGGCCCAGCTCGAAGGGACCGAGAACCGCATTGCCGTCGCCCGCAAGGACTTCAACGCCGCGGCGCAGCAGTACAACGTTTCGGTGCGCCGCTTCCCGGCCAACCTCGTCGCGCGGATGTTCGGCTTCGGCCAGAAGCCCTATTTCGAGTCGGCCGAAGGGGCCGCGGCCGCTCCGCAGGTCACCTTCTAAATGATCTCGGAACGTTCCCGCGGTTATGTGCTGGGAGCCATAGCCGCGGCCAGCTACGGACTGAATCCGCTCTTTGCGCTGCCGCTTTACGGCGCGGGCCTGGGAGTGGATTCCGTGCTGTTCTACCGCTATGTGCTGGCTGTGGTGATGCTGGGTGCGCTGATGCTGTTCCGGCGGCAGTCGTTCGCCCTGCGGCGGCGCGACGTCCTGCCGCTTGCGGCTATGGGCGTGCTCTTCTCCGTCTCGTCGCTGCTGCTTTTCGAGAGTTACAACCTCATGGACGCCGGCATCGCCTCGACGATCCTGTTCGTCTATCCGGTGATGGTCGCGGTCATCATGGCCGTGGGTTTCCGCGAGCGGGTCACCGCCGCCACGGTCGTCTCGATCGCCCTGGCGTGCGGGGGCATCTCGCTGCTCTACAAAGGGGGCGACGGCGCGACGCTCAACCTCGCGGGCGTCGTGCTGGTCTTCCTTTCGGCGCTCTCCTATGCGGTCTGGATCGTCGCCGTCAACCGCTCGTCGCTCAAGGACCTTCCGACCGAGAAACTCACCTTCTACTGTCTGGTTTTCGGCTCGCTGGTCTATGTCGTTCGGCTGCGGGGCTGTGCCGATCTGCAACCCGTCCCTTCGTCCCTGATGTGGGTCAACGCCGTTGCGCTGGCGCTTTTCCCGACGATCGTTTCGCTGGTCGCGATGGCCGGGGCCATCCGCCGCATCGGCTCCACGCCCACGGCGATCCTCGGGGCGCTGGAACCCGTCACGGCGTTGTTTTTCGGCGTCGCGGTCTTCGGCGAGCGGTTCACGCTGCGCATCGGAACCGGCGTTTTGCTGATCCTCGTCGCCGTGACGCTCATCATCGCCGGCAAATCAATCCGCATCCCCACCTCCGTCACGCACCTGGCCCGGTGGATGGCCCGTCCGCGCCTGCCGCGCTGGGCCGTGCGCTGGGCGCGCCGCCTGCCGCTGCCGCGCATCCGCCGTACCCGCTGACGGATTTTGCAAAAACACGCCGGCGCCGGAGGAATCGCCTCCGACGCCGGCGTGTTTGTCTTCGTACCGTTACAGCCGGCTCTTTTCGTCGGCCGACCCCGCCTCGACGGCTTTGCGCTTGAAGGCCTTCCCCGACTTGAAGTTGTAGGTCAGCCCGATTCGGAACGAGCGGTTGCTCCACGTCTGCCGGGCGTTCATCGTGCGGACGAATCCGTCGCCGTGCGCTCCGATCACCTGTCCCTGGTCCAGAAGGTTCTGCACCGAGAACGAGGCGGTGAACCGGTCGCCGAAGCGTTTCTTCACGCCGGCCTGCAACCGGTGGTCGGGCAGCACCCAGCAGTTGCCCAGGTCGATGCGGCTCTGATAGTTGTACGAGAGGTCGATGTAGAATTTAGCCGGCAGCGTGAAGGTCGTCGAGATGCTGCCGAATGCCCAGTTGTAGAAAGTTTCGGCGCCGTGCTGCTCGACGCGCTCACCGTGGCGCATGTAGGTGAAGTTGGCGTTCAGTTGCCACCATTTCGCGGGCTGGAAAGGCAGATTGACCGAGACGTAATAGTTTTTGGTGCGGTCGTAGTTGACCCATGCCAGTTGCAGCAGGTCGGGATTCTCCGGGTCGGCCTGTATCGTCTGCTGAATCTCGCCGCTGACGAGCTGCACGCCGGCCGTGAGGGTGTATTTGTGGGCGGCCACCAGCGTGAGGTTCACGTCCTGCTTGAACGCCGGGTCGAGCGACGGGTTTCCCGTCTGGTAGGTGTAGTCCGAAATCTGCATCCGCTGGGGGTTGAGGCACCAGAAGCGCGGCCGTTCGATGGTCCGGGCGTATTGGGCGATCAGCGACCATCCTTTCTCCTTCGAAAGGGCGAAGGAGACGTTGGCGTTTGGAAAGAGCGAGAAATAATCCTGTCCGACGCTTTTTCCCGTCGTGTGGGTGTACTCGCCGCGCAGACCAGCCACGAGGCCCCAGCGGCCGAGCTGCGCCGAGGCGACGGCGTAGGCCGCCGCAATGTTCTCCGTGTAGTCGATCGTGAAGCTCTGGTTGTCGTTGCGCGTCCATGCGTCGCCCTTGAGGTATTCGTAGAGCGCGTCGTTGTGCATGTCGTTGTAGGTGTATTTGGCTCCGGCCTTGAGCGTCCAGCGGGGCGAAAACCTCTTTTCGAGGGCCAGCGTCGCCGTGGCGATGTTGTAGACGCTCTCGGTGTTGTCGCGGTAGGTCGAATCCGCCGTTGCTCCCGGAGCCGTCATGCGGCTGAAGTTGTCGTTTCCGGAGTCGGTTTCGCGGCGCGTGTAGTCGGCAAGGAGTTTGAGCGTCGAGCCGAGCGTGTCGATCTTGCGGATGTAGTTGAACGTCGCCGAGTAGTTGTTGCGGATGTCGAGTTTGTCGAAATGGCTGTCCGTGCGTGTCACCGTGCCGGCGTTCCGGAAATCCGTGTAGGTGTCGTTCGGCTCCCCGTTCCGGTTGCGCCAGTACTCGAACTCCGCGCCGACGCTGTTCCTGCCGTCGATCTCGACCACCGCGCCGGCGCTGGCCCCGAGGCTGCGGTTGCGGCCTTTCATCGACGAATGTGCGTTCAGCTCCTTGTCCGCGGCCTCGTAGCGCGTCTGCTCGCCGGTGGTCGTCTCGTCCTTTCCGAAAGATCCCCATGCCGAGGCGTAGAAGTCCACGCGGCCCGAATGCAGGTTGATGTTGGCCGACGGATTGTACCTGTGTACGATCTCTCCCTGCGTCGTGTTGAACGCCACCGAGCCGTTGACGCCGTTCTCGCGGCGTTTTTTGAGCGTGATGCGGATGATGCCTCCCGCCGAGTCGGCGTCGTAGTCGGCGCCCGAGGTGGGCACGACCTCTATTTTCTGAATCTCCTCGGCCCGGAGCGACCGCAGGTAGGTCAGCAGCTGTTCCGGCTCCATGCGCAGTTCGCGGTCGTTGACGTAGACCTTCGAGCCGCTCTTGCCGTTGATTGATATTTTCTCCCCGTCGATCCATACGCCGGGGGCGCGTTCCAGCAGTTCTATGCCGTCCTTGCCGATGGCCGCCGGGGCGTTCGCCACGTCGACCACGAACCGGTCGGCCTCGCGGCGCACCAGCCGGGCCTTTACCTCCACGCTTTCGATGCCGGTCGCCGAGGTCCGCATCACGAAATCGCCCAGATGGTTCTCCTGCTCCACGCGCACCGGCTTTTTCACGGGGTCGAATCCGAGGTACTGAATCAGGAGCGTGTATTCGCCGGGAGCTGCTTGCAGCGCGAAGCGTCCTTCAGCGTCGGTGGCCATGCCGGCCACCTGCTCGGTTCCTTTCAGCAGGACGACCGTTGCGTATTCGACGGCTTTTCCCTGTTCGTCCACCACGCGGCCCGTCGAGGGGCAGAGGTGCGCCGCAAAGAGCCGGGTCGCGGCCGCTGCGAGCGTTACGATAAGGAGGATCAGTCTTTTCATAATATTCTGTTTTGCACTTTATTTGTCAGTGCAAAGATATGTAATAATATTTATACTATGCAAGACATAGTACTGTAAATTTCAGAAAATTTTCGATACTTATATATATGGAGGCCCGCGGTTCTTGCGGGGGTGTTTTCCGGGTGTAAAGATACCCCCCCCGGCTGCGAACCAAATTTTTCCGCAACTTTTTTTCGCGGTCCCGCTTTTTCGCCTCCTGAAAACAGGTGCAGTGAATATTTTGTTGAAAATTCGCCGACTGGCGGGGTAGGAATCCCGGGAAATAATTCCTAAATTTGCAGATTGAATTAATATGGCTAATTGTCCCCGGACGTCTGATACGGGCTTTTTTCAACCGGATGCGCCCTTTGCCTGGTCCCTCCCGGAGGCTGGAATCCGGGGCGGGCCGGATTTGTGGCCGCGGCCCGCGGCCGCGGGTTCGGACAGTCTGTTTTGCAAATGCTGTAATAGAACGATGATCGTATGTTAAGTGCTTTATACTACCTTTTGCTGGTGCTTTTGTGCACGCTTTTTATGATTCTGTCGGCCCTTGCGCTGGTTGTCTGCTATCCCTTCGACCGGGGGCGCCGGACGGTGCATGAACTGTCGCGCATCCTGGTGCGGATTTTCTTCTTCCTGCCGCCCTTTTGGCGGCAGCGGGTCATCGGCCGCGAACTGATCGACCGGAAGAAGAGCTACGTCATCGTCATCAACCACAACACGGTGATCGACATCCCGGCGCTCTACTACATTCCGCTCAATTTCCGCTGGGTGTCGAAGCGCGAGGTCTTCAAAACGCCCTTCTTCGGCCAGTTCCTCCTGCTGCACGGCGACATCTGCATCGACCGCGGCCACGCCGCCGAGGCGTTGGAACAGCTGGTCCGCGACGGGAAAAAGTGGATTTCGCGCGGGGCTTCGGTGGCGATTTTTCCCGAGGGCACGCGCTCGAAGGACGGTGAGATCCACCGCTTCAAGGCCGGGGCCTTCACGCTGGCCAAGGAGGCCGGCGCGGAGATCCTTCCCGTGGTGCTGGACGGAACCAAGACGCTGATCAAAAAGAACCTGGCATTCAACTGGGGCAACCGGATCACCGTCCGCGTGCTGCCTCCCGTTCCGGCCGAACGGGTCGCCGCGCTGGAGACGCATGAACTGATGCAGGAGGTGCATGAACGGATGTGCACGGCGCTGGGAGAAGTGAGAAACGAAAAGTTAAAAGTGAAAGATCAAAAGTGAAATGTCGCAAATAAAGGTTGGAACACGAAAAATTCAAAAAAAGTTGCGTTGAACTTCCCGCCGATTTTTTAATTTCTCACCTTTCACCTTTCACCTTTCACTTTTCACCTTAATTAAGTTATGGCAGATTTACTCAATAATACCAACTCGAACGCAAACAATTACGGCGACGACGCTATCGTGACCCTCTCGCCGAGGGAGCACATCCGCCTGCGCCCCGGCATGTACGTCGGCGTGGTGGGCGACGGTTCGCAGCCCGACGAGGCGCTCTACGTGCTGATCAAGGAGGTCGTGGACAACTCGATCGACGAATTCATCATGGGCGCGGGCCGGCAGATCGACATCACGCTGGCCGACAACGTCGTTACGGTGCGCGACTACGGCCGCGGCATCCCCCTCAAGTCGCTCGCGGCGGCCGTCGGGCAGATGAATACGGGCGGCAAGTACGGAGGCGACGCCTTCAAGAAGACCGTGGGCCTGAACGGCGTGGGCGTCAAGGCCGTGAACATGCTTTCCGAAGAGTTTACGGCCCGTTCGGTCCGCGACGGCGAGGCCCGTACGGTGACCTTCGCCAAGGGTCTCGAAGTGAGCGACAGGTGGGAGAGCGGCGTCAACGAGAAGAACGGCACGTTCATCTCGTACCGTGTCGACAAGGAGATTTTCGGCGAATATGCCTACAACCTCGAATACGTCGAGCAGAAAATCCGCAATTACAGCTACCTGAACCTGGGTCTGACGCTCAATTTCAACGGCAAGAGCTACGTTTCGAAAAACGGTCTGCTGGACCTCGTGAACGACAACATGACCGAGGACCCGCTCTACCCGCCCATCCACCTCACGGGGGAGGACATCGAGGTGGTGATCACCCACGGCACGGGCTACGGCGAGAGCTACGACTCGTTCGTCAACGGCCAGCACACCACGCAGGGCGGCACACACCAGACGGCCCTGCGCGCCGCCGTCGCCAAGACGGTCAAGGAATTCTACCACAAGGACTACGACCCGTCGGACATCCGCACGTCGATCATCGCGGCCATTTCGATCAAGGTCACCGACCCGATCTTCGAGAACCAGATGAAGACCAAGTACGGTTCGAAGGAGGTCGAACCGGGGGTCTCGGTCAACAACTTCGTGGCCGACTTCCTCACCAAGCACCTCGACGACTACCTGCACAAGCACGCCGAGACGGCGCAGATTCTCCAGCGGAAGATCGTCGAGAACGAGAAGGAGCGCAAGGCGATCTCGGGCATCCAGAAGAAGGCCCGCGAGACGGCCAGGAAGGTGAGCCTGAACAACAAGAAACTGCGCGACTGCAAGATCCACCGCACGGACCGCAACGAGCTGGCCGAACAGTCGATGATCTTCATCACGGAGGGCAACTCGGCGTCAGGCTCCATCACCAAGAGCCGCGACGTGCGTACGCAGGCGGTCTTCTCGCTGCGCGGCAAGCCGCTGAACTGCTACGGACTGACGAAGAAGGTGGTCTACGAGAACGAGGAGTTCAACCTCCTTCAGGCGGCGCTGAACATCGAGGAGGACATGGACAACCTGCGCTACAACAAGGTCGTCATCGCCACCGATGCCGATGTCGACGGCATGCACATCCGCCTCTTGATGATGACCTTCTTCCTGCAATTCTTCCCCGAGGTGATCCGCCAGGGGCATCTGTTCGTGCTGCAAACCCCGCTGTTCCGCGTGCGCAACAAGAAGGAGACGCTCTACTGCTATTCCGAGGAGGAGCGCCTGAAGGCCGTGGCCCGGTGCGGCGCGAACGCCGAGATCACGCGATTCAAGGGTCTGGGCGAGATTTCGCCCGACGAGTTCAAGGAGTTCATCGGCGAGAACATGCGCCTGGACAAGGTCCGCATCACGAAGGACGACCCGATCCACGACCTGCTGGAGTTTTATATGGGCAAGAATACGTATGAGCGTCAGGGCTTCATCATCGACAACCTGCGCATCGAGGAGGACATCGTCGAGCAGGACCTTGCGATTAATTAAAAATTAAGAATTAAAAATTAAAAATTCCGATTTCATGGCGGAAGAGAACGATAAGACGGGGCGCGACGAAGCGCTCAACGAGGACGCCTCGACTCCCGAAACCGCGGACGACGCGACGGACGAAACGCCTGTGGCCGAGGCTCCGGCCAAGGCGGGCAAATTCGACCGCCTGACGCAGGAGGAGGGCGGCGTCCGCAAGCTCACGGGCATGTATAAGAACTGGTTCCTGGACTACGCCTCGTACGTGATCCTCGAACGCGCCGTGCCGCATGTCGAGGACGGACTGAAACCCGTCCAGCGGCGTATCCTTCATGCGATGAAGGTCGTCGACGACGGCCGTTACAACAAGGTCGCCAACCTCGTGGGCCAGACCATGCAGTACCACCCGCACGGCGACGCGTCGATCAAGGACGCGCTGGTGCAGCTGGGGCAGAAGGACCTGCTGATCGACTGTCAGGGCAACTGGGGCAACATCCTCACGGGCGACGAGGCCGCCGCGGGCCGTTATATCGAGGCGCGTCTTTCGAAATTCGCCCTCGACGTGGTCTTCAACAAGAAGACGACGGAGTGGATGCTGTCGTACGACGGCCGCAAGGAGGAACCCGTTACGCTGCCCATCAAGTTCCCGCTGCTGCTGGCCCAAGGGTCCGACGGCATCGCCGTGGGACTGGCTTCGAAAATCCTGCCCCACAACTTCGTGGAGCTGATCAACGCCGCCATTGCGCACCTCCAGGGACGTGATTTCCAGCTTTACCCCGACTTCCCGACGGGCGGCATGGCCGACGTGAGCCGCTATAACGACGGCCTTCGCGGCGGCACGGTGAAGGTGCGGGCGAAGATTTCGAAGATCGACAAACGGACGCTTGCCATCACCGAGATTCCCTATACCACGACCACCGAGTCGATCAAGGATTCGATCATCAAGGCCAACGACAAGGGCAAGATCAAGATCCGAAAGGTCGACGACAATACGGCCGACAAGGTCGAAATCGTCATTCAGGTCTCGCCCGACGAGTCGTCGGACAAGACCATCGACGCGCTCTACGCCTTCACCGACTGCGAGGTGTCGATCGCCCCGAACTCGTGCGTCATCTGGGACGAGAAGCCGCACTTCCTCGGGGTTTCGGAGATCCTGCGCCGCTCGGCCGAGCACACCAAGTCGCTGCTGGGGCTGGAGCTGAAAATCCGGCTGGGCGAGTTGAGCGAGGCATGGCACGCCGCCTCGCTCGAACGCATCTTCATCGAGAACAGGCTCTACCAGCTGATCGAGGGGTGCAAGAGCCGCGAGGAGGCTTATTCCGCCGTGGATAAGGGTCTGGAACCCTTCAAGATGCGGCTGCGACGTGAAGTGACGCTTGAAGACGTGCAGAAGCTCACCGAGCTGAAATTTATCCGTATTTCGCGTTACGACAGCGAGAAGGCCGACAACGAGATCCGCCAGATCGAGGAGGACCTGAAGTCGACGCAGTACGACCTGGACCACCTCACCGAATACGCCGTGGCCTACTACGAGCGCATCCGCGACAAGTACGGCAAGGGCAGGGAGCGTCGCACCGAGTTGCGCGAATTCGACTCGATCGAGGCGACGAAGGTGGCCGTCACGAACGCCAAGCTGTACGTGGACCGGGCCGAAGGGTTCTTCGGCATCGGCAAATCCATGAAGGACGCGGAATTCGTCTGCGACTGCTCGGACATCGACGACGTGATCGTCTTCACGAAAGACGGGCGTTACGTGATCACCAAGGTTTCGGACAAGGCCTTCTTCGATAAAAACATCTATTATATCGGGGTCTTCAAGCGCAACGACGACCGCACGATCTACAACGTTCTCTACCGCGACGGGAAGAACGGCGCGATTATGATGAAGCGCTGCGCCATCAAGGGCATCACGCGCGACAAGGAGTACGACATCACCAAGGGAACCGCCAAGAGCGAGATACTGTATATGTCTGTCAATCCGAACGGTGAGGCCGAGGTGCTGAAGGTTTACTTCAAGCCCCGTCCGCGCCTGAAGAAGGTGATCGTCGATCTCGATTTCTCGACCCTCGCCATCAAGGGGCGCCAGAGCCAGGGCAATCTGTTCTCGCGCTACGGCATCCACAAGATCGTGCTGAAGGAGCGCGGCACCTCGACGCTCGGGGGGCAGGACATCTGGTTCGACGAAGATGTCCGCCGGCTGAACGCCGACGGGCGCGGCAAGCTGCTCGGCGAGTTCAAGGGCGACGACCGCCTGATCGTCTGGACCTCGAAGAATCAGTACTACATCACGGGCTACGACCTGATGCAGCACTTCCCCGACGACACGGTCCTCGTGGCGCGTTACGAGTCCGACCGGGTTTACAGCCTGTGTTACTACGACCGCGGCCAGAAGTATTACTACATGAAGCGTTTCACGGCCGAGATGTCGGACAAGATTCAGGATTTCCTCGACGCCGACGCCGATTTCATTTGCGTGACGGACCGCGCCGGGGCCAAACTGGAGATCACCTACAAGGGGGCGCACGCCTCGCGGCCCGCGGATGTGATCGACGTCGACGAGTTCGTGGGCGTCAAGAGCCACCGCGCCAAGGGCAAACGCCTGACGACCTACGACGTGGACCGGCTGCGGATGATCGAACCCGAACTGCCTCCCGAACCGGAACCTTCGGAGGATGAGTCGCTTGACGACGGTCAGCTGACGGACGCTTCAGCTGACGCGGCGCAACGCGCTGCGGCAGAGGGGAAAGCTTCCGGAAAATCCGCCCTGAAGGAGCCGCTCGGCGCCAAGCCCGCCCCGGGAAAGGCTCCGGCGGGCCAGCCCTCGGCCGGAACGATCGTCGGAGGCGTGGAGTTCGAGGTGGAGCGTCCGAAAGGCGACGCCGGCGAGATGATCGACCCCGAACAGCTGAACCTGTTTTAACGAACCGCCTGCGATGAAACCTCTCTTTCTGGTCGGATATATGGGCTGCGGCAAGAGCACCCTCGGACGCAAGCTGGCGCGGCGTCTGGGCGTCGATTTCATCGACACCGACGCGCTGGTCGAGGAGCGCGAAGGCGCCTCCGTGGCCGACGTCTTCCGTTACGAGGGCGAAGAGCGTTTCCGCGAGGCGGAGCGCCGGGTCCTCGACGAGGTGATCGCCGGAGCCTCCTTCGCCGTGGTCTCCACGGGGGGCGGGCTGCCCACGTGGCGCGATAACATGCCGTGCATGAACGCCGTCGGGCATACGGTCTACCTGCGCCGCTCGCCGGAGCAGATCGCCCGGCGGTTAAGCCCCTACGGACGCCGCAAGCGGCCCCGTCTGCAAGGTCTCGACGACGAACAGCTGGTGGCCTTCATGCGCGGCGACATGGCGGCCCGCGAACCGTTCTACGCGCAGGCTTCGCTCGTCGTCGACTGCGACCCGATGTCCGACGACGAGCTGGTCGAACATATCGTGCAAACTTTCTCCGACCGTGGCTGACAACAGACCCATAGGCATTTACGACTCGGGGCTGGGCGGACTGACCGTCTGGCGCGAGGTCCGGCGTGCGCTGTCCGGCGAATCGCTCGCCTACCTCGGCGACGGCGCCAATTGCCCCTATGGCTCGCGGCCCCGCGAGGAGGTGCAGGCGCTGGCCGACGCCGCCGTGGCGCGGCTCGTGGAGCTGGACTGCAAGATGGTCGTCGTGGCCTGCAACACCGCCACGGCCGCGGCCATCGGCTTCCTGCGCGAAAAATACGCCGGCATGCCCATCGTCGGCATGGAGCCGGCCGTGAAACCGGCCTGCCTGGCGACCCGCAGCGGGGTGGTGGGGGTGCTGGCCACCGAACGGAGCCTCGACGGCGAGCTGTTCCGCCGCACGGCCGCCCGGTACGGCAGCGGCATCGAAGTCCTGACCTACCCGGGCACGGGTTTCGTGGAGCTGGTCGAGGGGGACCGGGAGGATACGCCCGAGGCCGAAGCCGCGGTGCGCGCCGCCGTGGAGCCGATGCTGGCGCGGGGCGCCGACCAGATCGTGCTGGGGTGTACGCACTATCCCTTTCTGACGCCCGTGATGGAACGCATCGTCGACGGACGGGCCGCGATCGTCGACCCGTCGCCCGCCGTCGCCCGCCGCGTCGGGCAGCTTTTGGACCGCTACGGCCTGCGCGCTTCGGCGGATAACCGCCCCGCGCTCACGTTCCGCACCTTCGCCGACGAGCTTTACCGCCTGCGTCTCGAACGGAAGGTTGCGGCGTACCTGTAAGACGCTCCCGGCTCCATACCCTCCCCCTCATTCGCGGGCGGGAACGCTTCCGGCCGGAATCGCTCCGGGCGATTGAAAAGTTTGCGGCGCCTTCGGAATTGTCGGAAAAAATTCGTACCTTCGCTCGATAATAGCGACATTCTGGAATGGCATCTAAAAATACATCCTCCAACAGCCGGCAGGCCGTTCAGCGTTCCAACAGCGACAGTGCGCGCTGGATCGCCGGACTGCTGCTGCTGTTCATCGGTCTGTTCGCCGCCGCTGCGGTGTTCTTTTCGTTTTTCAGCTGGGCCGCCGACCAGAGCGGGCTGCAAAAATCGGTCGAGGAACGGGTGACGCTCGGCATCGAACCGGAAAATCTCTGCGGCTGGGCCGGAGCGCGGTTGGGGATGTTGCTGGTCGATCATTCGTTCGGGCTTTTCGGCATTCTGATTCCCGCGATGATCGTGCTGGTCGGCGTGCGGATCGTCCGTCAGCGGCCGCTGCTGTTCAACCATTCGATCCTTTCGCTGTTCCTGATTATGATCCTGGGGTCGCTGACGCTGGGATTCGCCTTCGCCGACCGCTGGAGCCTCTGCTGCTCGACGGGGTGGGGCGGCGCTTTCGGCATCGCCTCTTCGGCCCTGCTGCGCACGCATATCGGGGCTTTCGGAACGCTGATCCTGCTTGTCGGCGGCTGGATACTGACGGGTGTTTTCATCAACCGCAACTTCATCAACAAGGTCAACGAGGCGGGCAACGTGGTGGTCGATAAGAGCGGGAAGGTCGTCGAGATCCTCAAGCACAAAGTCGTGCCGCACGGATGTGCGGCCGGGGAGGACGGGGTTGCGGAGGATATTCCCGAACCGGCTCCGAAACCCGGGCCGAAGGCGGCCGCACCGCAGCCCGCGCCGCCGAAAGCGGCGGAACCCGCGGCGCAAAAACCCGCCCCGATCCGTGTGGAACGTCCGTCGGAGCCCGTTGCGGCCCGGAAGTCCGCGCCGGAAGAGGACGAAAATCCCTTCCTCGAACTGACGCCCGACGGGAAACCCGTCGCCGGGGAGACTGCCGCGGAGCAGGCGCCCCCTCCCGCGGAGGACGGGGAGTTCATCGAGGTGGACCTTTCGCGTCCCGAGGGCCGTGTGGTGATCGGCCGCAGCGGGCTGGTCGAGCTGGAACGCCCTGCGGTGCGCGACGCCGTGCCTGCGGAGCCTGCCCCGGAGGAGGTTCCGGAGAGGGAGGCCGCACAGTCCGATCCCGATGCGCCCTTTACCGAGATCACCGTGCTGGACGATGCGCCCGCCGCGGAGCCGGAGGGCGTCGTGGTGACGGTCGAGGCCAACGAGGCGAAACTGCTCGACGAGAAGGCGATCCCCACGGAGAGCTACGACCCGCTGAAGGACCTGGTGAACTACCGCAAGCCGCCCGTGACGCTGCTGGAGGACTACATTTCCGATTCGGAGGTCTCGGACGAGGAGATTTTCGAGAACAAGACCAAGATCGAGGAGACGCTCAAATATTTCGGCATTCCGATCCAGCGCATCAAGGCCACGGTGGGTCCCACGGTGACGCTCTACGAGATCGTGCAGGCGCAGGGAATCAAGATCTCGAAGGTGCAGGGCCTCGAAAACGATATTGCGCAGAGCCTCAAGGCGCTGGGTATCCGCATCATCGCGCCGATTCCGGGCAAGGGAACCATCGGCATCGAGGTTCCCAACCGCGACAAGCAGGTGGTTTCGATGTATTCGGCCGTGCGTTCGCTGCGTTTCCAGGAGTCGAAGGCCGAGCTTCCGGTGGTGATCGGGCGCACGATCCAGAACGAAAATTACGTCTTCGACCTGGCCAAGATGCCGCACCTGCTGGTCGCCGGAGCCACGGGACAGGGCAAGTCCGTGGGGCTGAACGCCATCATCACCTCGCTCCTGTACCGCAAACACCCCGCGCAGCTGAAGTTCGTGATGATCGACCCCAAGATGGTCGAGTTCTCGCTCTACGCCAAGATCGAACGCCATTTCCTGGCCAAGATGGAGTCGGAGGACGACGCGATCATCACCGACCCCAAGAAGGCGGTCTATACGCTCAACTCGCTCTGTACGGAGATGGACAACCGTCTGGAACTGTGTAAGAAGGCCGGGGCGCGAAACATCGCCGAGTACAACGAGAAATTCACCTCGCGGCGGCTGAATCCGATGAACGGACATCGCTACCTCCCGTATATCGTGGTGGTGGTCGACGAGTTTGCCGACCTGATAATGACGGCCCGCGAGGTCGAGGGACCGGTCATGCGTCTGGCCCAGAAGGCCCGCGCCATCGGCATCCACCTGATCATCGCCACGCAGCGTCCCGACGTGAAGGTCATCACGGGCGGCATCAAGGCCAATTTCCCGGCCCGCATCGCCTTCCGTGTGATGCAGATGATCGACTCGCGCACGATCATCGACCAGCCGGGGGCCAATCAGCTTATCGGCCGGGGCGACATGCTTTTCTCGAAGGACGGCGACCTGACGCGTATCCAGTGTGCGCTGGTCGAGACCCGCGAGGTCGAGCGCATCTGCGAATACATCTCCAAACAGCAGGGCTACACCGAGGCCTACACGCTGCCCGACTATACGCCCGACGGCGGCGACGCTCAAATGGGCAGCGAGGAGTCCTCGGCGCCCGTGAAATACGACTCGCTCTTTGCCGAGATCGCCCGCGACGCCGTGTCCGGAGGTCAGATCTCGACCTCGATGATCCAGCGCAACTACGAGGTGGGCTTCAACCGCGCCGGCCGCATTATGATGCAACTCGAAAGGGCCGGCATCGTCGGCCGCCAGCAGGGGGCCAAACCGCGCGACATCCTCTACCACGACTTGCCTTCGCTGGAGGCGAAATTGCAGGAACTGGGATTGTTTTAAGTCCTCGGCTTAAAACAATCCCAGTTCCTGTGGTTAAGAATTAAAAATTAGGAATTGAAAATTGCGGGAGCTGACGCTATGGGGAGACGAAAATTTTTCATTTTTCATTGTTTGTTTTTCATTGCCGTATTGTTTTGCGGCATATTGCAAGGCAATGCGGCGCAGCCTCGTGCCACGGAGATACTGGAACGCCTTGCGGCGGGATTCCGTGAGATGGACGGCTACGGCGTGAAGTTCGGGGTCGTCTCGGGCGACTACGAAGCCCGCGGCAGCTATGTCGTGGAAGGCGACAGCTATTACCTCGTGCTGGGCGACGCGGAGGTTTTCGCCGACGGAGCCGTGCGCCGCGAGGTCGACAACCGCCGCCGCGAGGTGACCGTTACGGAGGTCGACACCGCGAGCCGCAACATCCTGAACAATCCGGTCCGGGCCTTCGATTTTCTGGGCAGCGAATATACGCCGTCGCTCGTCTCCGAAGCCGACGGCCGCGCCGTCGTGCGGCTGACGCCCGCCGCCGGGAACGACTCCCCGGCAGGCGATGTCACGCTGACGGTCGACACCGCTACGATGCGCCCCCGCTCGCTTTCGTACGACTACGACGGCGAACAGGTGCTGGTGAACGTGCTGGAGGTCGCGCCCCTCGCTGGGCACGTCCGGCGGTTCGATCCGAAAAATTATGAGGGCTACGAATTCATCGACTTCCGCTGACCGGGTCCGCCGGGGGCATTGCGGTCTTCGCCGGGCGGTATGCTGCGCGCTGTCGCTGTCGGCGGCATTTTCCGCGCATGCGCAACGGTCGCTGCCGCTGATGCGCGACGGCGGGCATCTCTATGCCGAAGTCCTGTTGCAGGATTCGATTCCGGCGCGGGCCATGCTCGAATCGGGAATTGCCTTTCCGCTGATCGACAGTGCGCTCGTGTGGTCGCATCCCGATCTTTTCCGGCTTGAAAAACTCGACTCCGCGGTCCGTTTCCGCATGGCTGTCGGGGCGAATTACGCGGCGCGTTACAAACTGGCTCCCGGCCTCTCGGTGAGCGGTTCCCGGAGTCTGTGCGACACTTACGTGGTGGATATGGGCGGCCGTAAGGGCGATCTGCTCTGGCCCTTGAACCGGTTTACGACCGACAGCGCCGCGACGCCCGGCATCTTCGGTCTCGACATCGCCCGGGGGCGTCTGGAACTGCTCGCGGAGGAGGAACTGCCCGGAGAGGGCGGCGGCTGGACGGCCTGGGATATGACGCGCGATGAACGGTCGGGGATGTATTGCCTGCAAAGTTCATTGGCGTTTGTCAACGACCGCGGCCGGCGTGTCGCTGAACCGGCGGAACTGGTCGTGGATCTGGGCAATGCCATGTTGCTGGCGCTCTTTGCTTACAAGCCCGAAGTGAAGAAATTCGTTTCCCGCTCGCGCATTCAGGAACTGGAAGGACGAACCTCCGCCGGCAAACGGCTGCCGGTGATCCGGCCTGCCGAGGTGATCTTTATGGATGCCTATACTTTTCGCGGCCAGCCTGTGCTGCTGCTTGAAAACCGTATGCGGCTTCCGGGGCACGGATTTCTGGGCATCCGTTTCTTCGAACGCTTCCGCGTGATCTTCGATTTTCGCCGTTCGCGGCTCCGGATCGCGGAGCCGCTGTCCGCCGCTGATACGCGTGCCGCCGGGCCGGATTGCTCCCGGACGGTTCCGGGTTCTCCGGACGCGACCCGATTCCTGTGTGTCAAATCCCGATAATTGAATATCCCATGAAAATGGATGTCGTTTGCGCCGACCGGTGGCTGTTCCCGGCGGTGCTTCGGCCCGGTTGTCGGGGTAGGTGTTTTTATCGGCTGAAATGATCTTCCGGGCGACCTTTGGGGCGCCCGTTGTTTTTGCGAATCGGTTTCTTCTGTTATTTTAATAATTGGTGTTTGTTTTATATATTATTATGTCTTGGTAAATGTGTTTTTTTAATATATTTGCATTATGATGCTTTTGTGTTGATATTTATTTGATTGCTTGGCTGAAATATTAAAAAATAGCTTGGTTTCTGCGTTTGGGGGGCTTGTCGTTGGACGCTTGTTCAAAAGCGACTCCCGGGGGAGGAAGTTCCTGAACAGGTAATGCAAGAGGGGGGGCTGACCTTAATGCGAAAATTTCTGCAAGGCGCTGTTGTCTGCTTATTGGGAAGATTTTATAAATATCGTGCAGAATTCGGAACAAAGGCGATCCTGGAGAGAGCGAAGTCGGGGAAACGGAGGAAATGGGAAATTAATTCGAAAAGTTATGAAAAAAATTCTGTTATTGCTGTCCTGTCTGTTCGGAAGCGCGATCGCCGTGCAGGCGCAATCTTTTGCGAATAACGACAAAGGCGTTTTTCTACGGGCCGAATTGCGGGCTTTGGCCCGATCGAAAAGCGACGGAGTGGCGCAGCGAGGGATGGATGTCGAGGCAATTGTCGGTTATCGTTTCGATGGGCGTTTTTCCCTTTTCATACCGGTTACGGCGACGACCGGGTTGTTCAAGGCCGGTGGCGTGAAAAGCTACGAACAGGCCGGACAGCTCGGACTGGGCTTCGGATACGCTCCGCTTCATACCACCCGCGACCGGCTCGAAATAGCGGTGCGAGCGGGCAATACGCTCGGCGGCAGCTGGCATTTCCGCTATTACGATCTGGGCGTGCGTTGGGAGTGGGCGGACCTGAAAATACCGCCTTTCGTCGGTTTGGGTGTGCGCTATCAGGATTGCTATAAGGGAGGTTTTTCCGACTATTGTTTTTTTATGCCACGGTCGGATTTTCGATTCGCTGGCATCGGATGAAAGGCAGGTGACCCGTCTTTCTCCCGGCAGTTTGCCGGGAGATTTTTTTTTCGGGGCGTCGAGATCGTGGGCGCAATGGTGGAAATCCCGCGTAAATGACAAATTGTCGCGCCGTTTGCTGTCGCCGAATGCAGGGAGGATGGATTGTTTAATGTGTGTTTTTAATAAATGCGTCAAGGATAATAAATCTTAACATAAATTCATGTTATTTATTAAAATATTATCTTATATTTGTTTTAGGATGTCCTGACGCATGTTGAACACTTTAAATTTAATCTATTATGGATGAATTAGGTTTTACGTTGGCGGGGTTTGCGGTCTTGGGGGTGTTGCATTATGCGGTTGCTATCGTTTTTGCCGTATCCGAATACCGAAAGTGGAGGCCTACGGGGTGGATCATTCCCCTTGCAGTCGTTATGTTCGTCGCTTTTTCGTTTATTTTTCCGGTAGTGGAACATATCGTCCGCCCCAGAATGCGGGCCTGCGGCGTCGACCGGCGTATCATCCGGCTGAAACTCGTGCTGGCGTGGTCCGTGCCGCTTTTAACGAGTGTCGGTATTAAGTTGTGTGAGTTGTTCTGCAACCGGGTCGTGCCCCGCGATGTCTCCGGGGAACTGGCCCTCTGCTGTTGTCTTTCGTGCGGACTCCTGTATTTGGTGCTTATGCTCTGGGTCAATGTGAAGCTCAATGCGCTTGCGGAGGCGTGCCCGGCCAAAGGTGCGGAGTGATCGCTCGACTTTGTCGCGGACCGTTCTGCAATCCGTCTTTCTCCCGGCAGTTTGCCGGGAGATTTTTTTCGGGCCGTCAGATCGCCGGAAAAGGGGCAAAAACGGGGTGGTCCGCTGAAAATATCGCGCCCACGAAGCAGATTTATTCCCCTAAAGTTGCTCAAACCGGAAATAAATCGTATTTTTGTTCGTTAAAAGAACGGTAATTTTCGACGGGTATCAACGGGCCGGTTGCGGCGCTTGTGAGCGTTGAAAATTTGAATTGGAGATAATTCGGTCGAAATTCCGGTCGCGATGCGACGAGGCTCCCGCCTTGGCGGGCGCCGGAGCGGGCCAAGTATGTAAACGCGGCGGGACGCCGCGAAAGCCTGCTTCGAAACGGAAAGACGAAGAATAACAGAATTAAGTATTAATATGTTAACTGAAGAAGAAAAGAATGCCGGTTTGACGGGGCGTATCATCCCCATCAATATCGAAGAGCAGATGAAATCGGCGTACATCGACTACTCGATGTCGGTCATCGTGTCGCGTGCGCTGCCTGACGTGCGCGACGGCATGAAGCCCGTGCACCGCCGCATCCTCTACGATATGAGCGCGGAGCTTAACCTCTACTCCGACAAACCCACACGTAAGTCCGCCCGTATCGTCGGCGACGTGCTCGGTAAGTTCCACCCCCACGGCGACACGTCGGTCTACGACGCGATGGTCCGCCTGGCGCAGGACTGGTCGATGCGCTACCCGCTGGTCGACGGACAGGGTAACTTCGGTTCGATGGACGGCGACTCGCCTGCCGCCATGCGTTACACCGAGGCTCGCATGAAGAAAATCACGGACGAAGTGATGGCCGACATCGACAAGGAGACGGTCGACTGGACGCTGAACTTCGACGACACGATTCCCGAACCCACGGTCCTGCCCACGAAAATCCCGTTGCTGATCGTCAACGGCGCCAGCGGTATCGCCGTCGGTATGGCCACGAACATGGCTCCGCACAACCTTTCGGAGGTGGTCGACGCCTGCTGCGCCTATATCGACAACCCGGAGATCACGGGCGAGGAGCTGCTGCACTACGTCAAGGGGCCCGACTTCCCCACGGGCGGTATCATCTACGGCTACGAGGGAGTGAAGGAGGCGATGCTGACGGGCCGCGGCCGCGTGATGATGCGCGCCAAGACCGACATCGAGCATACGCCCAGCGGCCGCGAGTGCATCGTCATCACGGAGATTCCCTACATGATCAACAAGGCCGAGATGATCAAGAAGATCGCCGACATGATCAATGACAAGAAGATCGACGGCATCTCCTACATCAACGACGAGTCGGACCGCAACGGCCTGCGGATCATCATTATCCTGAAGCACGACGCCGTTGCGAGCGTGGTGCTGAACACGCTGTTCAAGAACACGCCGCTGCAAACGTCGTTCGCCGTGAACAACATCGCGCTGGTCAACGGCCGGCCGCAGATGCTGCCGATGCGCGACCTGATCAAATACTTCATCGAGCACCGCCACGACGTCGTCGTGCGCCGCACGCGCTTCGACAAGCGCAAGGCCGAGGAGCGTCTGCACATCGTGCAGGGTTTGCTGATCGCGCAGGACAACATCGACGAGATCGTGCGCATCATCCGCGCCTCGCAGACGCCCGACGCCGCCAAGCAGACGATGATCGAGCGTTTCGAGTTGTCGGACATCCAGGCTTCGGCCATCATCGAAATGCGCCTGCGCGCCCTAACGGGACTCGAAAGGGGCAAGCTGCTCGCCGAGCGCGACGAACTGGAGAAGCTGATCGCCCACCTGACGGAGGTGCTTGCGAACGTCGGCATGCAGATGCAGATCATCAAGGACGAGCTGCTGGAGATCAAGGAGAAGTACGGCGACGAACGCCGCTCGGAGATCGTCTACGCTTCGGAGGAGTTCAATCCCGAGGATTTCTATGCCGACGACGACATGGTGATCACCATTTCGCACATGGGCTACATCAAGCGCACGCCGCTGGCCGAATACCGCACGCAGAACCGCGGCGGCGTGGGGGCCAAGGGCAGCGCCACGCGCGACGAGGACTTCATCGAGCACATCTACGTGGCTTCGATGCACAATACGATGCTCTTCTTCACCGAAAAGGGCCGCTGCTTCTGGCTCAAGGTCTACGAGATTCCGGAAGGCGCCCGTTCGTCGAAGGGCCGCGCCATCCAGAACGTCATCCAGATCGAGCCGGACGACAAGGTCCGCGCTTACATCAACGTCAAGAGCCTGGCCGATGCGGAGTACGTGAACAACAACTACATCATCATGTGCACCAAGGACGGCACGATCAAGAAGACCAAACTGGAGGCCTACTCGCGTCCGCGCCAGAACGGCGTGAACGCCATCGTCATCCGCGAGGGCGACCAGCTGATCGAGGCCAAGCTCACCAGCGGCAACGCCGAGGTGATGATCGCCGCCCGCGACGGCAAGGCCATCCGTTTCAACGAATCGACGGTGCGTCCGATCGGGCGTGTCGGCGCCGGAGTGCGCGGCATCTCGATCGAGGACGGGGACGAGGTGGTCGGCATGATCTGCGTGGAACCCGATTCGAAGCAGGACGTGCTGGTATTGAGCGAGAACGGCTACGGCAAGCGTACCGATCTGGACGAATACCGCATCACCAACCGCGGCGGAAAGGGCGTGAAGACCATCAACATTACGGAAAAGACAGGCAAACTAATTTCGATACAGGCCGTTACCGACGACAACGACCTGATGATCATCAACCGTTCGGGACTCACCATACGCACCGCTGTCAGCCATATCCGCCTCGCGGGCCGCGCTACGCAGGGCGTGCGTATCATCAACCTCCGCGAGGGCGACGCCATTGCTTCGGTGATGGCCGTGCCGGCTGCCGGGGAAGAGGAGGAAGTGCAGCCCGCGGAAGGCGTTGAGACCGGAGGCGAAACCCCCGGAGCCGCCCCCGCGGAGGAATAAGAAAAAGAAACAACAAAACTTTAAAATTTCAGTTTACCATGAAGAAAACGATTTTGACGGCTCTTGCGGCGCTGCTCGTGGCAGTTCCCGCCGTGAAAGCCCAGAAAGTGAACAAGGAAGCCCTTCTCGCCAAGATCGAAAAGAGCGACGCCGACATCGCCAACGAGAAGAAGGCGGCGAAGGCCGCGACGTGGCTCGCCCGCGGCAAGGCTTTCTACGAGGTGGCCGTGGAGCCTACGAAGAGCATCTTCGCCAACATGGAACCGACGATGCTGAAACTGGCTGTCGGCGAACCCAAGTCGACGACGAAGGAGACGCTCAACGGCACGGAGTACGATGCATGGGTGTATCCCTATTTCACGGCTTACGTCAAGGACAACAAGGTCGTGACGTGGAAGCAGAGCAAATGGGTGCTGAAAGACGCTCCCAAGAAGGCCATCGAGGCTTACAACAAGGCTTATGAACTCGATCCCAAGACGGCCGAGAAGGTCAAGGAGGGTCTGAAGCAGGTCAGCGACTTCTGCTCGCAGGTGGGCAACGTCGGCATCGACTCGGGCAACTACGTCGAGGCCGCAGACGCTTACGTGACGGCTTTCGAGGCGCAGTCCAGCCCGGCTTACGAGAAGGCCGACCCCGCGCTGCTCTACTATGCGGGCTACCTGCTGACCGTCGACGGCTCGAACAACCCCAAGTCGTTCACCAAGGGCGGCGAGTACCTGACCAAGGCCATCGACCTGGACTATGCCGACGAGGAGGGTAATATCTATTACTACCTCTTCCACTGCCTCTACGGACAGAAGGACCTCGACAAGGGAAATATTATGAAAGCGAAGGACGTGCTGCTGACGGGTATCGGGAAGTTCCCGAAGAACGAGCGCATTCTCGACGGCCTGATGCAGCTTTACACCGCGGAGCAGGGCGTGGGCGACCCCGCCGACCTGATCGCGCTGATCGACAAGGCCATCGAGGACAACCCGTCGAACGTGGACCTCTGGTTCGGCCGCGGCCGTATCTTCTACGCGCTGAAGGACTACGATCAGAGCATCGAATCGTTCAAGAAGGTCGTGGAGCTGAAGCCCGACCTGTTCGAGGGCAACTACTACCTGGGTGTGTTCTATACGATCAAGGGCGACGCGCTCAACAAGGAGATGAACGAGAAGCAGTACAGCAGCCAGGCGGTTTACGACGCCGATCTGAAAGTCGTCAACGATGTCTACAAGGAGGCTGTGCCCTGGTTCGAGAAGGCGCACCAGATCAAACCCGACGATGTTGATACGCTGGAGTTCCTCAAATCCATCTGCTTCCGTCTGCGCGACGAGGCCGGCATCATGGAGAAGTACAACACCTACAATGCCCTTTACAAGCAGGTGAAAGGCATCGAATAGCCGCTTGACGGGCGGGGATTCAGCGGCGATGGTTCGCCGGTCCCGCTCTTTGAACGGAGTTGCGCTGCCGCCCGTTCGGCAGGCGTTATGAAAAAAGCCCGGCTGGAAAGCCGGGCTTTTTTGCATATGGAGGGGGGGGGTAAATGGCATTATGAAAACGCCCCGCACCCTGAATCCCGCCTTTTGGCCGTGCGGGCGCGGAGCCGGGGAGCAGCGTTCCGGTAAACCGGCCGCACCCTGAATCCGGCGTCTTACGCCGGTTAGCGGGCGATGCGGCCCGAGACGGAGCCGCGGGCCAGCTGTTCGACCTCTGCGGCCGTGAATTGGTTGTAGTCGCCCGGCACGGTGTTTTTCAACGCGCAGGCCGCGGTTCCGAAGTCCAGCGCAAACTGGGCGTCGTGGGGATGCGCGGCCATTCCGTAGAGCAATCCGCCCACGAAGGCGTCGCCCACGCCGACGCAGTCGACCACGGGGTCGATGTCGTAAACCCGCGTGGAGTGCAGACGTCCGCCCGTGTAGAGCGTTCCCGAGATCAGGTGGTGGTTGGCGCTCAATACGCTGCGCAGTCCGAAGACGATGCTCCGGCAGCGGGGGAAGCGCGCCGCAACCTCCGCCGAGGCCCGTTCGTAACCCGCCGTATCGGGACGGTAGGCGGTGTCGCGGGCCGCAAACTGCGGCAGCTGCATGCCGAGCACCTTTTCGTATTCGTCGTCCGTGCCGAAGAAGGCGTCGCACTGCTCCATCAGCGGCGGGAGCACCTCCTGCGGCTCCTTGCCGTATTTCCAGAGGTTCTTGCGGTAGTTGATGTCGCACGAGACGGTCAGTCCCGCCGCGTGCGCCGCCGCAATCGCCTCGGCGCACACGGCCGCCGTGCCGGCGCTCACCGCGGCCGAAATCCCCGACCAGTGGAACCACGAGGCGCCGCGGAAGATTCCGTCCCAGTCGATCATCCCCGGTTGCAGGGTGTCGAAGGCCGAGTCGGCGCGGTCGTATACGACGTGCGACGAGCGCATCGCGGCGGCCTCCTCCATGTAGTAAATCCCGAGCCGCTTGCCGCCGCGCAGGATGGCGTCCGTCCGTACGCCGTAGCGGCGCAGGTCGTCGATGCAGGCGTCGGCTACCCGGTTGTCCGGCAGGCGGGTGACGAATTCGCTTTGCAGGCCGTAGTTGGCCAGCGATACGGCGACGTTGGCCTCGCTTCCGCCGTAGCTGGCGCGGAAGAGGTTCGTCTGGTTGAAACGCAGGTAGTCGGGCGGCGTGAGACGCAGCATGATCTCCCCGAAGGTAACGATCTTTTGTCTGTCCATGATTTTTGTGAAATAGGAGTTACAAATATACGTAAAAAGCCGGACAATCGCAAGCCGGATTGCGCCCGCTTCGGGAAAGGGTTCCGATAGAGAAAGGCCCGGTCGTCGGACCGGGCCTTTCGGAAAAAGCAGGATGATATGCCTGCCCTTTTTGGGATGGATTTTTAGTTGAGGACCGTCACTTTGAGCGGCGTCACGGCGGCGGCCTGCGCCTGCCCGATCTCTTCGATCCACTCCTTCATGTCCTCCACGCCGCCCTGGCTCCAGCCCGAACCGGCGTAGTAGGTCAGCGTCCGGCCGGGTTTCACGGCCTTGACGGCTACGGCGTGGCCCAGCGTGTCCGTAAGCATCTCGGCTCCCGGTAGGATCACGCCCAGGTAGATGTCGCCGTCGCGTGCGGGGTTTTTCGAGTCCGAAACGGCCTCGCATAGGGCCATCCAGCCTTCGCCGCGCTGCATCTGTTTCACGTCGTGGCGCACGAAGCCCGCGGCGATCGGCATCTCGGCGAATGCTCCTTCGTAGATGTTGTCCATGCGGTTGAAGCGCTGGTTGGCGTCGAGCGAGATGATCTTGGTGAGCGTCACGGGCGTGCCGTCGACATCGAACGGGGCGTAGGTCAATTCGACCGAAGTGCGGATCGGGCCGTTGTCGAGCGTCCGGGCCGTGGCGTAGTTGTGTCCCATCATCCAGAATTTACCGCCGGCGAAGGGCAGCGATGCGCCCGAACCGAGCGTCACGCCCACCTTGTAGCAGTCCATGCCGTCGCCGTAGTTGTGGTGGTAGTTGCCCCGGGCGTACCACTCGTCGATCACCAGTTTGTCGGTGCACTTCACCCATACGTCGATGCCCGGAGTGACGAGCTTCTCGGGAGAGGTTTCGAGCGCCGGGCCGTAGAGGCGGTAGGCTACCTTGTTGTTCTCCCAGGCGTAGTCGTCGTAACGTTCGGGAACCGTGCGGCCGAACGCCTCGGCGGGGTAGTTCTCGCGCTGGCCTGTGACCAGTTTGAACCGCTTGCTTTCCATCGGGTCGGCGTCGGTCTGGAAGATCAGCGCCTGCGGCTCCGTTCCGCCGCGGAAGAGGACCTGCGAGGGGATCTGCTCGTTGTCGTCGTTCAGGACGACGATGTTGTCCGGCGTCACACCTTTGAGCGCGGCGACTTCGGACCAGGCGATTTCGACGGTTTCGTCATCGCGTTCGGTCGGGGTCGTGTTGGCGACTTCGACCTTCAAAGCGGGTGTGCAGGAGGCCGTCAGGAGGGCTGCAACCCACATAATCGGTTTTTTCATAAAATTAGAATTGAAGTTTTTCCGTTGTTTGTAGGCAAATTTACAATTTTTCCGTATATTGGTCAACCAAAACGGCAAATATTCTATTTAATTCGGTAATTTTTCATATTCCGAGTGGCGGAAAGTTACTAATTTTACGTTATGAAAAAGAGCCTGATACGTATAGAAATTTAACCGCGATAGCTTTTATTTTTTATGAAACAGTTCAACGACGACAACTTCCTGTTGCAGACCGAGACTGCGCAGCGTCTTTACCACGACCATGCGGCCAAGATGCCGATCATCGACTACCATTGCCACCTGATTCCCGAGTACGTGGCTTCGGACCACCGTTTCGACAACCTGTCGAAGATCTGGCTCGAAGGCGACCACTACAAATGGCGCGCCATGCGCACCAACGGGGTCGATGAGAAGTATTGCACGGGCAAGGATACGACCGATTGGGAGAAGTTCGAGAAGTGGGCCGAGACGGTTCCCTATACGATGCGCAATCCGCTCTACCACTGGACCCATCTCGAATTGAAGACCGCCTTCGGGGTGACGAAACTGCTCAACCCCGCTTCGGCCCGCGAAATTTACGACCATTGCACGGCGCTGTTGCAGCGTCCCGAATACCACGCCCGCGGCCTGATGCGCCGCTACAACGTCGAGGCGGTCTGCACGACGGACGATCCCGTGGATTCGCTCGAACACCATATCAAGGTCCGCGAGGACGGTTTTGCGACCAGGATGCTCCCCACGTGGCGTCCCGACAAGGCGATGGCCGTGGAGGTTCCGGCCGATTTCCGCGCTTATATGGAGAAGCTTTCGGAGGTTTCGGGCGTCGCGATCACGAAATTCGCCGATGTGATCGACGCGCTGCGCGTGCGTCACGAGTTCTTCGGGTCGGTCGGCTGCCGCCTTTCGGACCACGGCATCGAGGAGTTCTACGCCGAGGATTATACGCAGGCCGAGATCGACGCTATTTTTAATAAGGTATACGGCGGGCAGACGCTGACGCCCGAGGAGATCCGCAAGTTCAAGACCGCCATGCTGGTCGAGTTCGCCACGATGGACCATGAGGCCGGCTGGACCCAGCAGTTCCACTACGGCGCCATCCGCAACAACAACAGCCGCATGTTCGGCCGGCTGGGTCCCGATACGGGCTTCGACTCGATCGGCGACTTCGCGGTCGGCAGGCAGATGTCGAAATTCTTCGACATGCTCGACCGCAACGACCGCCTTGCGAAGACCATCATCTACAACCTCAATCCGCGCGACAACGAGCTGGTGGCCACGATGATCGGCAATTTCCAGGACGGCCGCTACGGCGCCGGGAAGATCCAGTTCGGATCGGGGTGGTGGTTCCTCGACCAGAAGGACGGCATGGAGAAACAGATGAACGCCCTCTCGACGCTGGGTCTGTTGAGCCGCTTCGTGGGCATGCTGACCGACTCGCGGTCGTTCCTTTCGTACCCGCGCCACGAGTATTTCCGCCGCACGCTGTGCAACCTCGTCGGCAACGACATCGAGCAGGGCCTGCTGCCCGCCTCGGAGATCGACTTCATCGGCCGGGAGATCATCGAGGGCATCTGCTACCGCAACGCCAAGGACTATTTCAAATTTTAAGCTGTCATAATACCATGAAAATCGTAACATTAGGTGAAATCATGCTGCGTCTTTCGACGCCCGGAAACACGCGCTTCGTTCAGTCCGATTCGTTCGACGTCGTCTATGGCGGCGGCGAGGCCAACGTGGCCGTTTCGTGCGCCAACTACGGCCACGAGGCTTACTTCGTCTCGAAACTCCCGAAGCACGAGATCGGCCAGTCGGCGGTCAATGCGCTGCGCAAATACGGCGTGAGGACCGATTTCATCGCCCGCGGCGGCGACCGCGTGGGTATCTACTACCTCGAAACCGGGGCCTCGATGCGTCCCTCGAAGGTGATCTACGACCGTGCGCATTCGTCGATCGCCGAGGCCGATCCGCAGGATTTCGACTTCGATGCCATCATGGAGGGCGCCGACTGGTTCCACTGGTCGGGCATCACGCCCGCGATTTCGGACAAGGCCGCCGAACTGACCCGTCTGGCCTGCGAGGCCGCCAGGCGTCACGGCGTGACGGTGTCGGTGGACCTGAACTTCCGCAAGAAGCTCTGGACCAAGGAGAAGGCGCAGTCGATCATGAAGCCGCTGATGCAGTATGTCGACGTCTGCATCGGCAACGAGGAGGACGCCGAGCTGTGCCTCGGGTTCAAGCCCGACGCCGACGTCGAGGGCGGCGAGACCAACGCCGAGGGCTACAAGGGCATCTTCCGCCAGATGGCCGCGACGTTCGGGTTCAAGTATGTGATCTCGACCCTGCGCGAGTCGTTCTCGGCGACGCACAACGGCTGGAAAGCCATGATCTACAACGGAGAGGAGTTCTACGAGTCGAAGCGTTACGACATCGACCCGATCATCGACCGCGTGGGCGGCGGCGACTCGTTCTCGGGCGGCGTGATCCACGGCCTGCTGACCAAGCCGACGCAGGGAGAGGCCCTCGAATTTGCCGTGGCGGCATCGGCCCTGAAGCACACGATCAACGGCGACTTCAACCTCGTATCGGCCGAGGAGGTCGAGTCGTTGGCCGGAGGGAATGCCAGCGGCCGGGTGCAGAGATAATTAAAAATGAAAAATTAAGAATTAAAAATTATGGCTCGCTTCAATAAAATGCAAGTTCTGGAGGCCATCGGTAAGACCGGCATGGTTCCCGTATTCTATCATGCCGACGCCGACGTGGCCGAGCAGGTCGTGAAAGCCTGCTACGAAGGCGGCGTGCGCGCTTTCGAGTTCACCAACCGCGGCGATTTCGCTTCGGAGGTGTTCATCCGTCTGGTGAAATTCGCCGCCGCGGAGTGCCCGGAGATGATCCTGGGCATCGGTTCGGTGGTCGACGCCCCGACGGCCGCGATGTACATGCAGTACGGCGCCAACTTCGTCGTGGGTCCCTACCTGAACGCCGAGGTGGCCAGGGTCTGCAACCGCCATCTGGTTCCCTACACCCCTGGCTGCGGTTCGGTGACGGAGATCGGCACGGCGCAGGAACTGGGCTGCGACCTGACGAAGGTTTTCCCCGCGGGCAACGTGGGCGGTCCGTCGTTCGTCAAGAACGTCAAGGCCCCGCTGCCGTGGTCGAACATCATGGCCACCGGAGCGGTGGAACCCACCGAGGAGAACCTCACGGCGTGGTTCAAGGCCGGCGTTTATTGCGTGGGCATGGGCTCGCAGCTCTTCCCGAAAGAGGTCGTCGCCGCGAAGGACTGGGCGGCGATCACCGAAAAATGCCGTTTCGCTCTGGACGTGATCGCCCGGGTGCGTTAAAACCGATTCCGTAAGTTCGGTAGTTCGGCGGCGGCCCCGCTCCGCCGCCGGACGCCGTTCCTACGGCTCACCAATTCCTGAACACTACTTAATTAAACCCCATAATGACAAACAACAAATCGACTCTCGCTGGGAAGATGACGCAGTATCGCTGGATCATCTGTGCGATGCTCTTCTTCGCAACGACTGTTAACTACCTCGACCGTCAGGTGCTCTCGCTGACGTGGGACGAGTTCATCAAGCCCGAATTCCACTGGAACGAGTACCACTACGGGCTGATCACTTCGATCTTCTCGATCGTCTATGCCGTCTGCATGCTCTTCGCGGGCCGTTTCATCGACTGGATGGGCACCAAGAAAGGTTATCTGTGGGCCATCGGCGTCTGGTCGATGGGAGCCTGCATGCACGCCCTTTGCGGCATCGCCACCGAGGCATGGGTGGGGCTTCCCGACGCCGCCGCGCTGCGCGCCGTCGAGGCCGGGTCGGCCCTGGCCGCGACCATCGCCATGGTCAGCATGTATTTCTTCATCGCCGCGCGCTGCATCCTCGCCCTGGGCGAGGCGGGCAACTTCCCGGCAGCCATCAAGGTGACCGCCGAGTACTTCCCCAAGAAGGACCGCGCCTACGCCACCTCGATCTTCAATGCCGGCGCTTCGATCGGCGCGCTGTTCGCCCCGCTGACCATTCCGCTGCTGGCGAAGGCCTGGGGCTGGGAGATGGCCTTCATCGTGATCGGCGCCCTGGGCTTCGTCTGGATGGGCTTCTGGGTCTTCATGTACAAGAAACCCTCGGACCACCCGAAGGTGAATGCCGCCGAGCTGGAGTATATCGAGCAGGACCAGCACGAAGTGGTCGACGGCGAGACGGTCGGCAAGGAGCAGGAGGGCGAGAAGATCTCGTTCTGGAGAACGCTCTCGTTCAAACAGACGTGGGCCTTCGCCTTCGGCAAGTTTATGACCGACGGCGTGTGGTGGTTCTTCCTCTTCTGGACCCCCTCGTACCTCAATTCGCAGTTCGGGATCAAGATGTCCGAAGGGCTGGGCGTGGCGCTGATCTTCACGCTTTATGCCATCACGATGCTGTCGATCTACGGCGGCAAGCTTCCGACGATCATCATCAACAAGACGGGGCTGAACCCCTATGCGGCACGCATGCGCGCCATGCTGATCTTCGCGTTCATTCCGCTGCTGGTGCTGCTGGCGCAGCCCATGGGCACGATCTCGCCGTGGTTCCCGATCATCCTGATCGGTCTGGGCGGCGCGGCGCACCAGTCGTGGTCGGCCAATATCTTCTCGACCATCGGCGACATGTTCCCCAAGTCGGCGATCGCCACCGTGACGGGCATCGGCGGCATGGCCGGCGGCGTAGGCTCGATGATCCTGCAATGGTTCGCCGGCTGGCTGTTCGTATATGCCGACGAAACGGCGATGCAGTTCATGGGTTTCGAGGGTAAGCCCGCCGGATATTTCGTCGTCTTCTGCATCTGCGCCGTGGCTTACCTCATCGGCTGGATCGTGATGAAGACGCTGGTTCCGAAATACAAACCGATTGTATTGGATTAACTTAAAAACCGGACATACAATGATCAAGCAACTGAACAAGTCGACCGTCGAAACGGTCGGCCGTCCCGTTCGCATCCTGCAATTCGGCGAAGGCAACTTCTTGAGAGCCTTCGTGGACTGGCAGATCGACATCGCCAACGAGAAGGGCGTCATGGATGCAGGCGTGGCCGTTTGCCAGCCGATCATCGACCCCGAGCGCAAGGTGCTGGGGATGATCGACCTGATGCACCGGCAGGACAACATGTACCACGTCTATCTGGAGGGCATCGAGAACAAACGGCCCAAGAAGGACGTGCGGCTGGTGAAGAGCATCATGGATTCGTTCAATCCCTATGTGGACTATGCGAAATACGAGGCGTATTTCCTCTCGCCGGAGCTGAAGATCACCATTTCGAACACCACCGAGGCGGGCATCCGCTACGAGGAGGGCGACGACCTGACGGCCTGTCCGCCGAAGTCGTATCCCGCCAAGATGACGGCGCTGCTGTACAAGCGGTTCATACATTTCAACGGCGACCCGACCAAGGGCCTTTGCATCATCTGCTGCGAGCTGATCGAGAACAACGGCTCGACGCTCCACGAATACGTCATCAGACACGCCGAATACCACAAGCTCGGGCAGGATTTCATCGACTGGGTCGAAAACAGCTGCCACTTCTGCGACACGCTCGTGGACCGCATCGTCCCGGGTTTCCCGCGCGAGCAGATCGGCGAGATCAGGGAGGAGATCGGCTATGACGACAACCTTGTGGTGAAGGCCGAATTGTACCACTTGTGGGCTATCGGCGGTCCGGGCTACAAGGAGGTGATGAAGGAGCTGCCGCTGGACAAGGCGGGGCTGCATGTGATCTTCATGCCGTCGATCAAGCAGTTCCGCGACAAGAAGGTCCGCATCCTGAACGGGTCGCATACGGGCATGGTGCCCATCGCCCTGCAAATGGGCTGCGAGACGGTGATGGACGCTTTCAATACGCCCGACATCGAGCGGTTCGTCAACGACATGGTTGCCGAGGAGGTGATCCCGATGATCGACGAGGACCGGGACGAGCTGAAGAAGTTCGCCGCCGGGATTCTGGAGCGTTTCTACAACCCCTTCATCAAGCACATGCTCCGGTCCATTTCGCTCAACTCGCTTTCGAAATGGGAGGCGCGCAACTATCCGACCGTGCGCGACAACTGGTTCAAGGCGCAGCGGCTGGCCGAACGCGAAGCATTCACGTTCGCCGCGCTGATGACCCTCTACGGACCGAACAGCGGTTTCGAACCCGACGACACGAGGGAGTTCGTGGACTACATCTGCGCCAACTGGGATTCGGCCGACATGGAGGCTACGATCGCGAAGATCGTGAAGGAGAGCGGCATCTTCACCGTCGATTTCTCGGAGGTTCCGGGCTTCATCGGGACCGTTGCGGGCTATGTCCGCGACATCGAGACGCTGGGCATGAAAGATGCCTTGAAGAAGTTTTTAGGAGCGTAACCAGTCAGCTGTTTCGGTGCGGCGTTTCGGACGGTTCGTGGCACGGCCTCCGGTCGTGTTCACAAGTCCGACCCACCCCGAACCCCCGCCTCGGCGGGGGCTTTGCGGGACCCGGACATGCGGCTTATTTTATTGATATGAAACGGTTTCTGAAAATCAACGCTGCGGACAATGTCGCCGTCGCACTGGCCGACGACCTGCACGAGGGCGAGACGCTCGATGTCGAGGGCGTCGCCGTGACGCTCCGCGAGGACGTTGCGCGCGGCCATAAGTTCGCCCTGCGCGACATCGCCGCGGGCGAGAACGTCGTGAAGTACGGCTATCCCATCGGTCACGCCACGCAGGACGTGCCGCAGGGCGGGTGGATTCACACGCACAACCTGAAAACCAACCTCCGCGACGACCTCGAATACACCTATGTCCCCAAGGTTTACGATGTCGGGTGCCCGAAGCGCGACGTGCGGGTGATGGGTTACCTGCGCGGGAACGATACGATGGGCATTCGCAACGAGTTGTGGATCGTGCCCTCGGTGGGGTGCGTCAACGGGCAGGCGCAGGCCATCGCGGAGCGTGTGAAGCGCGAGTGCGACTGCTCGCACCTCGACGACGTGCGGGTCTACACCCACAATTACGGCTGTTCGCAGCTGGGCGACGACCACGCCAATACGCAGCGGGCGCTGGCCGCGCTGGTGCGTCACCCCAATGCGGGCGCCGTGCTGGTGCTGGGCCTCGGGTGCGAGAACAACCAGGTGTCGGCCCTGAAAGAGGTGATCGGCCAATGGGACGACGAGCGGGTGAAGTTCCTCGTCGCCCAGGAGGTCGAGGACGAGATCGAGGCGGGATTCGAAATCTGCCGCGGGCTGGTGGAAAAGACCAAAGCCGATAAGCGTCAGTCGCTTCCGCTCGCTTACCTCAAGGTGGGCTTGAAGTGCGGCGGCTCGGACGGTTTCTCGGGCATCACGGCCAATCCGCTGGTGGGGCTGTTTTCCGACTGGCTGATCGCGCAGGGCGGCACGACGGTGCTGACGGAGGTTCCCGAGATGTTCGGCGCCGAGACGATCCTGATGGACCGCGCCGTGGACCGCCGGGTTTTCGACGGAACGGTCTCGCTGATCAACGATTTCAAACGCTATTTCCGCCGGTTCGACCAGCCGATTTATGAAAATCCCTCGCCGGGCAACAAGAAGGGCGGCATCACGACCCTTGAGGAGAAATCGCTCGGCTGCGTGCAGAAGGGCGGGGCGCAGCCCGTCGTCGACGTGCTGACCTACGCACAGCCCGTCACGAAGCCGGGATTGAACCTCTTGCAGGCTCCGGGCAACGACCTGGTGGCCGCTTCGGCGCTGGCTCTCTCGGGCTGCCAACTGGTGCTCTTCACCACGGGACGCGGCACGCCTTTCGGGTCGTTCGTGCCCACGATGAAGATTTCGACCAACACGCAGCTCGCGGAGTTCAAGGCCAACTGGATCGACTTCAACGCCGGCACGCTGGTCGAGGACGAGGAGCCGCAGGCCGTGCTGGAGCGTTTCATCGGCAAGGTGCTGGCCACGGCCGGCGGCGAGCGTCTCAAGCACGAGGAGACGGGTTTCAAGGAGATCGCCATCTTCAAGACGGGGGTGACGTTGTAGCGTGTAATTGCGTTCACCGAACCTATGATGAAATCCGCTGTAATCATAACGATCCTTCTCCTGTCCTCGTTCGTCGCCTCGGCAGAGACGGTCTATACCGTCGACTGCAACGGCGGCGGGGATTTCCGGACCATTCAGGCGTGTTTCGACGCCCTGCCGTCGAAGCCTGCGGAGTGGCGCACGGTGCGGATTATGCCCGGCGTCTATCGCGAGAAGGTGACGCTCGACGTCTACAAGGACAAGGTCCGGATTCTGGGCGATGAAATGGCTGAAACCCGCATCGTCTGGGGCGACTATGCCGGCAAAGTCGTCGACGGCCGCGAGCTGACCACCTACGACAGTTATACGATGTCCGTTCAGGCCGACGATGTCTATCTGGATTGCCTGACCGTCGAGAACGATGCCGGAAGGGTAGGGCAGGCCGTGGCGCTCGAAACCCGCGGCGACCGCATCCATCTGTATCATTGTGCGCTCATCGGCGATCAGGACACCTTCTTTGCTCGCGGCTACGTTTCGCGCGTACATGTCGAGAATTGTTATATCGAGGGAACCACCGACTTCATTTTCGGCCCTTCGATCGTGCTGTTCGAGTGTTCGACGATCCATTGCAAGGCCGACAGTTTCATCACGGCCGCTTCGACCACCGAGCGCAACGAATACGGATTCGTCTTCTCCTGCTGCCGTGTGACGGCGGCCGAAGGGGTGACGCGGGTTTACCTCGGGCGTCCGTGGAAATCGACGGCCCGCACCGTGTGGCTGGAGTGCGAATTTCCCGCGGCGATCCGTCCCGAGGGGTGGCGCGACTGGCGGTTGTCCGGGTCCTATGCGATCTTGTCGTAGATGGTTTTCAGCCGGCGGGTCATAAAGAACTGGATCACTCCGCGCAGGAACATGTAGAGCGTGAAGGCCAGCCATAGGGCATTGTTGCCGATCAGCGGGTAGCAGGCGTAGTAAATGGCGAAATAGGCCGCCGTGGCCCAGAACATCGAGTCGCGCATGACGCGCGTTTCGGTGGCTCCGACCATGATGCCGTCCATGATGAAGGGCATGGCCGAGGCGATCGGGATGAGGATGATCCAGACGATGTAGCGTCCCGCCAGCTCCTCGATCACCCCGGCGTTGGGTGCCGAGTGGTCTACGAACACGCCCACCAGGTCGCGCCACCAGACGAGATAAATCCCCACGAAGACCACCGATACGAGCGTTCCCCAGGCGATGCACCTCCGCAGGCAGTCGCGCAGCGACACGCTGTCGCGCGCGCCGATGAAACGTCCCGTGAGCGCCTCGGCGGCGTAGGCGAAGCCGTCGTTCATGTAGGAAAAGAGCGTGAAGAGTTGCAGCAGCAGGGTGTTCACGGCCAGCAGCGCGGGGTCGTCCATGCGTGCCGACGCCCCGGTGAAGAAGGTGTAGACCGCGACGATGCAGAACGTGCGCAGGATGATGTCGCGGTTGATGATGAAGAACGTCTTCAGCGGTTTGAGGTCCAGCACCTCCGACCAGTCGATCCCGGTGAGGATCGGACGGTATTTGGCGGCGAGCAGCAGCGCCGAGAGCGCCACGCCGGTCCATTGGGCGATCACCGAGGCGTAGGCGATGCCCACGATGCCCATATCCATCCCGAAGGCGAACCAGAGGCTGCAAAGGATGTGCACGATGTTGACCGTGACGGCCGTCAGCATGGGGAATATGGCGTTCTGCATCCCCGTGAACCAGCCGTTGAACCCGAAGAGCACGATGCCCGCCGGCACGGCCCAGATGCGGGCGTAGAAGTAGTCGCGGGTCATTTCGCTGCCGTTCATGGCCCAGAGGGCCAGTTCTCCCACGGGGTATTGGAGCAGGATCATCAGCACACCCATCACCGCCGACACCGACAGCGCGCGGGCCAGCATGTTGGTGCACTCGCGGAAGTCGCCCGCGCCGAACGCCTGGGCCGTCAGCCCGCTGGTTCCCATGCGCACGAACGAGCAGTTCCAGTAAATGAAGTTGAAGATCGAGACGCCGATGGCCAGCGCGCCGATCGTGGCGGCGGAGTCGGCTCCCCAGTGTCCGGCGATGGCGGTCGATACGATGCCCATGAGCGGCACGGTGATGTTCGAGACGATATTGGGGAGCGCAATGCGCAGTATTTCGCGGTTCATGTTCATAACGCAGGATCGGGTGTCGCAGCCGATGCCGGGCGGCGCGGGGCTTCTGCCGGAATGCCGCCGGTCGTCGGGGAGTTATTTTTCGGCAAAGATACGGCAAAAGCAGGCGTTTTGTCGCCTTCCGGCGCAATTATTCCCAAAACGGTTGAAATCGGGCACGTTATGTGTTATAATCCGGAAAAATGGATTACCTTTGCCGGGTGGAAACCGGCTCGGACGGGCTGCGTCCGGTATCACGCGCGTGAACCCGGTCGGCACGTTCCGGTCCCTGCCCCCGATAATTTATTAGACGAATAGAAAATGAAAGATCCTAAAAACGACTCGACCCCGGTGCTCGAACGCTTCGGACGCGACAAACGCAAGCGCACCGTAGTGGCTACGGCGGAGCGTGTCGAGCGTCGCCCGCGTTTGCAGCGTGATGCCGCCGATTCGGAGCAACCCTCCTTTGAAAACAGGCCCGAACGCCGGGCTTCGTATAACCCCCATTTCACGGCCGACAACCGTCCGGTCTTCGAGAAGCCGCACTACGGCGACAAATCCCGCGGGGAGGGCGACCGCCCGCGCCGTTCGTATGACGACCGCCCGCGTCCCTATGGCGACCGTCAGCGTCAGGACGACGACCGTCCGCGGCGTTCCTTCGGCGACAAACCCCGCTACGACGGTGACCGTCACCGCAGCGACGAGGAGCGTCCGCGCCGCAGTTACGGCGACAAGCCGGCCTACGGCGAGAAGAAATTCGGACCCAAGAAGTTCGGCGACAAGCCCTACGGCGAGAAGAAATTCGGGGATAAGAAATTCGGCGACCGGAAGTTCGTCGACAAACCGTTCAAACCTGCCTATAAGAAACACGACGACAAACCGGCGTCGTATCCGAAATTCAATCCCGAGAAGCAGACGGGTGAGATGCGCCTGAACCGCTTCATCGCCCAGTCGGGCATCTGCTCGCGCCGCGAGGCCGACGATTTCATCACGGCGGGCGTCGTTTCGGTCAACGGCAAGATCGTCACCGAACTGGGGACCAAGGTGCTGCCGACCGACGAAGTGCGGTTCAACGACGAGCCGGTGCAGGGCGAGAAGAAGGTCTACCTGGTGCTGAACAAGCCCAAGGGCTACGTCACTTCGCTCGACGATCCCCATGCCGGAAAGACGGTCATGGAGCTGGTCTCGGGCGCCTGCACGGAGCGCATCTACCCGGTGGGACGCCTCGACAAGAACAGCCTCGGATTGCTGTTGTTCACCAACGACGGCGACCTTACGAAGCAGTTGACGCACCCTTCCTACAAGAAGAAGAAAATCTACCAGGTGACGCTCGACAAACCTCTGACGCGCGCCGACATGGACCGCATCGCCGAGGGCGTCACGCTCGAAGACGGCGAGATCTTCGCCGACGAGATTTCCTACGTCAAGGAGAACAAGCAGGAGGTGGGCATCGAGATCCACTCGGGCCGCAACCGCATCGTGCGCCGTATTTTCGAGTTCCTGGGTTACACCGTGACCAAACTCGACCGCGTTTACTATGCGGGTCTCACGAAGAAGAACCTCAAGCGCGGAGCGTGGCGGTTCCTGACCCGCGAGGAGGTGGAGCGGCTGAAGTCCGGGCAGTATGAATAGGAAGTCCGGGCTGTATGCATAAATGAAAAGAGCGATTCGTGAGAATCGCTCTTTTCATTTCATTTAATGCGTGTCCCGATACCAGTTCGTCATCCGGTTTTCGGCGACGTACTTCGTCGAAGGCTCGCTCACGGAGACGCCCGTATAGAAATGCACGGGGTTCGACCCGTTGTTGTATTGGGAATAGAACTGCTTCGTGCACAGACGGCTTTCGGGGGGAAATGCCCGGTCGAGTTGCGTCGTGAATTCCTCGACGAGCGCCGGGTCGCCGCAGCTCAATTCGACGTAATGCCCCAAGTCGTAGAAAAGGTGTGTCATCAGTCCCTCGTAGTACTGGAGCTGCGAGAGTTCGAACGGCTGTTTGCCTTTTTCGTTGATGCGGCGCATCACCTCCGCCAGCGCGTCCAGCTGCGACGTGACGGCCAGTGAGATGCAGCCCGACTGCTCTTTCCAGGTCGTGCTCTGGTATTCGTTTTCGTAGAGGTTCCAGAACTCCCGGCAGGTTTCCGCGAGCCGGTCCGCGACCGGTCCCGTTTCGAACAGGTGGGGGACGATCCGGTCGTAGGGGAATCCGTCGCCCATGACCTCGCAGGGCGACGCCACGATGTAGCCGATGACCGAACGCAGGTCGTAGAGCGTTTCGATGTTGGCCATGAAGCAGTCGTCGAAGATCAGGTAGTCGAAACGGAACTGCTGCGCTTCGAGCGCCTCCTTCAGCTCCGTGATGTTCAGTTCGTAGCCCTTGTCGCCGAACGAACGGGTCTGCTTGGCCCCCGGGGGCGTGGCCCATAGGTCGTCCTCGGCGGAACGCCGCATCGGGTAGGAGAGCGAGCCGCTGGCGACCGGAATCCACGCCTTGCCGTGGCAGCCGATGATCAGCCCGTAGTTTTGGGCCGGAGCCAGCTCCGCGGCATCGGCGAACAGCTGCCGTACCTTTTCGGGGTTTCCGGCGTTGAAGCCGTCGTAGGTTTTGAGCGTCGTTCGTTCGCACCGTTCCGTCGCCGGGTCGTAACGGATCTCCTGCAGGACGGCCGACGAATGTTTCTCGGGCTGGTAGCAAACCAGAATGCGCCCGTCGCCCGGGATTTGGTTCGTCACGGCCGCACTGACGCCCTCGATGTTGCGCTCGTAATAGTCGATCAGGCTTCGTCCGGGCATGTACAGCAGAAGGGTCTGCGTCGCCACGGCGGGCCGCTGGTAGACCTCGACCGGATAGCCGTCCTTGTTGGCGGGGTGGCGGACGGTTATCGTGCCCAGCTTCCGGCGCGCCTTGGCGGAGTTGGGTTCGGAAGCGGTCACCGTGACCGTCGTCTCCCCGCGGGCGCCGCCGTCCGGCGTCACGGCGAATCCCTCGCCGGTATACGACAGCGTCCACGGTTCTTCGGCCGACACGGTGAACGTCGTTCCGGACGAAGCGTCGCCCGGGAGGTGAATCTCTCCCGTCGAGACCTCGATTCGCGGCTCGCGGTCTTTTTCGCAGGCCGCGAGCGTCAGCAGCAGGGCGAGGCAGAGCGTATGCCGGAGAATGCGGATCATTTATAGGTGCGGGGTTTGAGGTTGTTGAACTGCCACGTGCGGTCGCGCTGGTAGGTGTAACCCTCGGGTTTGTTCCAGTAGACGCGGCTGAAATCGAAATAGAATCCCTTGCGCTTCTTGCCCTCGACCACATAGGGAACGACCAGCGGCACGAACTCCACCGTGCGGCTGACGATGCGCGCCTTGCCGAACGAAAGCCCTTCGGCGGCCAGCACGTCGAGCGCGTGGTCGAACATCAGCACATGGCGCGGGGTCTTCTGCGTGAATCCGTCGCCCGAGCCGAGGATCGTGCGGATGACGCCGTTCATGCGGTCCGACCAGGCTTTTTCCTGCTCCTTGTCGCCCAGCGCACCGTAGGCGAACGACATGAGGTTGAGGATTTTGGGGCTGAACGGATCGCGTTTCAGGGCGTCGTTTCCCACCGAGACCATCGTTTCCAGTGTGGCCCTGTCGGGTTTGTCGGGGTCGATGCCCGAGGCCAGCATCAGCATTTTGTCCAGATCGGGGTTCACGGCCAGCGGCTTGTATTCGTCGCGGTAGGCGTATCCGTAGTAGAGGTAGTGGTAATCCTCGTCGGTCAGCGTCTCGTCGCCCGCGTTGTAGCGCATCATCAGCGCGGGGTAGTAGAACGCGGACTGGGCGTCCATCGTCCGGTCGAGGATCATGTCCTCGTCGGGGACTCCGGCGGCGGCCAGCGCCGGAACCAGCAGTGAGAAAAGCAGCAATCGTTTCATAGCGGTCGTTTCCGGTACAAACGCAAAATCAGCGCAAATCGTATCTGGCGATCAGCTCTTCGAACTTCGCGCGGAGTTTTTCCGATCCGGCGACCAGCGGCAGGCGCATCGTGTCGCCGATGCGTCCCATCACCGAGAGGGCGCATTTCACGCCCACGGGGTTGCCCTCCTCGAAGAGCGCGTGCACGGCTTCGTCCAGCGCGGCATAAGCCTTTTCCGCCGCGTCGAAGTCGCCCGCCTTGGCATGGTTCACGCACTCCATGAACCGCTGCGGAAAGGCGTTCGCCGCCACGGAGATCACGCCGTCGCCTCCGCGGCGCATCAGCTCGATGGCCATGCCGTCGTCGCCCGACAGCACGAGAAATCCCTCGGGACGGTTGTCCAGGATGCGCTGCATCTGCCCGATGTCGCCCGACGCCTCCTTGATGCCGATGACGTTGCGGAAGTCGGCGGCGCAGCGGAGCGTGGTCTCGGCGGTCATGTTGACGCCCGAGCGGCCCGGGATGTTGTAGAGGATCACCGGCAGGGGCGAATGCTCCGAGACGGTGCGGAAATGCTGGTAGAGCCCCTCCTGCGAAGGTTTGTTGTAATAGGGCGTCACGCTCAAAATGGCGTCGGCGCCCCGCAGGTCAAATTCGCGCAGCTGGTCCAGCACCTCCGAGGTGGAGTTGCCGCCGCAGCCCATCACTAGCGGCACGCGGCCTGCGATCTGGTTGGTGATGAACATGGCGATCACGGCGCGTTCGGGCATGTAGAGCGTGGGGGTCTCGGCCGTGGTGCCGAGTGCGACGATGTAGTCCACGCCGCCGTCGATCACGTAGTCGATCATGCGGGCCAGCGCCTTGTAGTCGACGCGGCCGTCTGCCGTGAAAGGGGTGATCATCGCGGCGCCCACGCCGGAAAGTTTGTGTCGTAGCATAATGTCTCTGATTGTCGTTTTATCTGTTGTCGTTTTGCGTCAGTCCTCAAAGCAGGCGTCTTGCGCCTGTCAGAATAATTCCTGTTGTGCGGCCTTTTCCACCGGGCCTCCGCCTTCGATCATGGCGATGAACTCCTCCTCGGAGATGATCCTTACACCCAGCTTCTCGGCCTTCTTCAGCTTCGCCGGGCCCATCTTGTCGCCCGCCACGAGGTAGTCGACGCTGCCCGACACCGCCGCGAGGTTCCGGCCCCCGTGCAGTTCGATCAGCTCCTTCATTTCGTCGCGGCTCCGCGTGAACTTGCCCGAGACCACGAAACTCCGGCCCGCCAGCGCCTCCGACGCCAGGCGGCGCGCCTCGGCTTCGAATTGCAGCCCCGCGGCGCGCAGGCGGCGGATGATCCGCAGGTTGTCCTCCTCGGCGAAGTATTCGATGATGGCGTCGGCGATGCGTCCGCCCACCTCGTCGGCCTCGACCAGCTCCTCGCGCGTGGCCCGCATCACGGCGTCCAGCGAGCGGAAATGCTCGGCGAGGTATTTGGCCGTGGTCTCGCCCACGAAGCGGATTCCCAGCCCGAACAGCACGCGCTGGAAGGGAACCGCCTTCGAGCGTTCCACCGAGCGGATGATGTTGTCGGCCGACTTCTCGCCCAGCCGGGGCAGGGGGGCCAGCTGTTCGGCCCGCAGGTCGTAGAGGTCCGCCACGTCGCGCACGAGTCCGTTTTCGTAGAGCAGTTCGACGGTCTCCTCGCCCAGCCCCTCGATGTCGAGGGCCTTGCGGCGGATGAAGTGGATGATGCGCCCGATGATCTGGGGCCGGCATCCGCTCTGGTTGGGGCAGTAGTGCTTGGCCTCGCCTTCGTAGCGCACCAGCGGCGTCCCGCATTCGGGGCATACGGTGATGTACTCGAACGGACGGCTGTCGGCCGGGCGCTGCGCGAGGTCCACGCCGATGATCTTCGGGATGATCTCGCCGCCCTTCTCGACGTAGACCGTGTCGCCCGGGCGGATGTCCAGCTGGGCCATCTGCTCGGCGTTGTGCAGCGTCGCGCGCCGCACGGTGGTTCCGGCCAGCAGCACCGGTTCGAGGTTGGCGACGGGCGTGATAGCCCCGGTGCGTCCTACCTGGAACGACACGCTGTCGAGCCGCGTGGCGGCCCGTTCGGCCTTGAACTTGTAGGCCACGGCCCACTTGGGGGCCTTGGCTGTGAATCCCAGCTGGCGCCGGACGGCGAAGTCGTTGACCTTGATCACCACGCCGTCCGTCGGGAAGGGCAGGCGGCGCCGTGCGGTGTCCCAGTGTTCGATAAATGCGTCGATCTCGGCGACGCTGCGGCAGATGCGCGCCGCGTCCGAGACCTTGAACCCCCACTGGCGGGCCTTTTCGAGGCTCTCCCAATGGCTCGAGAAGGGCAGCTCGTCGCCCGCCAGCTGGTAGAGCGTGCAGTCCAGTCCGCGCCGGGCCACCACGGCCGACGACTGCTGCTTGAGCGTCCCGGCGGCGGCGTTGCGGGGGTTGGCGAAGAGCTGCTCGCCGTTGGCCTCGCGCTCGGCGTTGAGGCGGTCGAACGAGGCGTAGGGCATCAGGATCTCGCCGCGGATTTCGAAGAGGTCGGGCCAGTCCGTGCCCCGCAGGCGCAGGGGCACCGTGCGCACGGTGCGGACATTGGCCGTCACGTCGTCGCCCTCGACGCCGTCGCCGCGGGTCACGGCGCGCACGAGCCGTCCGTGCTCGTAGGTGAGCGAGATGGCCGTGCCGTCGAATTTCAGTTCGCAGACGTAGTCCGTGGCCCCGGCTTCGCGCTCGATGCGGCCGATGAACTCGTGCAGTTCGTCCAGCGAGTAGGTGTTGCCCAGCGACAGCATCGCGTAGCGGTGCTTCACGGTCCGGAACTCGGCCGTCAGGTCGCTTCCCACGCGCACCGAAGGCGAGTTGGGGTCGGCGTATTCGGGGTGTGCGCGCTCCAGATCCTGGAGTTCGCGCATCATTGCGTCGAACTCGAAATCCGAAATCTCGGGGGCGTTTTCGACGTAATATTTGAAGTTATGCAGTTCGAGCTGCCGGCGCAGCTCCTCGATCCGTTCGCGTACCATAATCCTTAAATAACGTGTGTAAAGTTACATATTTTGTCCTTAACAACGGGTGAATTTGGTGTAAAATCAAAAAAAATGCAAAAAAAAAATTGCAGATGTGGTGCGATATTCAAATTTTGCTTATAATTGCAAAAAATTTCGAGACACTACCATGACTAAACCGAATATCGTGAAGAAACATATTGCGACGAGTTTTCATAACCTCAGCCCCGAGTTGCAGGAGGCTGTGAAGGCGAAATACCCGCTGGGATTCACCGATGCGATGATCCGTGTCGACAAGCCCAACGGCGATTTTTTCTATGCCGTTCCCTATGATACGGACGAGATAGCCTACATGGTGAAGATCGACGTGAAGGTCGACGACAATTCGCACGACGACGACGACAAGGACTACTACGACGACGAGATCAAGGGGGCCGACGACATTCAGGGCGACGACGACAGCTCGGACGCTTCGGACGCCTCCGACGACGACGTGAACATCTGACGCCGCCTATGGTCCGCGCCCTTCCCGTCCTGCTCCTACTGCTCTCGGCGGCCTGCGGCCTTGCCGAGGACGAGCGCGACGAGAAGAACAGATACATCTACCTGACATTTTACGACAAGGCCTTCGAGGCCTACTGCCTGGGCGAATTCGACGTCGATGGCGACGGCCGCATCTCGCGCTACGAGGCGCAGCGTGTCCGCACGGTGGAGTGTCCGGAACGGGGTGTCGCGTCGCTCTCCGACCTGAAGGAGTTCACGCGTCTGGAACGGCTCGACTGCCGGGGCAACGCGCTCACGCGGCTGGACGTCACAATGACGCGCCTCGAATGGCTCGACTGCTCGGACAACGGCCTTGTGTCGCTCGACGTGAACGGCCTGCGCGGCCTCGCATACCTCGATTGCGGCGGCAACTCGCTGCCGCGCCTCGATTTGCAGTCGAACGCCTCGCTCGCAACGCTTCTTTGTCCGGACAATGCCCTCGCGGGGTCGCTGGACGTGACCTCCTGCGCCTCGGGGCTGCGTGCCGACGTGCGCGGCAACCCCTCCCTTGCCACGGTCTACTGCCTCGCCTCGCAAAGCGTCGACTTCAACGGACCGACGGAACTCGTCCGCAAGTGATTTCCGGCATGCAACGGCCCGCCGGGCCGTTGCGGGGATTTCGGTCCCGGGCGGAACGGCCCCGCTTCCGAGTGCGTTATTTCCCCCATTTACGACAAAAAACCGTCCGAAAAGGACGGTTTTTCTTCATAATTTGTTGAAAAGTCCGGCGGCGGCCTTGGGCTTTTCGGATAATAATTCGTACCTTTGGATGCAAAAAATGTCTTTTGCAAACATAAAACAGAACCGGATACAATGAAAAAAGTTGACGTTATCCTCGGCCTGCAATGGGGTGACGAGGGCAAAGGGAAGGTTGTGGACGTGCTGACGCCTCGTTACGAGGTGGTGGCCCGCTTCCAGGGCGGTCCCAATGCCGGTCACACGTTGGAATTCAACGGCGAGAAATACGTGCTCCGCTCGATTCCTTCGGGCATTTTCCAGGGCGGCAAGACCAACATCATCGGCAACGGCGTGGTGATCGACGCGGTGCTTTTCCGCGAGGAGGCCGAAGCGTTGGCTGCCAGCGGCCATGACCTGACCAAACAGCTCTGCATTTCGAAGAAGGCCCACCTGATTCTGCCCACGCACCGCATGCTCGACGCCGCGTACGAGGCGGCCAAGGGCAGCGCCAAGATCGGCACGACGGGCAAGGGCATCGGTCCCACCTATACCGACAAGGTAAGCCGCAACGGCATGCGCGTAGGGGATCTGTTGAGTCCCGATTTCGAAAGCATCTACGCTGCGGCCAAGGCGCGCCACGAGAAGATCCTGAAGAGTCTCGACTATCAATACGACATTGCCGAGCTGGAGAAGCAGTGGTTCGAGGCGGTCAAATACCTCCGCCGCTTCCACATCATCGACAGCGAATATTTCGTCAACGACTGCCTCTCGCAGGACAAGTCCGTTCTGGCCGAAGGCGCGCAGGGAACGCTTCTGGACGTGGACTTCGGCTCCTATCCGTTCGTCACCTCGTCGAACACCGTCTGCGCGGGCGTCTGCACCGGGCTGGGCGTCGCCCCGAACCGCATCGGCGAGGTCTTCGGCATTTTCAAGGCTTATTGCACGCGCGTGGGCAGCGGACCGTTCCCCACGGAGCTGTTCGACGAGACGGGCGAGCGGCTGTGCGACATCGGCCACGAGTTCGGCGCCGTCACGGGCCGCCGCCGCCGCTGCGGATGGCTCGATATGGTGGCCCTGAAATATTCGATCATGGTCAACGGCGTGACGCAGCTGATTATGATGAAATCCGACGTGATGAACGATTTCGACACGATCCGCGTGGCCACGGCCTACGAGATCGGCGGCCGCACCACCTCGGAGTTCCCCTACGAAATCACCGGCGACCTCTGTCCGGTCTACACCGAGTTCGAGGGCTGGAAATGCGACCTGCGCCGGTACGGCAGCTACGAGGAGTTCCCCGAGGCGTTCAAACGCTACGTGGAGTTCATCGAGCGGCAGACGGGCGTCCCCGTGAAGATCATCTCCGTAGGTCCCGACCGCGGCGAAACGATCGTCCGATAAGCAACCGCGCATCCCGGCTGCCCAGTGGCAGGTTAGGGATGCGTTTTTGTGTGATTTCCGCCCGTCCGCGTTTCGGTCGAAATCCCGGTTGACGACCCGGTCGCATTGCGACAACTGCGACAACTGCGGCGACAGGCGGGGGCAGTCGCTTACGGATTGCCGAACCGCCAAAGCAGAAACGGGGCGTGTTTTACGCCGTAAGTCCCTCCCGCGGGAGGGCTTGGGGCGGGGCAGATTCGCGAACGCGACGGAACGCCGCGACGACAGCGGTAAAAGAAGGAAAAGGATTCAATATATAACCATTACTTACTTATATGCAACAACAAAACCTCAAAATTCTTGTTTTGGCCAAGCAGGTTCCCGATACCCGCAACGTAGGCAAGGACGCGATGACTCCCGAAGGGACGGTCAACCGCGCGGCGCTTCCGGCCATCTTCAATCCCGAGGACCTCAATGCGCTCGAAGCCGCCCTGCGGCTCAAGGACCGTGTGGCGGGTTCCACGGTTCATATCCTTACGATGGGTCCGCAGCGCGCCGCCGACATCATCCGCGACGCGATGTTCCGCGGGGCCGACGGCGGCTACCTGCTTTCGGGCCGCGAGTTCGCCGGCTCGGACACGCTGGCCACCTCCTACGCCCTTTCGTGCGCGCTGAAGAAGATCGCCCCCGACGTGATTTTCGCAGGCCGTCAGGCCATCGACGGCGACACGGCGCAGGTGGGTCCGCAGGTCGCCGAGAAGCTCGGTCTTCCGCAGGTGACCTATGCCGAGGAGATTCTCGAAGTCCGTGAGGGCGCGCTGGTCATCAAGCGCCGTCTGGAGCACGGCACGGAGGTCGTCGAGTGCCCGATTCCGGCCGTTGTGACGGTCAACGCCTCGGCCGCCGAGTGCCGCCCGCGCAACGCCAAGCGCGTGATGAAGTACAAGGGCGCGCTGGCCGGTTCGGAGATCGCCGCTGCACCCGAATCGCCCGCCGCGCAGCGCGCCGCCGCGAAGGAGTACCTCCGCATCGTGGAGTGGGCCGCCGCCGATGTCGATCCCGATCCCGCGCAGCTCGGCCTCCAGGGTTCGCCCACGAAGGTCAAGAGGATCGAGAACGTGGTTTTCGCCGCCAAGGAGGCCAAGAAACTCACTGCCGCCGACAACGACATCAATGAACTTATGGTTGAACTCATCGCGAGCCACACGCTCGGTTAATGCGTTTTTTTGAGATGAACAATATATTCGTATATATCGAGATGGAGGGCGGCAAGGTCGCCGACGTGAGTCTCGAACTGCTGACCAAAGGCCGCGAACTGGCCACGACGCTCGGCGTGAAACTCGAAGCCGTCGTCCTGGGCCACAACCTCGCCGGCATCGAAAAGGAACTGGCCAAATACGGCGCCGATACGGTCTGGGTTGCCGATGATCCGTTATTTTCTCCGTTCCGCACGCTGCCCCACACGGCGGTCCTGTGCGGTCTGATCGGGCAGGAGAAGCCCCAGATCGCGCTGTTCGGCGCCACGCCCGTGGGCCGCGACTTCGCACCCCGCGTATCGTCGGCCCTGCACAGCGGTCTTACGGCCGACTGCACGCAGCTCGAAATCGGCGACCACAAGGACGCCAAGACGGGTACGGAGTATAAGAACCTCCTCTATCAGATCCGCCCGGCGTTCGGCGGAAACATCATCGCCACGATCGTCAACCCCGACCACCGTCCGCAGATGGCCACCGTCCGCGAGGGCGTCATGCGCAAGGAGTACGCCGCACAGCCCGGCGCGGGCGAGGTGAAGGCGATCGACTGGAAGAAGATGGTCACGGACGCGGACCTCGCGGTGAAGATCATCGACCGTCAGATCGAGGAGCGCAAGATCGACATCAAGGGTGCGGGCATCATCGTCGCCGGCGGCTACGGCATGGGTTCCAAAGAGAACTTCAGGCTGGTGCACGAACTGGCCGACGTTCTGGGAGGCGAAGTGGGCGCCAGCCGCGCCGCCGTCGATGCAGGTTTCACGGAGCATGCGCGTCAGGTGGGCCAGACGGGCGTCACGGTGCGTCCGAAGCTCTACATCGCCTGCGGCATCTCGGGTCAGATCCAGCACACGGCCGGCATGGACCAGTCGTCGATGGTCATCTCGATCAACTCGGACCCCGAAGCCCCGATCAACAAGATCGCCGACTACGCCATCACGGGCGATGTCAATGAGATTATCCCCAAGATGATCAAGTACTACAAACAAAACTCGAAATAGCGATGCGCAGGCTTCTGACGGTAATCTGTACGCTTCTCCTCTCTGCGTCCGTTTCCGGACAGCAGATCAAGAGCCGGCCTGTCGGGTTCGACGACTTCCGCTCCCTGCTGGAAGCTGCCGGTTACGAGGCGTTCGGTTTTGACCTGTCGGAATTGCTCGAAGGACCGGGCCGCTATGACATGACGGTATATATCAAGGAGTACGAATCGGGCGTGGAGATTCGTTCCCGGGAGTTTCCCTGCGGGCCGAACAAACTGCTCGTAAGCGATTTCCCCGAGAAGGTGCGCGGCGAAATCCTGCCCGGCGAGATGGCCGATCCGCAGGCGGGCATTTACATGCTGGCCAAAAAACTGACGATTGGATTCTATCCTTCGGGGACGGATTCGACGGCGATGCTGAATTTCAGTATCCCGGAGATGCGGGAGGCCAGTCAGCGGCTCAAGCTCCGCAGCGTGACTTCGTCGAGCGGTTATACGCTTACCAAGTACTGCACCCGTCCGTTCGGGATCGACTCGTTCGAGGCCGGAAAGTTCATTCCGCTGGTCTTTTACGGTTCGATGTGGTTCGATGCGGAGCACAATCTGTTCCGTTTCTGCGGCGAGAACGAGATCGCGCCCGACCTGTCGGGCGAAATTGTCGGCAACATTCCCCACTTCTATGTCATAGGTATTGAATTTACCCCAAAACAGGAGCCTACGAATCTTAAAAACAACTAATTATGGCTAATTTCTTTTCAGATAACAAGGATTTGCAGTTCCACCTCCAGCATCCGTTGATGCGCAAGATCGTGGAGCTGAAGGAGCGCGGTTTCGCGGAGAAGGACCTCTACGACTATGCGCCGCAGGATTTCGACGACGCGATGGACAACTACCGCCGCGTGCTGGAGATCGCCGGCGAGGTCTGCGGCGAGGTGATCGCCCCCAACGCCGAGGGTGTGGACCACGAGGGTCCGCGCGTGGTCGACGACCATGTGGAGTACGCTTCGGGTACGGTCGAGAACATGAAGGCGGTGGTTGACGCGGGGTTGAGCGGCATGACGCTTCCGCGCAAGTACGACGGACTGAACTTCCCGCTCATCTGCTTCGTGATGGCCAACGAGATGGTGGCCCGCGCCGACGCCAGTTTCGAGAACATCTGGGGGTTGCAGGACTGCGCCGAGACGTTGAACGAGTTCGCTTCGGAGGAGATCAAGCAGAAATACCTGCCGTGGGTTTCGGCGGGCGCGACGTGCGCCATGGACCTCACGGAGCCGGACGCCGGTTCGGACCTCGGAGCCGTGATGCTCAAGGCCACCTGGTCGGAGGAGCGGCAGACGTGGCTGCTGAACGGCGTGAAACGCTTCATCACCAACGGCGACGGCGAGGTTTCGCTCGTGCTGGCGCGTACCGAAGAGGGTACGACCGACGCCCGCGGCCTCTCGATGCTGGTCTACGACAAGCGCGACGGCGGCGTGAAGGTGCGCCGCATCGAGAATAAGCTCGGCATCAAGGGATCGCCGACGTGCGAGCTGGTCTTCACGAACGCCCCGGCGCAGCTGGTCGGCGACCGGAAGATGGGCCTGATCAAGTATGTGATGTCGCTGATGAACGCCGCACGCCTGGGCATCGGCGCACAGTCGGTGGGTCTCTGCGAGGCCGCTTACCGCGAGGGGCTGAAATACGCCCACGAGCGCGAGCAGTTCGGCAAGCCGATCATCCAGTTCGCCGCCGTTTCGGAGATGCTCTCGAACATGAAGGCCAAGGTGCAGGGCGTGCGCGCGCTGCTGTACGAAACGGCGCGTTTCGTCGAGGTCTACAAGCAGTACGGCCATATCTCCCACGAGCGTTCGCTCGAAGCGGAGGAGCGTCAGGAGATGAAGTTCTACAACCGCCTTGCCGACGGTTTCACGCCGCTGGTGAAGCTCTTCTCGTCGGAGTACGCCAACCAGCTGGCCTACGACGCCATCCAGATCCACGGCGGGTCGGGTTTTATGAAGGACTATCCCTGTGAGCGGTTGTACCGCGACGCACGCATTATGAACATCTACGAGGGAACCTCGCAGTTGCAGGTCGTTGCGGCGATCAACGCCGTGACGAAGGGCACGTTCCTGGAGCAGATCGGGCGCTATGCCGCCGAAAGCTACACGGAGGCGATGTGCCCCGTGGTGACGAAGCTCAAGGAGCTGACCGTCAAGTTCTCGGAGATGCAGGCCCGTGTCGAGGCCGGCGACAAGGAGGTCTGCGGATTCAAGGATTTCCATGCCCGCCGCCTGGTGGAGACCGCCGGACACATCATCATCACCTACCTGCTGGCCCGTCAGGCCGGTGAGGCGGAGGAGTATGCCGCTTCGGCGCGCGTGTTCTGCAAGCTTGCAGAGGCGAAGATCGCGGAGGCCTATACCTACGTGATGAACTCCACGACGGAGGACGTCGCGCTGTTCAAAGCTGTCGAAAACGAGGTTTAAACACACCGGACCGGATACGATGCGGGGGATCCTGAACAATCCTCCGCATCGTTTTTCATGCCGGGGCACAGCCTTGCTGTGCAGGGTCTTGCAGTCTGCTCCGGTATCCGGGTCCGATTGTCGGATCAACGTATGAAAGCGAGATTATTGGCATTGTATCTGCCTCAATTTCACCCCATCCCGGAGAACGACCTGTGGTGGGGAAAGGGTTTTACCGAATGGACGAACGTGGGTAAGGCCCGGCGGTATTTCAGAAATCACTATCAGCCCCGAGTTCCGGCCGATCTGGGGTATTACGACCTGCGGGTCGCCGAGACGCGGCAGGCGCAGGCGGATATGGCCCGCGAATACGGCGTCGAGGGCTTCGTCTACTGGCATTACTGGTTCGGCAACGGCAAGCGGTTGCTGGAACGTCCCTTCAACGAGGTGCTGGCCAGCGGCGAACCCGATTTTCCGTTCGCGCTGGCCTGGGCCAATGAGAGCTGGCGGGGCTTCGCCCACGGGATCACGAACCGGAACATGCTGATCGAACAGCTCTACGGAGGCGTCGAAGACTATACGGCGCATTTCCGGGCCGTGCTGCCCGCTTTCCGGGACCATCGTTACATTACGGTGGACGGCAAGCCGCTGTTTATGATCTACAGACCGCTGGCGGACCCCGAGGTGAAGGTTTTCATCGCCACGTGGCGGGAGCTGGCCGAAAAGAACGGCCTGCCGGGAATCTACTTCGTCGGGCACGAGAACGCCCCGGTTCCGAACGTCGGGGCCATTTTCTCTACGGGGGGCGACGCTGTCAATCCGCTGCGGCTGGTCGGGTATTTCAATGTAAGGCATTCGTTTTTCGAACGGCAGCGGGTAAAATTCGACCGCTGGCGGAAGATTCCGCTCAATTATCCCTATGAACGGATGGCCGCTTATTTTCTCAACGGGGACGAAGACACCCGGGAGAACGTGTTCCCCTCGGTCATTCCGAACTGGGACCACACGCCGCGCAGCGGGAAAGAGGGGTGGATCGTGACGGATTCCACGCCCGAGCTGTTCGGGAAACACCTCCGGGAGGCTGTGGAAATGGTCCGGGGAAAGGCTCCCGAACACCGGATCATCCTGCTGAAATCCTGGAACGAATGGGCCGAGGGAAATTATGTCGAGCCGGACCTGAAATGGGGTCGCGGGTATCTCGAAGCCATCCGGCGGGAGGTGATGGACGAGTGATTGTCCGTGATGCGTTGCCCGTTCCGCGCCCGTTCTGTGCCTGTCGCATGCTCGTTCCGCGCCTGTCGCGTGCCTGTTCCGCACCCGTCGCGTGCCTGTTCCGCGCCCGTCGCGCGCCTGTCCGCCGAACGGATTGATTTCGTTGCGTGATTTTTGCTATATTAGCAGTCGTAAAACCTGAAAAACAGAGAACAATGATCAAGAAATTGCTGATGGCGGCGGCCGTCGTCGTGATGGCCGTTCCCGCCGCCGCCCAGGGATCGCGCCGCAGCGAGGTTTCGGTGTCCTACGGCGTCGCTCCCGTCACCGATTGGATCGACTCGTACAGCGACATGCTGACCGGGCTTTTCACGAATGCGAATACCGATCTCAAGGGGTGGGGCGCCGTCACCGTGGGTTACAGTTTCCGCCTGATCGGCAGCCTGCGCCTCGGCGCGCAGGTCGTCTACTCCTCGAACACGCAGGAGGTCAGGGGCGCCGGCTCGGAGATCCGGAACCGCTACTGGTCGCTGCTGCCCAACGTGAAGTGGAACTGGATGAACCTCAAGGTGGTTTCGTTCTATTCGCGCCTCGGTGCGGGAGCCTCGTTCTCCAGATCCGAGGTCGGGGGCGAGAGCGGCAAATCCACGCAGTTCGCCTTCCAGGTGTCGCCCGTCGGCGTCGAAGTCGGGGGACGCGTCGCGGCCTATGCCGAGGCTGGTATCGGTACGTCGGGCTGCCTGCTGGTCGGCGTCCGCTACCGCTTCTGACACCCTGTCCGGATACGGAAAAGGGGCGCATTCCTCGCAGGATGCGCCCCTTTTCGTCGGCGGGTCTCCCCGCAGGGGAGTTCTTACGCCTTCACAGGCTCTTTTCCGGCCATCACGCAGCGCGTCGTGCCGAAGACGTTGAGGTTGAGGTGTCCGGCGATGAACGCCAGCGCCTTCTGGGCCTTCACCGAGTTGCCGGCCCCGTCGAGCGGGGGCGCGAACGCCGCAACGCCCATCACGCCCGGCACGACGCCCATGATGCCGCCGCCCACGCCCGTTTTGGCCGGAAGCCCCGTCGTGAAGAGCCAGTCGCCCGTGTGCTCGTAGAATCCCACGGTGGCCATCATCGAGGCGATCTTGGGCGTCAGCTCGGGCTTGAACACGGCCTTTCCGGTCACGGGGTTCACGCCGCTGTTGGCGATCGTCGCGGCCATCGTGGCCAGCTGCCGGGCCGTCACGCCGATCGAGCATTGGCGCGTGTAGATGTCCAGCGCCATGTCGGGATCGTCGTAGATGCGGTTGTAATTCTTCAGCAGCCACGCGATCGACTTGTTGTTGAAGTTGGTCGCCGTCTCCGATTTGTAGAGTTCGTCGATCACCGCGACGTCCGATCCCGCGAGGTCGGCGATGAACGAGACGATGGCTTTCCATTTGCCGTCGCTGTCGCCCACGGGCTTGATCATCGAGCAGGCCGAAATGGCTCCGGCGTTCACCAGTGGCGTCGAGGGGTGGTCGTTTTCGAGCAGGATGGCCATGATCGAGTTGAAGGGGAGTCCCGTGGCGTCGGCGCCGATCTTGCCGAGCACCTCCTGGCCGCCGTACTGGTTCATGGCGAGGATCGCCGTGGGGACCTTCGACACCGATTCGATGCCGAACTTGTAGTCCGTGTCGCCCACGGCCACCACGTCGCCGTCGGGAAGGCAGGCCGCGATGCCGAACAAGTTCGACGGCACATCGGCCAGATAGGGGATATAGTCGGCGTTTTTGCCGCCGGTTTCGTTTTTGCAGCGGTCGTATGCCATCTGCACGGCATCCTGAACCGCTTTTTTGTCGATCTTCTGAATCATGTTATGAAATTTGTAAAATGGTTTGTATCCTTTTTCCGCTGTGGCAGGCCGTAGTCACGGCGTTCCGCCGTGTTTGCAGGCCCGCCCCGTCCCCAAACCCCCGCCTCGACGGGGGTTTAAGGAGTTCGGAGGCATTTCTTCGGCTGTTATTTGTTGCTACCGGGTTTCTGCTGTGCAGGTGCGGCTGCCTCGGGGGCTGCGACCTTGGCCTGCGCTTCCCAGTGGAAGGGAGCGAAATCGGCGGCGGCCTCGGGGTCTTTCCACGACGGCTTGCGCATGGAGTAGATGACGAACGGGGCGCCCACGACCACCACGCAGCCGATGATCAGCACCGAGAACCAGACGGTGTTGCTGCCGGTCGAAATCTGACTGGGCGGCACGAAGCTCAAGACGAAGGCCAGCAGTGCGCCGCAGAAACCGAGGCATCCGAGGAACCACATCAGGCCGTTCTTTTTGCCCAGGCGGAACGGACGGGGCGTGCCCTTCATCTTGTAGCGCAGGACGATGGCGGCCGAGAACATCAGCATGTACATGATCAGGTACAGCAGCACGGTCAGCTGCGAGAGGATCTGGTAGAACGACTGCACCGAGGGCATCACGACGAACAGCAGCACCAGCAGCGTCACGACGCAGCCCTGGATCAGCAGGATGTTCTTCTGTACGCCGTTCTTGTTGGTCTTCTGGAAGAACGGGGGCAGGTAACCGGCCTTGCCCACGGCGAAGATACCCTTCGAGGGACCCGCCACCCACGTCAGCACGCCTGCCAGCACGCCGAACATCAGGGCGATGGCGATGATCGGGCCGGCCCACGAAATGTGGAGGTAGTGGAAGTAGTTGTCGAACCCGACTAACAGCGACTGCGTGAGGCTGATGTCCTTGGCGGGGATGATCAGGCCCAGCGAGAAGGTTCCCAGAATGAAGATCAGCACCGTGACCAGCGAACCGATGATGATGGCCTTGGGATAGTTTCGCGACGGGTTCTTCACGTCCATGACGTGAATGCCCATCATCTCCATACCCGCGTAGAACAGGAAGATACTGCTCGCCAGCACGAGGTTGTTGAATTTCGACAAGTCGGGGAAGAAGCCCTGCGACATGTCCATGTGGTTGTGTCCGCCGGTCGAAATGTAGATGATGCCCAGCACGATCAGCAGGCCCGCGGGAATGATCGTACCGATCATGCCGCCCCATTTGCTGATTTTCCCGACCCATCCGAGACCTTTCAGGGCGATCAGCGTGGCGATCCAGTAGATGGCCAGCACCATGCAGAGCGTGAAGACCTTGTTCGAGGCCAGCAGCGCGTCGTGCGTGTCGTTCATGCCGATGAACGCGATCGACACGGCGCCGAAGGTCAGCACCGTCGGATACCAGATCGTCGATTCGATCCATTGCAGCCAGATTGCGAGGAATCCCGTGCGTGCGCCGTAGGCTTCGCCGACCCAGCGGAATACGCCGCCCTGCTTGTCGGCGAACATCGCGGCCAGTTCGGCGGCGACCATCGCCGTCGGGATCAGGAACACGATGGCTGCAAACAGGTAGTAGAATGCCGACGAAAGTCCGTAGACCGCCTCGGCGGGCAGTCCGCGCAGACTCACTACGGCAGTCACGTTCATAATTGCCAGTGTCATAACACTCAATTTGAACCCTGTGCTTGTGGTAGTTTTCTTTACATCCATAATGAATTGATTTGGTTTTTTGTCGCTGTTGGGTGTTGCAACTACCGTGCAAAACCGCCGGGAAGTCGCCTTTGCAGCCTTCGGGTGTACGATTGTTGCCGGAAATTTCTATCTTTGCGTATAAATAATCTCCATGCCCATGCAACGCATCCTGATCATCCTCCTGGCAGCCCTGTGCGTCGCCGCGTGCGGCCGCCGCCGGAGCGCTCCCTCGCAGGAGACCGCGGTCTCCGCATCCCGTCCGCGGGTTTTTCTCCCGGCCATCGCCCCCGCGGGACTCTCTCCGGACGAGCAGCGCGACTATCTCCGCCGGCACTACTGGGACCGTTTCGACTTCACCGACACGCTTTTCGTCTCCGAGGCCGACACCGTGCAGATGATCGAGGCCTTTGCGCGCTACATTGCAGTGCTTTCCGACCGTCCGGCGGATTCCGCGCCGATGGATTCGCTGATGCGCCGGGCTTCGTCGTCGAAGCCGATGCTCGACTATTTCGCGATGCTCGCCGGGACGGTGCTGCACGACCCCAACTCGCCGCTGCGCAACGACGAGTTCTACATTCCCGTGCTCCGGGCGCAGCTCGCCAGCCCTTTCTACGACGAGTACGAACGCATCGCCCCGCAGTACGACCTCGAAATGGCCATGCAGAACCGCCTGGGCCAGCCTGCCAACGATTTCCGCTACACGCTCGCCTCGGGCGCCTCGGGGACGCTCTACGGACTGCAAGCCGAATACGTGCTGCTGTTCATCAACAATCCCGGCTGTGCGATGTGCCGTGAAATCCGCGAGGCGATCACCTCTTCGCCGATGCTTTCGGAGATGATCGAGCGGGGGCGGCTGAAGGTGCTGGCGCTCTATCCGGACGAGGACCTTACGGAGTGGCGCGACTACCGCGACCACATTCCGGCGTCGTGGATCAATGCCTACGACAAGGGGTGCGTCGTCCGCGAAAAGAGCCTGTACGACCTCCACGCCATTCCGGCCCTCTACCTGCTGGACAGCCGCAAGCGGGTGCTGGTGAAGGATTCGACCGACGTGGCGCAGATCGAAGAGATAATAGACCGCCGGGCGTAAAACGCTTGATAGACGGGCTTTATGGGCGATGGATGACCCGGCGCCTCTTGTCCTGTTCTGCGCTCCCCGGCTTAAAAAGCCGGTTTTGGGGGCGACCGGCGGTTCACACGCCTCCTGCCCGGTTCTGCGGTGCGGCTATAAGCGCAGCCTATCCCGCCATCAGAAAAGACAATCGGAAACCTATACGGATTCCGAACGGATTTGCTATCTTTGCACTACAAACAGAATACAATCACACACATTAAACAGTAGAAGATTATGGCAAAGAAATGGCGTTGTACCGTATGCGGTTACATTCACGAAGGTCCCGAGGCACCCGACCAGTGCCCGATGTGCAAGGTAGGCAAGGAGAAGTTCGTGGAACTCGTTGAGGCCGAGGGCGACCTCGATTTCGTAACGGTACACAAGATCGGCGACGGCAAGGGCGCCAGCAAGGAGCTTTGGGAAGGTCTCCAGAATCATTTCATGGGCGAGTGCACCGAGGTGGGCATGTATCTGGCTATGAGCCGTCAGGCCGACCGCGAGGGCTATCCCGAGATCGCCGAGGCTTACAAGCGTTACGCCTGGGAGGAGGCTGAGCACGCCTCGAAGTTCGCCGAGCTGATCGGCGAAGTGGTCTGGGACACCAAGACCAACCTCGAAAAGCGCATGAACGCCGAGTGCGGCGCCTGCGAGGACAAGATGCGCCTGGCCCGCATGGCGAAGGAGGAGAACCTCGACGCCGTTCACGACACCGTTCACGAGATGGCCAAGGACGAGGCCCGTCACGGCAAAGGTTTCGAAGGTCTTTACAAACGCTACTTTAAGTAGGTTTCGATTTTACAGGGCTTTTTGCCCTGACATGTCCGGCCCGAACGGGAATACGTTTGTATTTTTCGTCCGGGCCGGATTACGTTAGGCCGAAACACGAACCGCTGAAATCGGAAACGCAGTTCGGAGCAAGTTCGAAAGGCCCGTTCTGCGAAGGTCCGTGCGGAGATGGCGGCGCAACCCTTCGCGGAAGGCCTGAAAAAGCCGGAGCAGCTTGCTGCTCCGGCTTTTTTCATTTTTTCTGCAACTCCTCGCGGAGCTTCAGAAACAGAGAAACCTTTCCGGCGAGCCATTCGTAGCCCGTTTGCGCTGCATGGGCCACCTCGTAAACCGTTTCGGCCTGCCTGCGGATCTGTTCCACGGCGTCGCGGATCGCGAACAGGTAGACGAGGAGTGCGAGGACGGCGAAAAAGCCGCCTGCGATCAGCGCCGAGGCGATGAACGAACCCGTAACGGACGAAAGCCAGATAACCAGCGCCGTGAGCAGCAGCAGGATGGCAATGCCCGCAGTCGTTGCGAAAAACAGCAGCGCGGCTATGAAACGGCCGCCGGAAGGTTTATTCTCCATTGTTGCGTCGTGCCGGGAGGGTCATTTTTCGTCGCATTTGCAGCGGGCTTCCTCGATCTCCCTCTCGACTTTGCCGAGTTTGTCTTTCACCTTGTCGATCTCGTCATCGATCGAATCCTTGATTTTCTGGCGCAGTTCCGGACCGGACTGGGGCGTGAAGAGCATTGTGAGGGCCGAACCGATGATCATGCCGCCCACGAGCGATACGATGGCAATTCCTGTGTTTTTCATAGTTGCTGAAAGTTTTAATTCAGCAATGGGGCTTGCAAAGTCCGGGCCAAAGCCTTACCTTTGGACGCATGATCGCCGATCGCCGCACATCCGTCGCCTTTACCGGCCACCGCACCTATCGCGGCGTGGCTGCGGACGCCCTGCGCCGGACGGTGGGGGAGTTGTACGCGCTGGGTTTCCGGAACTTTTTGAGCGGCATGGCCGTGGGGTTCGATTTGGCGGCCGCCGAGGCGGTGCTGGAACTCCGGGAGCGTGCGCCCGGCGTGCGGCTCGTCGCTGCGGTTCCGTTCCGGGGGCAGGAGATGCGCTTCTCCCCGGCCGACCGCGAACGCTTCCGGCGCGTGCTGGCCGAGGCCGATTCCGTCGAAGTGCTTGCGCCGGCCTACCACCGGGGCTGCTATGCCGTGCGCAACGATTTTCTGGTGGACAACGCCCGCGTCCTGGTGGCGTGGTACGACGGTTCGCCCGGCGGCACCCGCTACACCGTCCGCCGCGCCCTCGGCCGGGGACTGGAGGTCGTCAACCTCTGTCCGGCGGCTCCCGTGCCGCCCGCTCCCGAACCGACGCTCTTCGGATAAAAAAGCGGCCCGGAGGCCTTGCGTGGTCGGCAGATTGTGACAAACTGTTACATTGAGTTTTACTCTTGAATAATCGCTCTGTTTTTCAACCCGAAGCCAGCGGAGTGGCTAAACATGTATGTTGCAGCCCTCCGCAGCCGGGGGCTTGCCTTCGGCTTCCTCCTTGCACCTCGGTAAAATCAGCGAGCTGTTTTACCCTCGGTCGCTGCGTCGGTTCGGGCTGCCGGACTTGCATTGCAAGAAAAAATAACAACCCCTCTGCCGGATTATTCTGAATATCTGTTGATTGCGATCTTTTGACCACTCATGGCCCGGAGGCTGCCCTTCTCTGTCGTGCGAATCATTTTTATTCTGCCGTTCCTGCCGTCTCCTCCGGCTGCGTCAGCTCAATGCCTCGGAGCAGTTCTTCGACGCGTCGGAGGGTACTCGTCTTGCCGTATTCCTTCGAGGGGTAGCTGATGCCGACGGTGATGAGCGACTGCCCCTGTTTGAGGTCGTAGGCCGTGAATACGAATCCCGGATATTCGGTCCGGCGGCCTTCGCTGTACAGCATGTCGGTGCCGTTCGATACGAGGGGGCGCGAGGCCTTGATGATCCCGCCGTCGTAGTAGGCCGAATCGCGGCTCGCGCAGTAGTCCGAGAGGTCGGCGATGCTCTTCGCCTCGGGATCGAAGACATCTTGCAGGGCGTCGATGTTGAATTCCCATTCGCCGTCGAGGACGTACATCGTGTAGCGGGCGTAGGTTGAGTCGGTTTCGGGTTCAATGCTCTCTTCGAGGGCGGAGTATCCGGCCGGAATCCGGATTCGCAGCCCGAGGTCCGTGCAATCATAGGTCTGTTCGGTGTCGAGCAGCGGCAGCTCGCCGCCTTCGTCCACCAGCTGCGTGGAGAGCACCGTGAGGTATCCGATGAGCAGGGCGGTGCAGACGGCTGTTGCGAGCATGCGCCAAAAGGCGGCGTATTCGCCGGCTCCATGCTTGATTTTCAGCCAGACGTATAATCCCATGATTGCCTGCCAGACACCCCAGAGGATGGCTCCCGTGGCGATGACGTAACGGCCTCCGGCTTCGGTGAAATAGTAGGAGATGAAACTGAAAGCCAGTCCGCCGACGCACCACAGCAGTCCGACGAGGATGTTCTTTTTCGCTTCGGCGAGCGATGCCGCCGGCTGTCCGGCGGATTCGGAGACCGTGGATGCCGGCTCCGCAGGTGTTTCGGGCATCGGCTCGAACACCGGTTTTTCGGTCTTTTCCATGATGAATTGGGTTATTCTGGGATGCAAATATACGAAATCCCCCCCCCGAGCAAATATTTTGCGAAAAAAATCCCCGCCCGCGATGGGCGGGGATCAGAGTATGGGATTGCGACCGGATTATTTCCAGTTCAGGATCTTGTGGAAGTCGTACTCCTCGGGATTGGGAACGTAAGCCTTGGCGGCTTCGTAGTCGGCCGGGGTGATGGCGTTGAGAATGGTCTCCACCACCGACGTGAACTTGTCCGACTTGATGTCCACCAGACGGGGCGGAATCTTGCCCGTCGTGGGGTCCTGCAAGTCCTTGAGGTAGAGCGGCGAGACGTTGCCCTCCGAATCCACGTAAACCATGCAGCCCGTCTTGCCCTCGGCGAAGAGCTTGTGCACGCCGATACCCAGCTCCGAGCAGTAGGTCAGGTCGTAGGCGATCGGGGTCTGGCAGCGGATTTCGTAGCCCAGCTCCACCGGACGGCTCTTGACCTTGAGACCCAGCTCCTTGAGCTTCATCTCGATCATCTCGTTGAAGATGTGCGCCTTCGACACCTTGCCCAGCTCGGGATGTCCGTGCTCGTCGTAGGTGAAGTGGATGCCGCTCTTGCGGATCTCCTCGTCCGACAGCGCGTGGAACACGCCTTCGGAAATCACCGCTGCGCCGTAGTCCATGCCCATGATCTTACGCTTGATGATCGACGAAATCACCAGGTTGACGATCTTCTCGACGGTGATTTCCGTCTTGTCGAACATCTCGGGAATGACGATCATCGGGTAGTGGCAGGCCTCGCCGATGCCGAATGCCAGGTGGCCGGCCGAACGGCCCATGGCAGCCAGCACGAACCAGTTGCCGCTCGTGCGTGCGTCGACATAGACGGCGCGGGCGATGACTGCGCCCTTGTCCTTGGCCGACTCGTAGCCGAACGTCGGCGTGCCCTTCGGAAGCGGCAGGTCGTTGTCGATGGTCTTCGGCACGTGGATGTTGGCGATGGGGTATTTCTTGGCCTCGAGGAACTTGGCGATACGGTTGGCGGTCGAAGCCGTGTCGTCGCCGCCGACGGTCACCAGCAGTTTGATGTTGTTGTCGGTGAAGAACTTGAGGTTGAAGTTGTTCTCGAAATCCGAGTCCTTGGGTTTGAAACGGCTCATCTGCAGGAACGAACCTCCCTGGTTGAAGATGCCGTCGGCCATCGGGTAGTCGATGTCTACGGTGCGGGGCGAGGGGTTGAACAGGCCCGTGTAACCTTCGTGCAGGCCGATGACGCGATAGCCCTGGCGCAGGAACGTTTTGGCGACACTGCCCACTACGGTATTCATGCCGGGAGCCGGTCCGCCGCCGGTCAGAATTGCGATTGCTTCTTTCATGGTTTTGATAGGGTTTTTATGTTTTGAGAACCTTTTTTTCGGTTTCGGACGCCCAAAAGTACTGCTTTTTTTTCAAACGGGCAAGAAAAAAGGAGGCCTCCGGTTCGAGGGGACCTCCTTTTTTGCTCTCTGTAATTATAGTTTGCGCGATTACTCAACTACAGTTACGTTAATAGCCTGTTCTCCCTTGGCACCGGAGCCAACTTCGAACTCGACTGCCTGACCTTCGTTGAGCGACTTGAAGCCGTCCTTTGCGATGCCCGAGAAGTGTACGAAAATCTCTTTTCCGTTCTCCGCCGTAATGAATCCGTAGCCTTTCTTGCCATCGAACCATTTTACCTTACCTGTCATAAAAATAGAGAATTAAAGTGTTAATGTGTTCGGCAAAGTAAAATAAAAAACATTGGCTTTCAAAACTTTTTGGCATGTTTTTTCGTCTTGTGCGGAAAATTCTTATCTTTGCATTGAGAATGTTAAACCTCATGGCGTTATGAACAGAAATCTGAAACTCGCGCTGGCAGCCCTTCTGGGCTTCTCCGCAGCCTGTACGTCGGTGAAAAACGCTCCCAAGGAGGACACCGCGAAGACGCAGGGCGCCGATACGACGGCCGTAAAGGGATACCCCGAATTTCCCCGCCGCGTGGTGGTCATGTACGGCGTGCGGACGCCCCGGCAGGACAGCGTCCGCAACGAGCGGCTCAAACGCCTGGAACGCGAACGTCCCGATTCGCTGCCTCCCGTGGCCGAACGTCCGCAGGAGGAGGACCCTTCCGTCGGCAGAAAATAAGCCATGTCACGCCGCCGGCTGGGGCTTCGCAAACGACTGGCCCTCAATATTTTTTCCGAACTCTATGCTTCGACGGTGCGCGAACACCGTCTCGATACGCTATTCTGGGAGTGCACGCTGCGCTGCAACCTCTCGTGCCGCCATTGCGGCAGCGACTGCCGGGTGGACCCCGGCGTGGCGGACATGCCGCTGGCTGATTTTCTGAAGGTGCTCGACGAGGAGGTGACGCCCCACGTCGATCCCGCCGACGTGCTGGTCATCTTCTCGGGCGGCGAGGTGCTCGTCCGCGCGGACCTGGAGGAGGCGGGCGCCGAGGTCACGCGCCGCGGCTATCCGTGGGGCATGGTGACCAACGGCATGGCCCTGACCCCGGAACGTTTCGGCCGTCTGCTCGACGCGGGGCTGAAATCGGTTTCGGTGAGCCTCGACGGTTTCGAGCGCGAACACAACTATATCCGCGGGAATCCCCGCAGTTACGACCGCGCGCTGGAGGCCGTGCGGATGATCGTGCGCGAACCCTCGCTGTCGTACGACGTGGTCACCTGCGTCACGGGGGCGATGGTCCCGCAGCTGGAGGCCTTCCGCGACATGCTCCTTTCGGAGGGGGTGCGCCGCTGGCGGCTCTTCTCGATTTTCCCGATGGGGCGTGCCAAGAACGACCCGACGCTGCGGATGACCGACGCCCAGTTCCGGGAGATGCTGGAGTTCATCCGCCGCACGCGGCAGGAGGGCCGGATCGAGGTCAGCTATGCCTGCGAAGGCTTCCTGGGCGGTTACGAGGCCGAGGTCCGCGACCATTTCTACCAATGCGCCGCGGGTGTTTCGGTGGCTTCGATCCGTGTCGACGGGGCCATTTCGGGGTGCACGTCGATCCGCGCCAACTACCATCAGGGAAACATCTACCGGGATCGGTTCTGGGACGTGTGGCAGAACCGCTTCGAGCCGTTCCGCGACCGTGAATGGGCGCGCAGGGGCGAATGCGCCGATTGCTCGATGTTCCGCTACTGCCAGGGCGGCGGCATGCACCTGCGGGGCGACGACGGCGAATTGCTCTACTGCCACTACCGCCGGCTGTGACCGTTCAGAGATGGTTCAGATAGCCCCGCCGGACCAGGTCTTCGTCGTTTTCGCACGGATAGGCCTGCCCGTCGGCCATTACGTACAGCCGGTCGGCAATGCCGGTCACGTGGCGGTACATGTGGTCGGTGAGCAAAATCCCTTTCGTGGCCTTTTCCTGCCGAATGAGTGTTTGGAGCGTTGCAACGTGCAGGGGTGCAATCTGCGAGAACGGCTCGTCGAGCAGGATGAACCGGGCCGGGCTGCGCAGGATGATGAAACATTCCAGAATCCGCTGTTCCCCGCCCGACAGCTCCCCGATGCGGGTTCCGCGCAGGGAAATGAACTCCGGAAACCACCGTTCCAGGTCTTCCCTTTGCAGCCCGAAATCGCCGAGCGCGCGTTCCAGCCGCAACCATCCGGGAATGAACGGATGCTGCGGAAGGTAGCGAATCTCCTTTTCGGTAAACCGTCTGTGCCATTTCCCGTCGATGCGCATTGAGCAGAATCCCGCTTTCAGCGACCCCGACAGAATCTTCATCAGACAGCTTTTTCCGCATCCGTTGCGCCCGAGCACAGCCGTCACGCCGCCTGTTTCGACGAGCAGGTAAACACCCGAGAGAATGCGCCGTTCGCCGAACGCCAGCTCTGCGGAGTCGATTTCGAGAATATGTTTTTCAGCGGGCGGCATGCAGCAGGGCGGCGGAATAGTTCAGCAAAAGACAGCATAACCCGAAATCCACCGCGCAGCTTACGCCCAGCAGTGTTCGGCGGCGGATGCCGAGGTTGCGGTAATAGTAGAATTCATCGGAATAGCGCGGGATGATCCACACGTAGAGGAAAAGCGGGTAAATCAAAGCCTTTCCCAACAGCAGGGCCGGGACGATCGGCGTTCCGTGGACCTTGGCGACCCATGCCAGAGCGAGGCTCGCCGCTCCGCAGAAGAGGAGCATCGCCGAGCGGTAGAAGCGGAGTATGAGCAGCAGTTTGGCGGTCATTGTCTGTAAACATGAAAAAACGGGCGGCCGCAAAACTGGATTGCATCCGGGGCGGTTGCGCCTCCTGGCCCGTGAAAGCGTCGTTGCGGCATCAATATACGAAAAAAATCGGTCTCTTGTTCCGGAAGCCGGGATTTTCCGCCGCCGGGGCGGACCGGGCGCTGCGAGGCGGCCGCGATCGTCCGCTGCGGGGCTTTTGAGTCCGGTCCGTTATTTTTGAAGAATGTTTTTTCGGAAATAATTTTGTCTTTTCGGATTTTAAACTTATCTTTGTGCGCTCTTAAAACGATAAGGGCACTTGTTCGGGGTGTAGCGCAGTCCGGTTAGCGCGCCAGCTTCGGGAGTTGGAGGTCGCTGGTTCGAATCCAGTCTCCCCGACAAATCGGCAGACTGCTCGATAGGGTGGTCTGCTTTTTTATTGAAATTCCGGCGGAAGCCGCGGCGTTCGGAGTGTAGCGCAGTCCGGTAGCGTATCTGGTTTGGGACCAGAGGGTCGCAGGTTCGAATCCTGTCACTCCGACAGACGATGTATGAAATGAGGCAACCCCTCCGGTCGCAGGACCGGAGGGGTTGCTTTGTTTTGTTCCTGTCTTTGCCGGATCGGCGGGCTTTCGGCTGGCGGCGCGGTTTCTGCGTATGACGCGGATGATGCGCTCCCTGCCGACGATGCGGTTTCCGTTGCGTCCGGCGACGGACCCGTGCCGTCGGCCTGCGCGATTTTACAGGATCTCTTCGTAACGGTTGAGATTGTCGAGTATGTGGCCGAAATCCTCCCCCGGACCGGGCATGTAGACCGCGAATCCGAGTCTCTGCGCAGCGTCGACGTTCTTCTGTCCGTCGTCGATGAAAAGCGTCTCTTCGGGGCGCATGCCGCCTGCGGCGATCATCTTGCGGAAAATCGCCTCCGAGGGCTTCAGCTCGTGCAGTTCGTAGGAGAGGAAAACGGCATCGAAATAGTCGTCCATCGTCTTGCCGTCGGCCGTGAACATCCGTCGGATGTATTTCATCGACGCGGGGTTGTTGTTCGAGAGCACGCAGGTCCGGATTCCGCGCTCGCGCAGGGCGTCTATCTGGCGGAGTTTCGCGACCGGGATGCGCACGAGAAATTGGCCGTAGGCCCAGGCGATCTGCGCGTCGGTTATCTCGGGCGTGCCCGACAGGCGGCGCATTTCGTCGCAGGCTTCGTGGAACGAAATGACGCCGTGTTCCAGCCGTCCGATCATCTCGGCGGGGTAGTAGGGGTTGATCAGATCGGCCACGGCATCCATTCCGAGGCTCCGGAAGGCTCCGGTGCAGCGGTCTATGTCCAGATCGACCAGCACGCCTCCGAGGTCGAAGACGACGGTTTTGATTGTGTTCATAATTTATTGTTTTTTTCGTGCTCGAAGAGCCTATTTCTGAAACTTCATCGTGAACCTGCGGACCGGACGCAGCACCCACATCGGCAGTATCTTGCAGAGGGGAATCCACACGCGGTTCCACCAGTCGGGGACGATGCACCGGCGTCCCCGCCACAGGGCGCGCAGTCCGCGCCGGGCGCACGAGTCGGCCGTGATAAGCACCCCGAGGCGCGTGCCGATGCGCTGCCAGCGGGGAGTCAGTCCGTAGAGGTCGGTCGCCACACCCGCCGGGCAGACCGCCGTGACGCGGATGCCGTGCTCGCGGACCTCCTTTGCGAAGGCCACCGAGAACGACCGCAGGTAGGCCTTCGACGCGCTGTACAGGGCCAGTCCCGGAAAGGGCATCCACAGCGAGTAGGAGGACATGTTGAGAATGTGCCCCCGGCAGCCGCGGCGCACCATGTCGGCCGCCGCCATCCGGCACAGTTGGGTGTTCGTCAGGTCATGCAGCAGGATGATGCGCTCGATGCGCTCGGCGGGGGTTTGCAGGATGTCGCGGAACGAGAATATCCCGGCGTTGTTCACCAGTACGTCGATGGCGGCTCCTTCGCGTCGCACGGCCTCCCACAGCTCCGCAGCGGCTTCGATGCGCGCCAGGTCGATCTCCACGATCCGCACCTCGGGCCGGAACCCGGCGGCGGGGGATGCCGCTTTCCGGACGCCGCCATCCGGACCCGCTCCGGCGGCGAGTATTTCGCTGCATACCGTCTCCAGCGGTTCGCGGCGGTTGCCCGCCAGCACCAGGTTGTAGCCCAGCGCCGCCAGCCGCAGGGCGTAACAGCGTCCGATGCCCGACCCGGCTCCCGTGACCAGCGCCCAGGCGCTTCCCGGGGCGACGGCTCCCCGCCGGCCGACGCTGCGGCCGCTTCCGGAAACGGCTGCGGGCGAGGCGCTGCGCTCCCCGCACGGTGTGATTGCTTCGCGTTTCATCACGGCAGGCGTTTGAGTTCTTCGACGATCCGTCGCGGGAGGTTGTCGCAATGCTTGCAGCACTTCATGTCCACGGAGTACATCCGCGCGATGCAGTAGTTGCGGTGGTCGCAGGCGCTTCGCGTCGCCGCGTCGCCCTCGCGGAGCTTTGCGACGAACGCCGGGTCGTTGACGAGCGCCCGGGCCATCTGAACCAGCTCGAATCCCGAGTCCAGCGCCCGGTCGATGCCCTCGCGGCTGACGAGTCCCCCGACGTAGATCAGCGGACCTTTCAGGGCGGCCTGGAATTTCTTGGCGTCTTCGAGGAAATAACACTCCTCGAAGGGGAACTGTTTTATCATAAAGGGACCGCACCAGCGGATGAAGTAGCGCAGCCACAGCGGCGAGTAGTAGCTCATGGTGTAGATCGGGATCAGCCCCCGCATGACGGCCATCGGGGCCTTCGAGACGAATCCGCCCGAGAGGACGATGCCGTCCACGCCGAACGATTCGATGACTTTGGCGATCTCGATGCTCTCGGGGATTTCAATGCCCCCTTTGAAGCCGTCGTACATGTTGTGCTTCACGGTGATCGCCATGCCGCACGCCCGGGCCGCCTCCACGGCCTCGCCCAGACACATGCGCATGAAGCGCATGCGGTTTTCGAGCGAGCCGCCGTATTCGTCGTGCCGGTGGTTGGTGTAGGGCGACAGGAACTGCGAAATGAGGTAGCCGTGCCCGGCGTGCACCTCCACCGAGTCGAATCCGGCGTCGCGGGCCGTGCGCACCGCCGTGCCGAAGTCGCGGGCCACCTGTTCGATCTCGCGTCTCTTCATGCCCCGCACGGGCGTGTAGGCGTAGAGGTTGAATCCCGTCGAGGCGCCGATGGGCATCTGCCCGGCGGTGGTCCAGTGGGTCATGTTGCCGCAATGTCCGATCTGGATGGCCGCGGCGGCCCCTTCGCGGTGCACGGCGTCGGTGATTTCGCGCAGTCCGGGGACGATCTCGGGACGCAGCCACAGCTGCTTGTTGAACGACAGTCCGCTGCGGCACACGGCGGCATAGGCCAGCGTGGTCATGCCCACGCCGCCGCGGGCTACGGCGACGTGGTAGTCCTTGAGCTGCCGGGTGGGACCGAAGTCCTTGCCCATGGATTCGAAGGCCGCCGAACGGATCGTGCGGTTGCGCAGCGTGACGGGGCCTAATTTATAAGGGGTGAAAAGTGTAGAGGACATTGAATTGAAAGTTGAGAGTTAGAAGTTGAGGGTTGAAAGTCGGATGCGCAGACCTCGTTCCGAAACGTGAAATTCTTGCGTCGTCCCTGAAGTCGTCTTCTTAATCCGGCGGGCGCAGAACTGGGTGAAAAACGTTGTAACGGACCATCCGCAACCTGAACCCCGCCTTTTAGGCGGGTCAATAGATGAAGGGGATGATCCGTTTGCGGCGAAGGCGCGAAAACTCTTCGCCGAACTCCTGCTCGTAGCGGCGGCGCAGCGATGCGGCGCGCGGTGCGAGGTTGGCGAAGGTCCACCATGCGAAGACCGTTCCGGCCCACGACCACGAGGCTACGGCGAATCCCACCCATTCGAGCAGTTCGCCGAAGTAGTTGGCCGACGAGACGTAGCGGAACATGCCCCCGCGGGGGATGTAGTGGCGCGTGTCGCCCGGGCGGCGGAGGTGGCGGATGATGTGGTCCGAATGGAGGTTTACGGCCATTCCGGCCACGAACAACGCCCCGCCGATATAGATATAGGGCTGTGCGAACCATCCGGCGTAGTAGTCAGCGGGCGAGACGTAGAAAATCCAGCCTCCCTGCATCAGGGCGTTGAGCGTGTTGAAGACCATGCCCATCACGACGATGCCGAGGGGCATGCGGCCCTTGCCGCGGATCAGCAGCGGGAAGATGAAGGCCCGCTGGAGGTAGTGGGCCTGGAACAGGCAGAACAGCGCCAGCGGCCCGGCCTGCCACATCCTTTCGGACGAGGCCCACAGCACGCACATGAGGATGAAAACCGGAGATTCCATCACCATCCAGCCCACGCGGTTGGGCACGGGAGGTCCGTAGCGGCGGTCGAAGAGATAGCCGTAACCCGCCTCGAAGAAGTGCAGCGCGGCGTAGACCACGGCGGCCAGAAGGGCCATGACGATCAGGAAAATGTCGAAATTCTCTTTCATAGACGTTGGGGATAAAACGCACGAAAGATACGTATTTTTTCCGGTCCCGGCAAGTCCTTTGCGCCCTATGTTTTGTTCGTTGCGTCGTGTCGCTGCGGGGGCGTTTTTCCGGTCCGTGGCGGCAGCGCCGGGCTTGCGTAGGCCGCCGCCGAAGGTCCGGAAGAGCCTCCCGCCGCAAACGAAAAAGACGGCTCCGCTTCGGGGGTGAAGCGTGAGCCGTCCGGCGTTCTGCCGCCCGGAGGGGGCGCGTGTCGCGGGGAAGGTCCCTGAATGTTCGGTCAGCCGTTGCCGGCCGCGAGAAAGCGCCCTTCAGGGGCGGCTTGAGAAGCCTCTTTTGGATGCTATGGCCGAAATTGCGGTCCGAAGGCCGCTTTTCCCGCCAGCGTTCCGGCAGTCGGAGGTCCGGTGATCTCCGGCCGCATCAATGCGTGTAGACCTTGCCTTTCTGGCGCTCCTTGTTCTCGTACTTGATGCGCGAGGGGGTGGGGTACCGGAGTTTCTCGAACTCGGCCACGGCGTTGCGGATGTCTCCCAGAAGCATGTCTGCCATGTCGCGCGACATGCCCTGGCGAACCACGATGCGCATGACGATCATCTCGTCGATGTTCTTGGGCATGGTGTATGCCGGGACCATCCAGCCGCTCTGCTGCAAGGCGGCCTGCAGGTCGAACAGCGTCCATTTGGCCTTCTTGTCGTATTCGGGGTCCATCATCCAGATGAACAGCGGGTTGACGACCTCTTTGGCGTAGTTCCGGAAGCACGGCATCTTGCCGATCTGCTCGTGGCAGTACTTGGCGATGTCCATCGAGTTCTGCTGCACCTCCTTGTACCCCTCGAATCCCAGCCGGATGAAGTTGTAGTACTGGCCGAGAATCTGCGCCGCCGGCCGCGAAAAGTTCAGGCCCACCTGCGTGATGTTCGCGCCGAGGTAGTTGACCGAGAACGACATTTCGTCGGGCAGGTACTTCTTGTCCTTCCATACGACCCATCCCAGTCCGGGGTACACCAGTCCGTACTTGTGGCCCGACGTGGAGATCGACAGCACCCATTTGAGGCGGAAGTCCCACTTCTTCTCGGGGTGCAGGAACGGCAGGATGAAACCGCCGGAAGCCGCGTCGACGTGGATCGGGATTTCGTAGCCCGTCTTGGCGTTGTAGGCGTCGAGCGCCTTGTCGAGACCCTCGATGTCGTCGTCGAGACCCGTCCACGTCACGCCGGCGATGGGCACGATGCAGATGGTGTTCTCGTCGCAGGCCTTCAGCGCCTCGCCGATGTCGAGCGTCGGGTGGTCGAGCGTCAGGGGCACGGTGCGCATCTCGATCTGCCACAGCTGGCAGAACTTCTCCCACACGACCTGGAATCCGGTGCTCATCACCAGGTTGGGTTTGTCGAATGGTTTGCCTGCGGCCTTGCGGCGCGCCCGCCAGCGCAGCCATGCGGCCACTCCGCCCAGCATGCATGCTTCGGACGATCCGATGCCCAGCGCGCCGGTTTTCCACTCGGCCTTTTCGGGCGAGTTCCACATGTTGGCCACGATATTGAGGCAACGGCCGCACATCACCGCGACGCGCGGATACTCCGTCTCGTCGATGTAGTTGATGTTGATGGCTTCGTTCATCAGCCGTGTGGCGTAGTCGTCCATGTAGGTGGTCACGAACGTCGCCAGGTTGAGCCTCGGCTGGGTCTGGGGATAGGTCTCGTCCTTGACCAGCTGATAGGCGATTTCGGGTGCTGTCTTGTTCTTGGGAATGAATTCCGTGGGAGCGGGCGAACGCATCTCTTTCGAGCCGAAAATGTCGGTCAGGGTGTCTTCGGTGGTGTGTTTCTGTTGATCCATAGCGTAAAAATATTTATTTGGTTTACATCGGACCGATCTTGCACGAACTATGCCATAAATTTGTTACCTTTACCGGGCGAAACTACATCATGCAATGAAAAAACTTGTTGTCTTCACCGGCGCCGGCGTCAGCGCCGACAGCGGTTTGGCGACGTTCCGCGACTCCGACGGAACATGGGGGAATTACCGGATCGAGGAGGTCTGCATTCCCGAAGCGCTTGATTTCAATCGTCGGGGCGTCATCCGTTTCTACAACGAGCGGCGTGCCGAAATGCTCAAGGCCGAGCCGAACGCCGCCCACCGGGCGATTGCCGGTCTGGAACGCGATTTCGACGTCCGGGTCATCACCCAGAATGTCGACAATCTGCACGAAAGGGCGGGTTCGACGCATATTCTCCACCTGCACGGGGAGCTTACCAAACTTCGTTCGACGGACGATCCGTCGCTCATCCTGCCGTTCGACGGCGTCGAGCAGGGTTTCGACGACCGCGCTCCCGACGGTTCGCTGCTGCGTCCGCATATCGTCTTCTTCGGCGAGCCGGTTCCCGAATTCGACCGTGCGGCGGAACTTGCCGCCGGGGCCGACATCCTGATGGTGGTCGGAACGTCGCTGGCGGTCTATCCTGCGGCGTCGCTGGTGCGCTGCGTGCGTCCCGACATTCCGGTTTACGTGGTCGACCCGGGACGGCCGGCGATTCGCGGCGTGCGCAATCCGCTGGAGGTGATCCGCAAACGTGCCGCCGAGGGAGTTCCCGAACTGGCCGACCGCCTGCGCGCGGCCTGTGCGGAAGGGCGGTCCGAATCGCTTTTGCCCGGAAAAGCCTGATCCGCCCTTCCCGGCGGTTCCCCGCTTCCGGCCCATCCCGGTTTGCTCTCCGTTCTCGTTTTCCCGCTTTCGGCCCTCCCTCTGTCTTTCGCTTTCCGTTTCCGGCTTTTCCCGGCCGCACGCTGCGGTTCCGGTTGGCTCTTGCTCGGATTCACCCATATTCCGATCCGGCTCACTCCATCTCCGGCCCGTTTCGCACCGCCTCGTCTGGTCGCGCTCTGCGACCCATTACGCGGTTGCGCGTCTGTCCGTTCCGTGTAACGATGCGGTTACGTAATGCTGTCGGCTTCGGTCCGGTCGGTGTGCCTGCGGCCGTTCCTGCATGAAAATCCCCGCCCTCTCGAAAAGAGGGCGGGGCTGTTTTGCCGGAGATCGGTGTCAGTGTTTGTAGGTTGTTTCAGATATGGTTATAATATCCGTGCCATAATGCTCCTCCCGGTTTTCGCAAGTGAGGGATTTGTTCCCATATACGTAGTTGCGGGTCTCCCAGACGAGCTTACCTTCCGCTTCGTACGTAATTCCGTTGAGGCGTCCCCGGTAATCGTAACTGTAATGTCTTACCCAATCCCATGGGCGTTCGGCCGTTTCTTCGGCAGCCAGACAGCCGTGAATAAGCGGTTTCGTCAGTTCATCGTCGGAGTATGTGATTATGTATTTGCTTACAGCCGATACTTCGCCTGTATTCTTGAGCCAATATTTGTCACAGATTACCAGTTTTCCGTCGTAGGTGTATTTTGTTTCGGATACTTTACTATTCCCTCTGGAATATTCCAAACTGTGGACCAGCCGTTCCTGCTGGTCGTATTCGTTGCAAATCCGTTGGATGATATGGTCGTCCTTGTCCGTTATCCGTTCTTCCAAAACCTTTTCGAGAGCGTCATCCAGATAAGTGCGTTTGAATTTTTGCGAATTCCACAGGGTTTCACCGGCCCATGTTTTTTCCGTGTATGTCACCGTTTTGCCGTCATATACGTAGTCCGAAGTTGTCGTTTCCGTAACGCCGTCTCTCGAGTTCCGGGTTCCGGTCAGCCGATCTTTTGCGTCGTAGGTGTACGTTATCACATATGTACTCTACTCTCCTCCGGGATCGGTTCTGTGAAGGGTCGTTGTCAGCGGGTGTGTCCATTTAGAGTCGCCTGTGTTCTCTCCGTCCTCTTTTTCACAACCTGAAGCGAGCAGCAATATCGCCGCAGCCAGGTAAAAGCGTCCTTGTTTCATGGCTCGAAATTTTAACGATTATAAGGGCTGTATTATGGGCATATCCACCTGCCGGCAACCCGCCCGCCGGACTGTGACACGGGTCATTCCAGCGTCCGGGCGTCCTTGAAATAGATCTCCAGCAACTCCTTGGCGGCGATGAACGACGAGATTTTGTCCTCCAGCACGCGTTTCTCGTACGCTCCGATGCACGCCTCCACGGCCGGGTCGCGGTAGAAACTTCCGCGCAGCGCCTCGTTGATCGACTCGTACATCCAGTATTTGTTCTGCCGGTTGCGGTTGTGCTGGAAATAGCCGTTTTTCTGAATGTGGTCGAGGTACTCCTCCACGCCTTTCCAGACCTCCTCCAGCCCCGTCCGGGCCACCGCCGACGAGGTGTAGACCTTGGGCCGCCATCCCGATTCGGGCACGGGGAAAAGCCGCAAGGCCCCCTGGAACTGGGTCTGTGCCAGTTCGGCCTTGTGTATGTTCTCTCCGTCGGCCTTGGTGATGACCATCAGGTCGGCCATCTCCATGATGCCGCGCTTGATGCCTTGCAGTTCGTCTCCCGCACCGGAAATCTGCAACAGCATGAAGAGGTCCACCATCGAGTGCACGGCGGTTTCCGACTGTCCGACGCCCACCGTTTCGATGAAGATGACGTCGAATCCCGCGGCCTCGCACAGCACGATCGTCTCGCGAGTCTTTCGGGCCACTCCGCCGAGCGATCCCGCCGAGGGCGAGGGCCTCACGAAGACCGAAGGGTTGTTGCAGATGCTCTCCATGCGGGTTTTGTCGCCGAGAATCGAGCCGCCGCTGCGCTCCGACGAAGGGTCTATGGCCAGCACCGCCAGCTTGTGGCGCAGCCCCGCGACCATGTTGCCGATGGCTTCGATGAAGGTCGATTTGCCGGCTCCCGGGACGCCCGTGATGCCGATGCGGACCGATTTCCCGGCGTGCGGGAGGCACGCTTCGATGATCTCCTGCGCCTGTGCATAGTGGTCGGGGTTCGACGATTCGACGAGCGTGATGGCCTGCGAGAGGGTGGTGATGTTGCCCGCGAGAATGCCCTCGACGTACTCTCCGGTGGAGAGAGCGCGCTTCTTGCGCCGCTTGAAGTAAGGGCTTACTATCGGTTGTTCTTCAACGCCTTGCGTGACGTTGAGGGCTGTGTCGTGATGCGTGTCTGCGTACTCTTTTTCGTAATGGTCTATCCTGGTGAACGACATGGTGTGTCAGCGTGTTGATTGTTCGATCAGTTTTTCGTTGATTTGCAGGGAATTGCCCATCCAGAGGGTGCGGTTCTTGGCGTCGGTCAGCACGCCGAACGGCAGGTAGCTGACGCCGAACGCCGTGAAACTCTTTTCGGCGTTGAGGCCCACGGAGATCCGTTCCGAGAGGTAGGGGCGCAGCAGCGGGGCTATTTTCGCGGGGTCCTCCTTCGTCACGACGATCACGCGCAGTTTGGTACCCGATTTGCCCGTGATTTCCTTCAGGCGTTCGAGCGAGGTTTTGCACGCGGGATTCGTCGAATGGAAAAATTCGATGTAGGTCGTCGGGGCCGGTTCGGGCTGGCGGTTGTCGAGCCACGTCTGGATTTTGAGTTCGGGAACGCGTTCGCCGAGGGCGATGTTCTGGGCCGTGGCTCCCGCGGACGCGAAACCCGCGGCCAACAGCCATATAAGCAGCATTTTCTTCATAAGAGAGCCTTGTTTTATTCGATAAAGATAACAATTATTTGGCATATGGACCAATTTTTTAGAATCAAGTTATGAAAATAGGACTCGACACGGCTCCCGCCGCACTCCGCGGGACTTACTTCCAGCACCTCGCCAGCGTGCTGGCGCGCTACGCTCCGGAGCATGAATATATCATTGGCGCAGAGGTGAATGATGGTGTTGACCTCTACCACGGCTTTAGGTCGTCGCTGCCGTTGTCCGTGCATCTGCGGCGCGTGCCTTCGGTGATGACGGTCCCGAATCTCAATTTCCTGCGCTATCCGCATCTCTATACGTTTGCCGAACGGCTTTTCGTCCTGACGCTCTACCGCCGTGCGCTCCGGCGGGCCGGCCGGGTCATCACGGTCAGCACTCCGGCCCGCGAGGAGCTGTCGGAACGCCTCAATATCGACCCTTCGAAGATCGAGGTCATGGTGCCGCTGGCGGTTCCGGCTCCGCGCGGAAATCCATCTCAAGCGGAACTTGAACACGTGCGCCGCAAGTATGCTCTTCCAGAGCATTTTATATTGATGATAGGGACCGTCGAGCCGCGGCACAACCATCAGGCGGTTTTCGCGGCTCTGGCCGACGCTGCGTCCCCGGCCGGGGTGGTCGTCTGCGGCCGCCGCACGGCCTGGTCCGACTATCTGCTGGGCTATGCCCGCGCCCGCCGCATCGCCGCACGGGTGGATTTCATCTACGAACTGACCCCTTCGGACCTTCCGGCGCTGTTCCGTCTGGCGCGGGTCTTCGCCTATCTGCCCGACGCCGATGCCGAGGCGTCGGTCGTCCCCGTGGTCGAGGCCCTGCGGGCGGGTTTGCCGATGGTCTTGAGCGACACGCAGGTCAACCGCGAAGCCGCCGGAGAGGCCGCCGCCTATGTGCGTCCGGAGGCGCGGGGCGAGGTTCTCGCGGCGCTCGAAAACGCGTTGGAAGACGTGTCGTGGCGCCGCACGATGCAGGAGCGCGAACGCCGCCGCGCCGAACTGTTCTCCGAATACGCCGTGGCGGAACGGCTGATGCAGATTTACACGTCGCTGTAACCCCGGCTTTCAAACCGCAGGCCGCCGGAGGCTCCGCCGGAACGAATCGCCTTTCCGGACATTTCCTGCGAATTTCGAACCCGAAGTTATTGCCAAAAAAAGTACTCCGAATTTTGGCGGTTCTGAAAGATTCGTCTATCTTTGTGTTCGCAAAATAACAACGAACGAAACAACATACGAATATCCACTAACTTAAATTTAAATTTTGCTATGAAAGTTTCTCATATCGAGCATCTTGGCGTTGCCGTGAAGAGTCTCGACGAGGCGATTCCCTACTGGGAGAACGTATTGGGTCTGAAGTGCTATGCCATCGAGGAGGTCGCCGACCAGAAGGTCCGCACGGCGTTCTTCATGCTGGGGCAGACCAAGATCGAATTGCTGGAGCCGACTTCGGAGGATTCGACGATCGCAAAGTACATCGAGAACCGCGGCGTCGGCATTCACCACATGGCGCTGGCCTGCGAAAACATCGAGGAGCAGCTCGCCGACGCGGAGGCCAAGGGCATCCGTCTGATCGACAAGACCCCCCGCAAGGGCGCCGAGGGCATGACCATCGCCTTCCTGCACCCGAAATCGACCCAGGGCATTCTGACGGAGCTTTGCGAAAACAAAAACAAATAGGATTATGAGCCAGATACAGGAAAAGATCAACAAACTGATCGAGAACCGCGAAACCGCGCGTCTCGGCGGCGGCCAGAAGGCGATCGACAAACAGCACGATAAGGGCAAGTACACGGCCCGCGAGCGTATTCAGATGCTCCTCGACGAAGGTTCGTTCGAGGAGTTCGATATGTTTGTGACCCATCGCTGCTACGATTTCGGCATGGATCGCAAGCACACCTTCGGCGACGGCGTGGTGACGGGTTACGGCACGATCGACGGACGTCTGGTCTATGTCTTCGCACAGGATTTCACCGTGACGGCCGGTTCGCTGTCGCTGTCGATGTCCGACAAGATCTGCAAGGTGATGGACATGGCCATGCGCAACGGCGCGCCCTGCATCGGCATGAACGACTCGGGCGGCGCGCGTATCCAGGAGGGCGTCAACGCCCTGGCCGGTTACGCCAACATCTTCCAGCGCAACGTGATGTCGTCGGGCGTCATTCCGCAGATTTCGGCCATCTTCGGCCCCTGCGCAGGCGGTGCGGTCTATTCGCCCGCGCTGACCGACTTCATCATTATGAAGAAGGAGACCTCGAACATGTTCCTCACCGGCCCGAAGGTCGTGAAGACCGTGACGGGCGAGGACGTGACGCAGGAGCAGCTGGGCGGCGCCCTGATGCACACCACCAAGTCGGGCGTGGCGCAGTTCGCCGTCGACACCGAGGAGGAGGGTATCGGGCTGATCAAGAAGCTGATCTCCTACATGCCGCAGAACAACATGGAGGACGCTCCGCTGGCCGTCTGCACCGATAAGATCACCCGTCTGGAGGATTCGCTCAACGAGATCATTCCCGACAGCGCCAACAAGCCCTACGACATGACCGAGGTGATCAAGGCCATCGTCGACAACGGCGAGTTCCTCGAATCGGCCGCAGGCTATGCCAAGAACATCATCACCTGCTTCGCGCGTTTCAACGGCCAGTCGGTGGGCATCATCGCCAACCAGCCCAAGTTCATGGCCGGCGTGCTGGACATCAACGCCAGCCGCAAGGCTGCGCGCTTCGTGCGTTTCTGCGACGCGTTCAACATCCCGATCGTGACGCTGGTGGACGTTCCGGGCTTCCTGCCGGGTACGACCCAGGAGTACGGCGGCGTGATCACCCACGGCGCGAAGCTGCTGTTCGCCTACTGCGAGGCCACCGTGCCGAAGATCACTGTGACGCTGCGCAAGGCTTACGGAGGCGCATACATCGTCATGTCGTCGAAGCACATCCGCGGCGACATCAACTACGCATGGCCGACGGCCGAGATCGCCGTGATGGGCGCCAGCGGCGCCGTCGAGGTGCTCTACGGCAAGGAGCTGAAGGAGCTGGCCGACAAACCGGAGGAGAAGGCGAAGTTCATCGCCGAGAAGGAGCAGGAGTACAACGACAAGTTCTCCAACCCCTACAACGCCGCACGCTACGGCTATATCGACGACGTGATCGAGCCGCGCAACACGCGTTTCCGTGTGATCCGCGCCTTGCAGTCGCTGGCTACGAAGCGTTTGCAGAACCCCGCGAAGAAACATTCGAACATTCCTCTCTAACAGACTGAAAAGATGACAATACTGACAGTTATGAACTGGGGATGGTCCGAGATACTCTGGGTGTCGCTGATCGGGTTCAGCCTGGTGTTTATCCTGCTAGTGGCGCTGATCTTCATTATGAAGGCCTTCGGGGCCTGCTTCCGGGTCCGTCCGGCGAGCGGCAGGAAGGTCGACGCCCAGCCGATGATCAGCGAGGAGGAGATCGCAGCCATCGCTACGGCGCTCAAGATCTACAAGGGCGCCCTGCACGACCGCGAGTCCGAGGTGCTGACCATTCTCAACATCAAGCGGGCCTATTCGCCCTGGAATTCGAAAATTCACGGTTTAACCCAGCTTCCCGACCGGAGATAGGACCCTGCGTCGGAACAAGACAACCCAAAAAAGAAAATGAAAGATTACTCTTTGAAAATCAACGGACATAATTACAACGTCCAGATCGACGACGTGAACGAGGCCTCGACGGTAGCGCACGTCGTGGTCAACGGCGTGGATTACGAAGTCGAGATCGAGGGCGCGAAAGCCTCGACGGTCTCCAAACCCCAGGTGTCCCCGGCCCCCAAGTCGGCCAACAGCGCCATGATCACTCCCTCGACGGCCACTCCTTCGCCGCGCATCGCTCCCGCGCCTTCGACGTCGGGTTCCAGCGTGAAATGCCCGCTGCCGGGCACCGTGTTGAGCGTAAAGGTGGCTGTGGGCGATACCGTCGCGGCAGGACAGACGCTCGTCGTGCTCGAAGCCATGAAGATGGAGAACAACATCGACGCCGACCGCGCCGGTGTCGTGAAGCAGATTCTCGTGCAGCAGGGCGCTACGGTCATGGAAGGCGACGTTTTAATCGTAATCGGGTAGGACTATGTGGAATGCATTGACTTCCAGCTCCAATTTCGTGCTGGAAAGCCTTGAAACCTTTGCCGAATCGACGGGCGTGGCCGGTCTTTTCGCCAATATGGGGTGGGGCAGTCTGATTATGATCTGTGTGGCCTTCTTTCTGCTGTACCTGGCCATCAAACATAAGTTCGAACCGCTGCTGCTGCTGACCATCGCGTTCGGCATGCTGCTGACGAACCTTCCCGGAGCGAACCTCTACCATACGGAACTTTTTGCCGGGGGGCACGTCCACTGGGATATTTTCGTCGCCCAGGCGGGACTCCTCGATTACCTCTATCTGGGCGTGAAGCTCGGCATCTATCCCTGCCTTATCTTCGTGGGCGTGGGCGCCATGACCGACTTCGGCCCGCTGATCGCCAACCCCAAGAGCTTCCTGCTGGGAGCCGCGGCGCAGATCGGTATTTTCCTCACGTTCATCGGCGCTTATGCGCTCGGGTTCTCGCCCGCCGAGGCCGGTTCGATCGGCATCATCGGCGGCGCCGACGGTCCCACGTCGATCTACCTGACCGCGATTCTGGCTCCCGAGCTGCTCGGCCCGATCGCCGTGGCCGCCTACTCCTACATGGCCCTCGTGCCGGTGATTCAGCCGCCGATCATGCGCATGCTGACCACCGAGAAGGAGCGTAAGATCAAGATGCGCCAGCTGCGTCCGGTGTCGAAGACCGAGAAGATCCTCTTCCCGCTGATCATCACCGTGATCATCGCGCTGCTGCTGCCGTCGGCCGCTCCGCTCGTCGGCTGTCTCATGCTGGGCAACCTGATGAAGGAGTGCGGCGTGGTGGACCGTCTGTCGAAGACGGTGCAGAACGAACTGATGAACATTGTCGTCATCTTCCTGGGTCTCACGGTGGGAGCTACGGCTACGGCCGAGGCGTTCCTCAATCCGCGGACGCTGTTCATCCTCGTGCTGGGCGTGATCGCCTTCGCGATGGGAACCGCCGGCGGCGTGCTGCTCGCCAAGGTGATGAACTTCTTCTCGAAGGGCGACAACAAGATCAATCCGCTGATCGGTTCGGCCGGCGTTTCGGCCGTCCCGATGGCCGCCCGCGTGTCGCAGACCGAGGGCCAGAAGGCCGATCCCTCGAACTTCCTGCTGATGCACGCCATGGGTCCCAACGTGGCCGGCGTGGTCGGTTCGGCGGTCGCCGCGGGCATTCTGCTTTCGTTCCTCGGATAGGGAATCGCGTTCCGGGCCGCACGGCCCGATACGGTTGCAAGAGGGTTTCGGTTCGCCGGACCCTCTTTTTTGCGCCCGTGCCGTTGCAAGTCTCGCATTTTTCGCTATATTTATGAAACCTAAAACTCCTGCCTTATTATGAAACGCTTGTTTATGGTGCTTTTCGGCCTTGCGTCGCTGCATGCGGCTGCGACCGCCGCGAAAACCGCCGGAGAGGAAAAGATCCCCGGAAAAAACGCCGGTGCGGCGGCCAGCCTTTGGCCCGAAAAGATGGACCCCTCTTTTCAGGGAAGCCGTCCGGAATGCTTCAAAATCTGGGTGATCCGCAACCTGCGGTTTCCGGCCGATCGCTACGATGTCGGGGATGAGGCGAAGGTCGAAGTTGTGTTCGCCATCGACAAAAAAGGGACGCTGACCGATCTGAAGGTCACGCATTGCGAGGAGCGGCATTTTGCCGACCGGCTCTGCAAGACGATCGCCCTGTCGCCGAAATGGTCGCCCGGACGGACGAAGGGGAAACCCGTAAAAACGGAGCTGGAGATGCGATTCGTCTTCCGGTTGGTCGCCCCTCCTGCGGGACAGGAGGAGCTGGGGCTTTGCGCCGAGGAGTGCGACATCCATACGACGGCCGATAGGATGCCCCTGTTCTGCGGCGGCGGTCCGGACGGGTTTCGTGCGTGGGTGCAGCGGCAGGTCGACAGCCTGATGGGTCCGGGTGCGCTCACGGAGCCGCGGAAACTGATCCTGCGGTTTGTCGTCGGAAAGGACGGGCGGGTGACTCCTGCCCCCAAACCGAAATATCGGGACGAGGATGCTTTGGAACAGACGGTGCGTCAGGCCATTGCCGCGGCTCCTGCGTGGACTCCGGCGACGATTGACGGAGAGCGGGTTCGTTTCGGGGTCTCGATGCCGGTAGCCTTCGGTCCCGGGGCCGCCGGAGCGGAATACAGCGATAAAGACGCTTACCGGGTGGTCGAGGTCATGCCGAAGTTCTTCGGAGGCGGGCTGGATAAATTCCGGAGTTGGGTGATGGCTGAAGTGAGGTACCCGTCGGACATGCTGAAACGGGGTGTGCAGGGGCGTGTGGTCGCGGCATTCGTCGTCGACAAGGAGGGGCGGATTACGATGGTGGAGATTCTCGAGTCGCCGCATCCGCAATTTTCGGAAGCGGTCGCTCGTGTGCTTGGACGTGCGTCGCGGTGGACGCCGGGCAGGCAGGACGGTGCGCTCGTCCGGGTGGAATACACGCTGCCGGTCGATTTCAAAATTCGCTCGGAACTGCGGTTCCCGAGCGGCGCCGCCGGCCGGAACCGGGGTTCATCCCGTTCGTATTGACACAGCCGCCCGCCTGCCGCCTGCCTGCCAAGGGCGCCCGCTAACGCCGCGCTCCTGCTTCGGAATGCCGCAACTCTCCTGAATACGGGGCCGTTGCGGTTTTTTTGCGCGGTTTTCGATTTTGATTTTCATTTGTTTTTGCAGATCAGAAACTTTTTCGTACCTTTGCGCACCCGCAATGTGCGGGGAACGGATTACAATAAGTTAAATTAAACGTAAAAACAGTGGATTCATTAAGCTACAAGACTATCTCGGCGAACGCTGCGACCGTCACCAAGGAATGGGTGGTGATCGACGCTACGAACGAGGTATTGGGACGTCTTGCATCGCAGGTCGCGAAGATCCTCCGAGGCAAGAACAAGCCCAGCTACACACCCCACGTCGACTGTGGTGACTACGTCATCGTCATCAACGCGGAGAAGGTGAAGCTCACGGGCAACAAAATGACCGACAAGGTCTACACGCGTCACACCGGATACCCCGGCGGCCAGCGTTTCGCTACGCCTGCCGACTATCTGGCAAAGAAACCGACCTTCCTCATCGAGAAGGCCGTCAAAGGCATGCTGCCCAAGACCCGTCTGGGCGACAAGCTGCTGTCGAACCTGAAGGTCTATGCCGGCGCAGAGCATCCCCACGCCGCACAGAACCCGAAGACTATTAAATTAAACGAGATTAAGTAAGAGTTATGGAAGTTGTAAACACCGTAGGTCGTCGTAAGGCCGCTGTGGCTCGCGTATACGTGAAGCCGGGTAAGGGTCAGATTACAATCAACCGCAAAGCGCTTGAAGTTTACTTCCCGCTCGAAATTCTCCAGATTACGACATCGTCATCAACCTCGATGGCGGTGGTATTACGGGACAGGCTTCGGCCGCTCGTCTGGGCATCGCACGCGCACTGTGCGAAATCGACGCGGAGATGCGTCCGGTGCTGAAGAAGGCCGGATTCCTCACGCGCGATTCCCGCGAGGTTGAGCGTAAGAAGCCCGGTCAGCCCGGTGCACGCCGCAAGTTCCAGTTCAGCAAGCGTTAATACGCACGACCGGAATTTCGGCAACGCACGGCGACGGTTCTCAAACCACATGGATACTTATTATATATTGGGAATTTTTCATTTTTAATTCTTAATTTTTAATTAGTCTACTATCTGGTTGCCGCGCCGCGGAAAACTCCCCGGGACCGGCCAGGCCGCTACCCGGAGGGTTGAAGAAAAGAGAATTAAAATTAATCAACGAATTGAATTAAAATGTCACGTACAGATTTTAATACATTATTGGAAGCCGGTGCGCACTTCGGTCACCTGAAGCGCAAATGGAACCCCAAAATGGCTCCTTACATCTTCATGGAGAAGAACGGCATCCACATCATCGACCTGCACAAAACCGTCCTGAAGATCGATGAGGCTGCTGCGGCCATCAAGCAGATCGCCAAGAGCGGTCGCCGCGTGCTGTTCGTAGCGACCAAGAAACAGGCCAAGGACATTGTTGCCGAAAAGGTGGCAGCCGTCGGTATGCCTTACGTCACCGAGCGTTGGGCCGGCGGTATGCTGACAAACTTCCCCACCATACGTAAAGCCGTCAAGAAAATGTCCACCATCGACAAGATGGCGACCGACGGCACGTTCGATAATTTCTCCAAGCGCGAAAAACTCCAGATCTCCCGCCAGCGTGCGAAACTGGAGAAGAACCTCGGCTCGATCGCCGACCTGACGCGTCTTCCGGCGGCTCTGTTCGTCGTCGACGTACAGAAGGAGGCCAACGCCGTGAAGGAGGCCAAACGCCTCAGCATCCCCGTATTTGCAATGGTAGACACTTGTTGTGATCCGACCGACATTGATTACGTTATCCCTGCAAATGACGATGCCACCAAGTCGATCGCCGTGGTTCTCGAAGCCATGTGCGCCGCTATCGCCGAGGGCACCGAGGAGCGCAAGCTCGAAAAGGAGAAGGAGGCACAGGAGGCTGACGCCGAGGGTGCAACCGTTAAGAAGGAGGGCAAGCCCCGCATCAAGAAGGCCGTGAAGGCTGCGATCGATGCCGAGGAGGCTGCCGTGGCAGAGGTTGTCGCCGCTGTCGAGACTCCCTACGAGGAGCCTGCTGCCGCTCCCGCAGAAGCAGCCGAAGTTGTTGCTGAAGCAGCCGAGACCGCCGAGGAAAAGGCAGAATAATTGTATTTACGAACCTTATAGAGAAAGGACAAGATTATGGAAATCAAAGCTGCTGATGTAATGAAGCTCCGCAAGATGACCGGCGCCGGTATGATGGACTGCAAGAAGGCCCTCATCGAAGCTGAAGGTGATTTTGCCCGCGCTCAGGACATTATCCGCGAGAAAGGTAAGCTCATCGTCGCCAAGCGCGCCGACCGCACCGCTACCGAGGGTGTCGTCGTTACGAAGATCGTAGGCCAGAAGGCTTACATCCTCTGCCTGGCGTGCGAGACCGACTTCGTGGCCCAGAACTCCGAGTATTCGGCTTCGGCCGAGGCCATGCTGGAGGTCGCCGTGAAGAACGACGCTGCCGACCGCGATGCGCTGATGGCTGCGAAAAACGCAGAGGGCCGCACCGTCGAGGAGATGGTGACCGAGAAATCGGGTCAGACGGGCGAGAAGATCGAGCTGGCTTACTACGGCCGCATCGAGGCTCCCTACTGCGCCGCTTACGTGCACTTCAACAAGAAGCTGGGTACGATCCTGGGCTTCAACAAGGAGATTCCCGCCGAGGTCGCACACACCGTGACCATGCAGGCTACGGCCATGGCTCCCGTTTCGATCTCGGAGGCGGACTGCCCCGCAGAGGTTGTGGAGCACGAGCGCAAGATCGCCGTGGAGGCCATGAAGCAGGACCCCAAGAACGCCAACAAACCCGAGGCCATTCTGGAGAAGATCGCCGAAGGCAAGATGCGCAAGTTCTTCGAGGAGAACACGCTGCTGGCCCAGCCGGTGGTAGGCGAGAAGGAGTCGATCGCCGACTACATCCACAAGGCCGACAAGGATGCCACGGTCGTGGCTTACAAGCGGTTCGCTCTGGGCGAATAGTCCAGGCCGATTTATGTGAAAACAGACCGGAGCGATCCGGTCTGTTTTTTTTGTTGCCATTTGCGGCTCTCCGCAGGAACCACGGCGGATATTTCCGCACATCCCTCGAAATCCCCGGACGGGACGCACTCCGGCGCTACCCGTCCGGGGATTTTCTCTCCCGGTCTCTTCCGTGGGCTGCCGTAAAAAAGCAGGGCTGTCGAAAGCCCTGCCTTTTTCATTTCCAGCCCGAATACCAGAGCACGCGCAGCACCTGCCGTCGCAGCCAGGGCGGGATCGCGAGCCAGAGGCGCGATCGGAGCTGCCAGCCGGGGGAGTCGCAGCCGACGACGCGGCCCGAGGCGCGGATGACCCGGACGGCGATGCCGGCGACGTCGCGTGTCGTGCACTGTTCCGTGATGCGGTAGTTCCCGTCGCCCGCGAGTGTGAGGCGCTCGCCGTCGCGGCGGACGATGCGGTGGAGGATGTGGCGGCCGCAGCAGCGGAACAGCACCACGTCGCCCGGTTGCAGGCGCGCGGGGTCGGCGCAGGGCGTCAGCACGACCTGGTCGCGCTCGCTGCGCAGCAGGGGCCGCATGCTGTGGCCCTTCATGCGGATCTGAACCTCGCGGCCTTCGGCGAGCATCGCCTCGACCTCGGCGAAGAAGAGTTGGTTGGGGAGCAGGATCATAGCGTCGCGTCGTTGAAAACCGTTCGGCAGGCGAGCTGCGCCGCCGCCGCGTCGGGCAGGCACTCCAGGTGGTAGACGGGAACCTGTGCGATCAGCCGGGAGAGCAGGCCGCAGGTGTCGTCCGAAAGCCGTTCGTCGCGGGCGAAGGCCGGGGGTGCGGAGGGGAGCAACGCTCCGATGGACTCGATCGGCCGCAGGCGGCGGATGCGGTTGTGCGAGGCTTGCGAGAGCCGTACGACGGCGGCTATCGGGCAGCTCTCGTTGCGGTAGCAGGGCGTTTTGCCGCTCCACGGCGATCCGTGGACGAGGGCTTCGCTGTCCGTGGCCCGGATGATCGGACTGTCGTCGTTGAGCAGTTCCGCACCCGGGATATGCTCCCGCCACAGCCGCGTGTGGGTGCTTTTGCCTGTTCCCGATTCGCCGAGGAACAGCACTCCCCGGCCGCGGTAGCGGATCACCGAGGAGTGGAAGGCCACGGCTCCGAGGGGCAGCGCCGCGATGTTGAAAAGAATCCAGACCCCGAACCGGAACAGCGCGGGATTGTGTCCGGGGGTGATGTCGCTACGGGCCGCCGCCGCGCCGTAGGCCATGCGGTAGCGGGCCGGGGCGCTGCCGTCGCGGGGCGTCATTTCGAGCAGGTAGCCCGCCGCGTCGGTCCCGAAACGGCAGTCGGCGTCGGCGTCGGGAAACTCGAAGATGTCGAGTTCGCGGTAATCGGCTTCGGCCGGAATCCGGGGGACGATTTCCAGCGCGAGGTCCGCAGGGCCGGCGCCGAGTGTCAGGAACGGGCGCAGGGCCCGGGTGAAATGCTCTCCCGTGCAGGCGTCGGGCAGGGAGACGCGGATATTGGCGATCGTATAATTCATAAAGCGGTTGTTAGCGTTCATTTTTTTTCGCGCCGGCGGTGCAAGGATATACTCTGCCGTACGAGCCGGGTGAATCGTAGGCCCTCTCCCTCGCTGGGAGAGGGTCGCAGCTGGCGGATGGGAATAAGGGACGGCTTCCGATTCTTCATCTTATTTTTCCAGCGTTATGATTCGGTCGCAGTATTCGAGCGAGGTTTCGCGGTGGGCGATCACCAGCAGCGTAAGGCCCGGATTCCGCGCGGCGATCGCGGCGATCGAACGGTTGATCTCCCCTTCGGTGCGGCTGTCGAGCGCCGAGGTCGCCTCGTCGAAGAAAAGCACGTCGGCGCGGCGGTAGAGGGCGCGTGCGATGCCGATGCGCTGCCGCTGTCCGCCCGAGAGGCGGCTGCCGCATTCGCCGACGGGGGTGTCGATCCCCAGGGGCAGCGAAGCGATGAATTCGCCCAGCTGGGCCGCTTCGAGGGCTTCGGTGACCCGGCGGCGGTCGATTTCGGCGTCCGGGACGCCCGGTGCGACGTTGGCCGCGAATGTTCCGTCGGTGAGGAACAGACGCTGCGAGACATAGCCGATGCGGTTCTGCCATGCCCGGCGGTTTGCGGCGGTGAGGGGCGTGCCGTCGACGGCGATTTCTCCCGACGTGGGTTCGTAAAGGCCCAGCAGGAGGTTGAAAAGGGTGGTCTTGCCTGCGCCCGACGCTCCGCGGATGCCGATGCGTTCGCCCTTGCGGATGGTGAGCGTGAGGCCGTGGAAAAGTTCCCGGCTCTCTTCGGTGAAGCGGAACGAGAGGTTGCGGACCGAGATTTCGCGCTCGAAGGGCAGCGTTTCGCGCGTCGGGACCCCGGGGTGCGCGGAGGCCGGCTCGTGGAGGGCCGCTTCGCGCAGGATGGGGATGGTGTAGCGGTTGTAGCGGATCGTGGCCCAGCCCGACATGATGCCGCGCACGGAGGGCATCAGCCGCAGGGCCGCCACGGCGAAGACGCCGAACAGCAGCTGCGACTGCCCGCCGCCGAAGCTCACGGCCGCCAGCAGGGCCATGCCCACGGCAAGCCCGATCTCGGTGAAGAGTTGGGGCAGCTGGCCGATGTCGGCCTCGCGCGAGCGGGTGCGCACCACTTCGTCCATCGTGCGGTCGAAGGCGCGGAGCATCCCCGGGAAGGCGTCGCTCAACTCGATGTCGGCGTATCCCCGGAAGGTCTCGGCCACGAGGCGCGACTTCTCGCGCTGGGCGCGGTTCTCCTGTTCGCCGTAACGGTTGATGCGGTTGCGGACCAGCGCGTAGTAGAGCCACACCGCGGGGAGGAAGATCACGACGGAGAGCAGCGCCGCGAGGGGCGTGTAGAGAGCCAGCGAGGCGAACAGCAGGACGAAGAGCATCGCCTCGGCGATCATCGCGGCGGCGGGGCGCAGGACCCCGGCGGCGAATGCCAGGCAGACGACGTTGACGTTGCGCGCCAGCACCGAGGAGTTCGAATTGTTGATGAAGGCCAGACCCCGGTCGTGGTAGGCGATGTAGAGGCGGCGCGAAAGGGTGCGGTAGAGGTCGTAGATGTAGCGGCGTTCGGCGCGTGCCAGCAGGAAGTTGACGCCGCATTTGAGGACGATGAACCCCACGACGGCCCCGCAGACCGCGAGTGCGAACGTGCGCGGCGAGGCGACGCCCGACCAGACGTAGACCGTCGCCAGCGGCCCGTCGCCCTCGAATCCCGCGGGGTCGAGCACCAGCGTCAGCACCGGCAGCAGGGCCGCGAGTCCCGCCAGGTTCAGCACGGCGCGCAGCACGAGGGTCGCGGCGATGCGGAGACCCCGGCGGCGGAATGCGGCGGGAAGGCTTCGGAGGATGCTTCTCATGGCTCCACTTTTTCGATTTTACCCAGTTTCACATACCACAGATACCCCTCGGCCGGGGCATAACCCATTTCGCCCAGCAGGCGGAGGTATTCGCGCATCTGCCGGCGGTGGCGTTCGGCGTCGCGCAGGCCGAACTTGTAGTCGACGACGACGACCCGGCGTCCGTCGATCATCACGCGGTCGGGACGCCGCGTCGACCCTCTGCCGGGGATGATGATTTCGTTTTCGTTGCGCACGCGCTCCCAGCCTCCGCCGAACCATTCGCGCACCTCGGGGTGTTCCAAGGCCCGGGCGATCATCTGCCGCAGGGTCGCGGCATCGGCTTCGGACAGCGTGCCGTCGGCCTGCATGCCGCGCACGGCCTCGTGGATTCCGGCCTCGTCGTCGGCCTGCTCGAAGGCCCTGTGCATCAGGATGCCGAGGTTCCGGGGCGAGAGCTCGACCTCGCCGCCGTCCTCGAAATAGCGTTGCGAGGGGAGCCGCAGCCGCAGGTCAGCCTGCGCCGTGGGGTACTCCTCCAGAATGACGTGCTCGGCCTCGGAGTGTTTCGAACCGCCCGCGACGGGGCCCGCGAACTCCCCGAAAGCGAAGTGTTCGCCCGCTTCGTCGATGGTGCAGCTGCCTTCGAAGTCGCCCAGCAGGGCCTTGTCGCCGTCGGTTGCGATGCTCTGGAGCAGCAGCCCCCCGACCGTGCGGCCGCCCTTCTGCGGGATGAAGATGTGCAGCGACTCGGCGGCGCGCGTGAGGGCCACGTACAGCAGGTTGACGTTGTCGACGTGGGCGTAGACCAGCTCGCGGTAGTACTCCGACGAGAAGCCCGATTCGGCCATCGCCTTCTTGTACCTCACCGGGAAGCGGCCGATCGCTTCGGCCCCGTCGCCGCGGGCCTCGGCCCAGACGATGTTCTGCACCGTGCCGCTCGACTTGGGGTCCGGCGACCACGAGCAGTAGGGGATGAGCACGGCCCGCTTTTCAAGCCCCTTGGCCTTGTGGATGGTGGTGATCTCGACCGTCGTGGCGCTCTCCTCGACCGACAGCGAGCGGTTTTTGCCCGTCTCCTCCCACCAGCGGAGGAACAGCGCTATGTCGGCGATTTTCGTCGCGCAGAACGAGATGATCTGCTCGTGGATGGCCTGGAGGTAGGCCGTCTGCCGACGGTCGCCTTGCAGGGCGTGCCGCATGACGATCCGCTCGAACGCCTCCTCGGGCGACAGGAGCCGCACCGAGCGGAAAAAATCGCGTTCCGAATCGTCGAGCGGCCGGTCGAACGGGCGGCCGAGGTAGTGGTTGTAGACGGCGCGCGAGAGCGAGTCGTCGGGGTTGAGCGCCAGCCGCAGGGCCGCGGCGATGAACGAGCTGACGGGGGCGTTGCCCACGATCAGAGCCTCCTGGGTCATCACGTCGAAACGGTAGCGCGGGTCCTCGTTGCGGCGTTTGAAGTCGAGCAGTTCGGCGGCGACCTTCGCGCCGTCGGTGGCCCCGCGCACGAGGATCATAATGTCGCACGGCCGGAATCCCTTGTCGATCAGCGCGCAGATGCGCTCCACGACGGGCGGCCGCTCGGCGAAGGTCTCGACCGAGACGTAGCCCGGGTGTTCGGCCTTGCGGCGCGGGAGCTGGGCATGTCCGCGGTAGGCGTCGGCGAGGGTGTCGCGCAGCGCGGCGGCCTCCGCGGGATCGACGGAACCCTCCTCGGAGGCCTTTGCGAGGGTTTCGTTCAGCGCACGGTTGTCCGCGGCGACGATCCGTTCGATGATGCGGTTGTTGAAGGCGACCACCGCGGGGAGGCTCCGCCAGTTCTCCCGCAGCACCTCGACTTGGGTGTCGCCCGCGCCCAGCGCCTGCTGGGCCTCGCCGTGGAGGATTTTCCAGTCGCCGCCCCGCCAGCGGTAGATCGACTGCTTGATGTCGCCCACGATCAGCACCGAGGTCTCCTCCGACTGCGCCATGGCGTTTTGCAGCAGGGGCAGGAAGTTTTCCCACTCCTTCAGGGAGGTGTCCTGGAATTCGTCGATCATAAAACGCTCGAAACGGTTGCCCACCTTCTCGTAGATGAACGGCGCGTCGTTGTGGCCGATGAACTCCGAGAGGACGTATTTGGTTTCCGAGAGGAGCATCATGTTCTGCTCGTCGCACAGCTGCTGCACCCGCTTGTAGAGGTCCGACAGCAGGGCGAAGCTGCGGTAGTTCTCCTTCAGCAGGTCGCAGGTGTTCCAGCTCTTGCGGTTGGCGTCGTAGATGTCGCACATTTCGCGCAGCAGGGGTTGCAGCTCGGGGGCCAGCGCCTGCGCGGGCGATCCCTTGGCGCCCCAGCCCTCGGGCGCGGCGGCCATCTTGGCCACCGTCGCGCCGTAGGGTTTCAGTTCGCCCGCGGCGACGGTGAAGAAATAATTGGCGAAGCTGCGGCTCTTGCCCGAAAAGTCGGCGGCCGTAAGTCCGGCCCGGGAGATGATCGCAACGGCCCGGGCGGCGGTCTGCTGCAATTGCTTTTTGGTCGCCTCGGCCTGCGCCGCGGCGCGCGATACGATCCGGCCCAGTTCCTCGCGCGACCGCGGCACCGACAGCGCGTCCTTGTTCTTCTCCTTGAACAACTCGCCGCCGAGCGAAAGGATGCCGTCGCGGATGTCCCATTTGCGGCCCTCGTCGATGCGCTCCTGCACGAACTCCGTGAGCCAGCGTTGCAGGTCGCGGTCGACGGTGATCTGCTCGATGAGCGTGTCGGCGCCCTTCGACAGCACCGAAGCCGTCTCGATCTCGACATTGTAATTGAGGTCGATGCCCAGCTCCTTGATGAAGGCCCGCAGGATGCGCTGGAAGAAGGTGTCGATCGTCAGCACCGTGAAGCGCGAGTAGTCGTGCAGGATTTTCGAACGCACCTCGGCGGCGCGTTTGCGCACCGAACGCTCGTCGAGCGACAGCTCGCGGCAGAGGTTTCCCAGATAGGGGCTTGCGCCTCCCGAGGCCAGACGGTGGATCTCCTTCAGGATGCGCGATTTCATCTCCTCGGTGGCCTTGTTCGTGAAGGTCACGGCGAGGATGTGGCGGTAGAGGCCCGGCTGGTCGATCACGTCGCGGACGTACTTGTAGGCCAGCTGGTAGGTTTTTCCCGATCCGGCGCTTGCATTCAGAATCTTCGCTCTCACTGTCCGAAATTTCGTTTTAATGGGTAAAAATACAAAACAAATCCCGAACTTCGCAATAATTTTGTAATTTAGCGGAGCTAAAACAAGATCTTGTTATGAAGAAAATGATTCTGACGGCCGTGATGCTGGCCGCCGCAGCGCTCTGCCGGGCGCAGCAGCCCGCCGAAACCGGGGAACGCCGCGAATGGCTCACGTCGTTTACAGCCGTCGAAGTGTCGGCGCCGCTCGACGTCAAATTCGTGCAGGTTCCCGACACCGAAGCCCCCAAGATCGTCTACGACACCAAAGGTTCCTATACGACCAAATTCCGCGCCGAGGTGAAGGACAAGGTGCTGCGCATCACGGAACGCTCCGACGCCCGCCGGCCCGACCGCACTTCGGTGACGGTTTATTACAATTCGCTGGAGCGCGTCGCCATTGCCGACGCCGTGGCGACGTTCGACAGCACGCTGGTGGCCACGGTCCTCGACCTGACCGTGGGCGGCATGGCGCAGGTGACGGCCCGGATGGATGTCAAGGACCTGAAAATGGAGCTTACGGGCAAGAGCACGGCGACGCTGACGGGCGCGGTGCGCTACCTTTCGCTGTTCGTCTCGACCGGAAAACTCGAAGCAGCGGGGCTGGAGGTGATGGCCGCCGAGGCCAACGTCACCAGTTCGGGCGTTGCTGCGCTGTGGGTGACCGACCGTTTCCAGGGCAAAACCTCGACCGGGGGCAAGATCACCTACAAGGGCGCTCCGCCCATTGTGCGCAGCGGCGCGAAGTTCATGGGCGGCGACATCACAAGGGTGGAGTGATTCGCAATTCATAATTCATAATTCACAATTTTGACTTTGCTGAAGTCGGTTTTAAACGTCTGCAAACTAAATTATTGTGAATTGTGAATTTTGCATTATATGAAAACCTTTCTCCACGAAGTTGCCGAAGACCTCTATGCCCGTTACGGCGAAGGGCTTTCCGAAAGGGCGATCCTCTTTCCGTCGCGTCGTGCGCGGCTGTTCTTCGTCGACGCCCTGACGGGCATCGCCGGGCGTCCGATGTGGCAGCCCCGGTGGGTGACGGTCGACGATCTGACGACCGAGATTTCGGGACTCCGCACCGGGGACCGCGTGCGGCTGATCACCGAACTCTACAAAATCTATTCGGAATACCACGCCGAGCCGTTCGACAAGTTCTATTTCTGGGGCGACATGCTCCTGACGGATTTCGACACCATCGACAAATACCGGATCGACGCCGCGATGCTGTTCCGCAACATCTCGGAGATCAAGGAGATCGAGGCCGACATTTCGTACCTTACTCCCGCGCAGCTGCAAATCCTGCGTTTCTGGTCGACGCTCGCCGACGAAACCGATCTCTCGGAGGAGAAGCGCCGCTTCCTGGCGATCTGGAAGACCCTGGGGCCGGTTTACGCCCGCTTCCGCGAACGGCTCTCCGAGCTGGGCATCGCCTACAACGGCATGGTCCAGCGGGCCGCCGCCGACCGCATCCGCGGCGAGGGGTATGCCTTTCCCGAGGCGCGGCAATATGTCGTGGCGGGATTCAACGCCCTGTCGGAGTGCGAGAAACAGCTATTCCGCTTCCTCTCGACGGCTGCCGAGACCGATTTCTACTGGGATTACGACTCCTATTATAAAGACCGCCCCGAGCAGGAGGCCGGGATGTTCGTGCGCGAGAACGTCGTGCAGTTCCCGCCGCGCGGGGACGTGTCGCACGACAACATGGAGCGTCCGAAGGAGCTGACCGCCGTGGCCGCCGTGTCGAACGCCGTGCAGTGCAAGCACGCCGCCGCGATCCTGCGGGAACTGGCCGCACGGGGGCCGCTGGACAAGCGCACCGCCGTGGTGCTGACCGATGAAAACCTGCTCCTGCCGCTGCTCTACGCCCTGCCGCCCGAGATCGGGAAGGTCAACGTCACGATGGGCTATCCGCTGCGGGCCAGCCTGGCCTACACCTTCGTCGAACGCCTCGTGGAGTTGCAGGCCCACCGCCGCACGAAGGGCGCAGGATGCACGTTCTACCATGCCGACGCCGTGGGCATTCTCGCGCACCCCTACGTCGCGGACAGCGATGCTCGCGAGACCCGCGCCATGCAGGACGAGATCGTGCGCGAACGGCGCATTTCGGTCGACGCCGCATGGCTGGGACGCAACGACCTGCTGCGGATGATCTTTTCGCCCGCCGCCGCGTGGCGCGAGCTGTCCGACTGGCTGCTGCGGGTCGTCGCCGCCGTGGCCCGGACGCCCTACGAGGGCGACGACCGGCGTCAGCGCGTGGAGTTTCTGGCCGTGATTTCGGAGGAGATTTCCAAACTTCGCAATTCGCTGGACGAGTGCGACATCGAGTTGACGACGGAGGTTTACACCTCGCTGCTGCGTCGCCATTTGCAGACCGTGCGCATCCCCTACGAGGGCGAGCCGCTCGAAGGGGTGCAGGTCATGGGCATCCTCGAAACCCGCAACCTCGATTTCGAAAACGTCGTTCTGCTCTCGATGAACGACGACAACTTCCCGGGCAACCACATGGCGCAGGCGTCGTTCGTGCCCTACAACCTGCGGGCGGCCTACGGACTGCCCACGCCCGAGCACCACGAGGGAGTTTACGCCTACTATTTCTACCGCCTCGTGCAGCGCGCCCGGCGGGTGTGGATGCTCTACTGCTCGCACGCCGACGACAAATCGACGGGCGAACCGAGCCGCTACATCTACCAGCTCGACTACGAGAGCGGATTTCCCGTCCGGAAGGTCGAGGTGGGTGTGGATGTCAACCTCGCCGAGACCGATCCGATCGAGGTGGCCAAGGACGAGGGGATCATGCAGCGTCTCGGACGCTTCACCGACCCAGAATCGAAGGCCACGCTCTCGCCGACGGCTTTCTTCCGCTATGTGGCCTGTCCCCTGCGGTTCTATTTTCACTCCGTGGCGCGTCTCCAGGCCGACGACGAGATCGCCGAGGAGGTCGACGCCCCGATGTTCGGCACGATCCTTCACGCCGCGGTGCAGAAACTCTATGCCCGGATCGTGGGCGAGGCGCACCCCGGCGAGACCCTGCGGGCGATGATCCGCACGGGTGAGATCGCCGCGGCGGTCGAAGCGGCGATCAACGAGAATTATTTGCAGGACCCCGCGGCCACGACCGACGACTATACGGGCAACCTGCTGCTGGTCAAAGACATCGTTACGCGCTATCTGCGGGGCGGGGTGATGCCCTACGATGCGGCGCACGACGGTTTCACGGTCACGGGGCTGGAGCAGGAAGTGGCATACGGATTCGATTTCACGGCGGCGGGCCGCCCCCTTTGCATGAAGTTCGCGGGCATCGCCGACCGCATCGACGCGCTGGACGACGGAACGCTGCGCGTGGTGGACTACAAGACCGGGGCGCCGCACCTGGAGTTCGCCGGGGTGGAGAGCCTTTTCCGCGGCGAAGGCAAACAGCGGCTTTCGAACATCCTCCAGACCTTGCTCTACGCCATGATGCTCTACCGTACGCGGGGCGTCGACGCCGAACCCGCGCTCTACTACGTGCGGGCGATGAACCGTCCCGACTACCTGCCGACGCTCGACGACCGGGAAACGGGCGTCCGCGGCGGACGTTACACGCTTTATGCCGAACGGTTCGAGGAGTTGGTGCGCCAAACGCTGGCGGAACTCTACGATCCCTCGGTGTCCTTCCGCCAGTGCGAGGACGCCGACACCTGCAAGTTCTGCGATTTCAACGTGATTTGCAAGAGGTAGTTTTTGCGGCCTGCGGCCGCGGGATTTCATGTACTTTTTTCCGCAAAAAGTACCAAAAACTCCCCGACGGATGCCTTTGCCTGCGACGAACCGGCTAACGCTGGCTCCGGGCGACTATTCGCGGGGGCGCACGCGCCCCGTCCCCTCCGCTTGCGCTTTTAGCCGGTCCGTCGCTTAACGGCCCCGGCATCGAGTCGGGATCGGATTGTCTCCAAGATTTAAGTCTACAATTTCACCACGAAATAGGACGCTCCGCTGCGGCGTGCCGCCTCGATGCCGATTGCGGAATCCTCGAAGATCAGCGTCTCGCGCGGCGTGCAGCCTTCGCGGCGCATGGCCTCCAGAAAACAGTCCGGAGCGGGTTTTGGACGCTCCACGTCGGCGCCCGAGAGAATGCCGTCGACACGGCCCAGCGGCGCTGCGGGGTCCGTTACGCCGGAATGGAAGCCCGTTTCGGAGACCCCGACCTCTGCCGCGGGGCCGCCGATTCCCAGGTGGCGCATCACGTTGTCGATGTTGGCCCGGCTGCCCGTCGAGACCACCCACACGCGGCCGCCGCCGGCGCGGAACTGCCGGCAGAACGTCCACAGGGGTTCGTTGAGCCGCACGGTGTCGAAAAACGTGGGGTAGAGGGCGATCTTGCGAAGCCGCAGCCGCTCGCGTTCGGCGGGGTCGGCGATTCCGAAGCGTGTGAGAAACTCGTTGCACCGCATTCCGAAGTAATTGGCGGCGTACTCCTCCTCGGTGAGCGTGTAGCCCGCCTCGCCGAGGGCCGCGACGTAGGAGAGCGTGTTGGCCCGCCGGGTGTCGGCCAGCGTGCCGTCGAAATCGAGCAGAAGAAGGCGGATTTCAGAATTTTCCATTTTTCGGTTTGCTATTCGGTCGAAGGCGTGTATCGGCTATGACTCGTTCCAAAGGCTCGTTGCCGCCTGAATCCCGGCTCTTGGCCGGGTCAGTCGAACGACTGCATGCCGGTCTGGGCGATGCGCATCAGGCGTTGGTACTCGGTGGGGGTCAGCTCCATGAAGAAATAGTGGATCGGGTCGACGCGCATGCCGTCGAGCCGCACTTCGTAGTGGAGGTGGGGGGCCAGCGAAAGGCCCGTGTCGCCCGAGAGGGCGATGATGTCGCCCCGCCGCACGGTCTGGCCCTTGCGGACGTTGATCTTCGAGAGGTGGCTGTACGAGGTTTCGTAGCCGTTGCCGTGGTCGATCACCACGGTCTGGCCCTGCGTCGAGTTGCGCTGCGCCGCGTCGCGCACCACGCCGTCGGCCGTGGCGAAGACGCGCGAACCCTCGGGGATGGTGTAATCCACGCCCTGATGCGATTGCAGCGTCTTGTAGAAGGGGTGGATGCGCATGCCGTAGGAGGCTGTGAGCAGCGTCAGCTGCTTGTTGATCACGGGCTGGATCGAGGGGATGTTGTCGCACCTGCGGCCCGCCGTGTCGATGCGCGCCTGCAGTTCGAGGTACGAGGCGTTGAGCGTTTCGAGCTGTCGTTCCATCTCGCTCACCCTCTCGCGCAGTTCGCGTTTGAGCTGACGCGTCGAGCGGCCCACGATCTTTTCGTAGGTCGAACTCTGCCGCTGTTCGTGCTCCGAGTCGAAATCGTACGGCTCCGACTCGAAGAGGATGCGGAAAACGTTGCGGTCGCGTTCCGAAAGGTTTCCCAGAACGGTCGAGAGCGAGTCGTACCGGGTGGACAGCGCCTCGTATTCGCGGCGCAGGCGGTCGGTCGAGTGCTTCATCTGGTATTCGAACGGCGTGTCGAAGAAGACCGAGAAGCCCACGTAGTAGAGCACCGCCATCCCCAGCCACACGAAAAGGTGGACCGTGGCGCGGATGATCCGCTGCTTGCGCCGCCTGCGCCTGCGCAGACGCTCTAAATCCTTTTTACCTGCCATGTCAGAGCTTTTCGAAGTTGGTCTCGCGCATGTTCTCCATCAGGCGTTCGTACTCCTCGGGGGTCATGTTGCGGTTGAAATAGTTGATCGGGTTGACGGGCACGCCCTTGTGGATCACCTCGTAGTGGAGGTGGGGGCCCGTCGAACGCCCCGTGTTGCCCGTCCGGGCGATGATCTGGCCGCGCGTGACGCGCTCGCCGGGTTTCACGAGCACCTCGTTCAGGTGGGCGTAGCGCGTCTTGTAACCGAATTCGTGGTTGAGCAGCACCTGCTTGCCGTAGCCGCCGTTGAAGCCGCTGGCCGAGGCTGTTTCGACCACGGCGTCGCCCGTGGCGTAGACCGGAGTGCCGCGGTCGCAGCCGAAGTCGATGCCCGTGTGGGGGCGGATGTAGCCCAGCACGGGGTGCATGCGGCGCGCGCTGAAGGCGCCGATGTGGTTGTTGTGCAGCGCCGAGCGGTCGATGGGCCAGATGGCCGGGACGGCTGCCGAGAGCTGCTCCTTGTTCTTCGAGAACTGCTGCAATTCGTCGAACGACACCGATTCGAGGTAGATCGTCCGGGCCAGCGCGTCCAGCTGCCGCCATGTCCCGACCATCAGCGGGGCGTAGTCGTCGGCGGCGAGCGGGGCGTATTTCGAATCGGGGTAGGGTTGCCACACGCCCGGGATCGAGAGCGTGTCGGTCGAGAAGAGCGAGCGGTAGACGTAGTTGTCGCGGTGGCGTATTTCGTCGACGCGCTGCTGGGCGGTGCGGATGCGGTCCTGGAGAATGCGGTATTTGATCACCGTCTCGCGGTTGTCGCGCAGGATGCGGTACATCTTGGGCGTGTAGAAGAAGTAGGAGAAGAGGACGTTGGCGATCGACACGAGGATGAATCCGATCAGGATCTTGCGGATCAGGCGGTAGGTGCGGAGCCGGAACGGGGCCGTCATCACGCCGTGCGTGAGAACCTGCGCCTCGTGTGTCAGCTCCTCTGCGCCTGTCCGAAGCGTTTCGGTTCCGAATCTGTGTCCTTTTTCGCCCATCGCGGAAAAATCTCCTTTAATAGGATGCAAATTTAGTTTAAAATGTGTAATTTTGCAACCCGAAATCAAGAACGTGAAAATAGGATAAATCAATATATCATGGAGTCAAATAAAATTCGTCAGGCCTTTCTCGACTTCTTCGAGTCGAAAGGGCATGCTATCGTGCCTTCGGCCCCGATGGTTGTCAAGGGCGACCCCACGCTGATGTTCACCAACGCGGGCATGAACCAGTTCAAGGACATCTTCCTGGGCAACGCCCCCCGCAAGTATCCGCGTGCGGCCGATACGCAGAAATGTCTGCGCGTTTCGGGCAAGCACAACGACCTGGAGGAGGTCGGCCACGACACCTACCACCATACGATGTTCGAGATGCTGGGCAACTGGTCCTACGGCGATTACTTCAAGAAGGAGGCGATCGAGTGGGCCTGGGAACTGCTCCACGGCGTCTACGGACTGCCCGCCGAGCGGATGTACGCCACGGTGTTCGAAGGTTCGGAGGAGGACGGCGTGCCGTTCGACCAGGAGGCTTACGACTACTGGCTCCGGTACCTGCCCGCGGACCATATCATCCGCGGCAACAAGCACGATAATTTCTGGGAGATGGGCGAGACGGGACCCTGCGGACCCTGCTCGGAAATCCACTTCGACCTGCGCGACGAGGCGGAGATCGCCGCCAAACCGGGCCGCGAGATGGTCAACGCGAGCCATCCGCAGGTGATCGAGATCTGGAACCTCGTCTTCATGCAGTTCAACCGCAAGGCAAACGGCTCGCTGGAGGAACTTCCCGCGCGCAACGTCGACACGGGCATGGGCTTCGAGCGCCTCTGCATGATCCTCCAGGGCAAGAAGTCGAACTACGACACCGACGTTTTCCAGCCCACGATCGGCCGCATCGCGGAGATGTCGGGCAAGAAATACGGCGAGGACCGGAAGGCCGACGTGGCCATGCGCGTGATCGCCGACCACCTGCGCGCCATCGCCTTCTCGATCGCCGACGGCCAGCTGCCGTCGAACGTCAAGGCGGGCTATGTCATCCGCCGCATCCTGCGCCGCGCCGTGCGCTACGGCTACACCTACCTCGGCTTTACCGAGCCGACGCTCTGCCGCCTGGTTCCCGGACTGGTCGGGCAGATGGGCGGCCAGTTCCCCGAGCTGAAGGCCCAGCAGGGACTGATCGAAAAAGTGATCGAGGAGGAGGAGTCCTCGTTCCTGCGCACGCTCGCCACGGGCATCAACCTGCTGGACGGCGTGATCTCCAGAACCAAAGGCGAAGGCAAGGAGCTTATTTCGGGCAAGGACGCCTTCGAACTCTACGATACGTTCGGTTTCCCGATCGACCTCACGGAGCTGATCGCCCGCGAACAGGGCGTCGGCGTGGACCTCGCCGCCTTCGAGAAGGAGTTGCAGGCCCAGAAGGAGCGTTCGCGCAACGCCGCCGCCGTCGACACCGACGACTGGGTGGAGCTGTTCCCCATCCGCGAGAGCGTCTTCACGGGCTACGACACGCTGACCGAGAAGGTCCGCATCGCACGCTACCGCCGCGTCACGTCGAAGGGCAAGACATCGTACCAGCTGGTTTTCGACCGCACGCCGTTCTACGGCAACTCGGGCGGCCAGGTCGGCGACATCGGTATGATCGAGAGCGCCAACGAGCGTATTCCTGTCGTGGCCACCGAGAAGGAGAACGGCCTGATCATCCATATCGTGAACCAGCTCCCGGAGAACCCCGCGGCTGAATTTACGGCCCGGGTGGACCCCGAAAAGCGGCAGGCCGCAGCCAACAACCACACCGCCACGCACCTTATGCACGAGGCGCTGCGCAAGGTGCTCGGCGCGCATGTCGAGCAGAAGGGTTCGCTGGTGACGCCCGAAATCCTGCGTTTCGACTTCTCGCATTTCCAGAAGGTGACGCCCGAGGAGCTGCGCAAGGTGGAGCAACTCGTCAACCGGGCCATCCGCGCCAACTATCCGCTCGTGGAGAACCGCGAGGCTACGAAGGAGGAGGCCGAGAAGTGCGGTGCGATGATGCTCTTCGGCGAGAAATACGGCGACAAGGTCCGCATGGTCCGCTTCGGGTCGTCGGTCGAACTGTGCGGCGGTACGCACACCGGCGCCACGGGCAATATCGGCTTCTTCAAGATTCTCTCGGAGAGCGCCATTTCGGCCGGCGTGCGCCGTATCGAGGCCGTCACGGGCGAGCAGGCCGAGAAGGTGCTCTATGCCGCCGAGGACACGATGCGCAACATCGCCGAATACCTCAATAACCCGCAGGTCGTGCAGGCCGTGAAGAAGATGCTCGAAAGCAACGAGACCCTCTCGAAGGAGGTCGAGTCGATGCGCCGCGAGCAGGTGGCCCAGTGGGCCGACAAGATCGCCGCATCGACGCCCGAGCGTCACGGCATGCAGCTTTTCGCCACGCAGACCGACCGCCGTCCCGACTTCGTGAAGGACCTGGCCTACAACCTGCGCCAGCGTTCGCCCAGGCTGGTTTTCGTCGTGGGTTCCGTCTGGGACGGGAAGCCGACGCTGACGGTGATGCTGGGCGACGAGATCACGGCCTGCGGCGTGAATGCCGGAGCCGTCGTGCGCGAGGCCGCGAAGCTGATGCAGGGCGGCGGAGGCGGACAGGCCTTCTTCGCGACGGCCGGCGGCAAGAATCCCGACGGTTTGCAGGCCGCCATCGACAAGGCCGTGGAGCTGATCGGGGCGCAGGTGAAATAATTGTGTGGTCTCCGTCCGCATTCCGGTCGCGATGCGATAAGCCCTTCCCGAGGGAAGGGTTTGGGATGGGGTCAGACTTGTAAACGGCGCCACAGGCGACGAATGCAGCCTCCGGAGGCAATAAAACGGTAGTAATTAAAACAGAGTAAGATATGAATAACAAGGTATTACTTATGATCCTCGACGGCTGGGGAAACGGCCGTCACGATAAGGCGGACGTCATTTCGACCGTGCATCCCGAATACATTTCGGCCATGACCGAAAAATACCCCCATGCCGAACTGCGCACCGACGGCGAGAACGTCGGCCTGCCCGACGGACAGATGGGCAACTCGGAGGTGGGACACCTCAATATCGGCGCCGGCCGCGTCGTTTATCAGGACCTCGTGAAGATCAACCGCGCCTGCCGCGACAACTCGATCATGCAGAACCCGGAGGTGAAAGCCGCGTTCGAATACGCCAAGAAAAACGGCGTGAACGTGCATTTCATGGGCCTCGTGTCGGACGGCGGCGTGCACTCGTCGCTGGAGCATCTTTTCAAACTCTGCGACATCGCCGCCGAATATAAGATCGAAAATACGTTCGTGCACTGCTTCATGGACGGCCGCGACACCGACCCGCGCAGCGGCAAGGGCTTCGTCGCCGACCTCGAAAAGCACATGGCCGCATCGACGGGCAAGGTGGCCACGGTCATCGGCCGTTATTACGCCATGGACCGCGACAAACGCTGGGAGCGGGTGAAAATCGCTTACGACGCGCTGGTCGACGGCGTCGGCGAGAAGGCGTCAGACATGGTCGAGGCCGTGCAAAAATCCTACGACGAGGGCGTTACGGACGAGTTCATCAAGCCCGTCGTGCGCGTCGACGCTGCCGGACAGCCCGTCGGCATGATCCGTCCGAACGACCTGGTGATCTTCTTCAACTACCGCAACGACCGCGCCAAGGAGCTTACCATCGTGCTGACGCAGGAGGATATGCCCGCCGAGGGAATGCACACCATGCCGCTCTACTACTGCTGCATGACCCCCTACGACGCCAAGTTCACGGGCCTGCACATCCTTTTCGACAAGGAGAATGTGCCCGACACCATCGGCGAGTGGGTTTCGAAGCAGGGCCTCAAACAGCTGCGTATCGCCGAGACCGAGAAATACGCCCACGTGACGTTCTTCCTGAACGGCGGCCGCGAGGAGAAATTCGACGGCGAGGAGCGTATCCTCGTCGCCTCGCCCAAGGTGGCGACCTATGACCTCCAGCCCGAAATGTCGGCCCCGGAAGTGGCTGAAAAACTGGTCGCTGCGCTGGGTGAAAAGAAATTCGACTTCATCTGCCTGAACTTCGCCAATGGCGACATGGTGGGCCACACGGGCGTCTATGAGGCGATCGTGAAGGCCGTGAAGGCTGTCGACAAGTGTGTCTCCGAGGTCGTGGAGGCCGCCAGGGCCAACGGCTACGAGGTGGTGATGATCGCCGACCACGGCAACGCCGACAACGCCGTCAATGCCGACGGTACGCCCAACACGGCGCACTCGCTCAATCCGGTTCCCATCGTGGTGGTGTCGGACCGCGTGAAGTCCGTCCGCAGCGGTATTCTGGCCGACGTGGCTCCCACGGTGCTGAAGCTGATGGGGCTGGAGCAGCCTGCCGAAATGACGGGCAAAGCGCTGGTGGAGATGAAATAACCGCTCCCTGCATTGCGAAAAACCCCGGCCGGAAGGCCGGGGTTTTTAGTTTCAGTAGAGTTCGATGAATTCGTAGGAGTTGCCGACGGCGGCGAGGTATTTCAGAAACTCCTCCTGCGGGATGACCACCGTCGCGCGGTTGTCGTTGGGGTGGAACGAGTAGGCGGGGCAGTCGCGCAGGTTGACGTCGAGGAACAGGTGGACGTGGTTCTCCGGGTCGTTGATCAGCCCGAAGGGCGAGACCGAGCCGGGCCGCAGTCCCAGCCAGCGTTCCATGCGCTCGGGCGAGGCGAACGTCAGTTTGCCCTGGCGCAGGCGGGCTTCGAGGTCGCGGATGGCCAGCGACCGCTCCGAATCGAAACACACGAGGTAGTGGCGGTCGCCCTTGTGGTTGCGGAAGAAGAGGTTCTTGCAGTGTTTCGAACCGTCGTCGCGCCACCACTGGCGGGCGATTTCGATGGTCGGGGCCTCGGGGTGTTCATACCATTCGTAGCGGATGCCGCGGGCGTCGAGAAAGTCGAAAACAGGTTGTTTGCGGTCCATGATTCAGGCGTTAAAACGTCCGCGCAGGCGCAGCGACGACCTGCGCAGCGCGATTCGGAGATAGAGGAGCGTGCGACACTCCCTTCCCTTCAGAATGCGGTCGAGCAGCGGGCGTTTCAGCAGCGGATGCCAGCGGGGCGCGTAGGTCTCTGCGCCGAACAGCTCCGGGCGGGCGGCAATGGCTCCGAGGACGCTCCGGCGGTCGCCGAAACGGATGTTGTTTGCGGCCCGTAGCAGCGTGTCGCGGACCAGATTCTGCCGCAGGGCGAAGAGGTATGTCTTGTCCGTGATGCCGAAGCGTTCGGCCAACTGCGGGATGAAGCGGTCGAGCCGCTCGGCGGCCTCGACGAGTTCGCAGGCCGGCATGGGGCGTGTGCTGAGCGTGTTCCGTCCGCGGCGCATGTAGTGCATGTAGAGGCCGCTGCGCCAGACGACCGACTGCATCCGGCTGATGCAGGTGAAGAAGAAAAGGTGGTCTTCGCGGGAGCAGAGGTGTTCGATGAAGCGGATTCCGAGGCGGCGGAGCGTCTCCGTGTGGTAGAGTTTGCAGACGCTGCATCCGTCCTGCAGAAACCGCTGTCCCACGGCTGCCGAAGGATCGTCGCCGATGGCGAGCGCCCCGTCGTCGTAGCTGAAAAACGCCTCGTTCGGCCCCGGCGGCTCGGCCTCCGAAAAGTCGAGCAGTATGCCTTGCATGACGATCGTTCCCGGACCCGGGGCGGGATCGCGGAAAAATTCGGCCAGAAACTCCTTTTCGGCCCAGTCGTCGGCGTCCATGAAGGTGATGAAACGCCCGCGGGCGTTGTCGATGCCCGCATTGCGGGCCGCCAAGACCGACGCTTCGTCGAGCGTCAGGGTGCGGATGCGCCCGGGGTGTTCCGCGGCGTAGCGGGCGCAGCGTTCCCGCGAATCGTCCGACGAGCCGTTTTCGACCAGGATGAGTTCGAAATCGGTGTAGCTCTGGGCCAGCAGGCTCTCCACGCATGCGCCGAGGTGGGGCGCTGCATTGTGGACCGGGATTACGACCGTGAGGTTGGGTTCGGACTGGGACATCGGCTATTGGTTTTGAGGAGTATAGAAATCCCGGATATTCCGTGCGATGCACTCCACGAGTATTTCGATCGCCTCGACGGGCGACCAGGCGTTGTGGGGCGAGAGCAGCAGGCGGTCCGGTTCACGGACCGAGAGCAGGGGATTGCCCGCTTCGAGCGGTTCGTGCGTGAAAACATCAAGCCCCGCCCCGGCGAGCCGTCCGGCGTCGAGGGCCGCGGCCAGCGCCGCTTCGTCCACGATGCCGCCGCGCGCCACGTTGATCAGGATGGCCGAAGGCTTCATCAGCGCCAGTTCGCGCGCGCCGATCAGATTGCGCGTGCGGTCGTTCAGCGGGGCGTGGACCGACACCACGTCGGCCCATCGGAGCAGTTCGTCGAGCGGCTTTTCGGGATAGGGTTCCTCGCGCACGACGCCCGAGGTCGAGGTATAGGCGATGCGGCATCCCAGCGCCTCGGCGACGCGGGCGACGCTGCGGCCGATGTTGCCCAGCCCGACGATGCCCCATTTCGAGCCGTAAAGCTGGTGTGTGGTGCGCCCGAAGTGGTATTGCAGGGGCGATCCTGCATATGCGGTCTTGACGTAGCGGTCGTAATAGACCGTCTGTCGCAGCAGGCCGATGGCCGCGCCGATGGTGGTCTCCGTCACGGCGTGGGTCGAGTAGCCCACGGCGTTTTTCACTGCAATGCCCAGTTCGGCCGCGGCCTCGAGGTCGATATGGTTCATGCCGGTCGCCGCCACGCAGATCAGCCGCAGGCGGGGGAGCTGCCGGAGGGTTTCGCGGCGGAAAACCACCTTGTTGGTGATCACCACGTCGGCTTCGCGGCAGCGGTCGGCGACCTCTTCGCGGGCCGTGGTCCGATAACCCGTGTAGTTGCCCAGCGCGCGGATGGACCCGAGGTCGGCGTCGCCGAGCGAGTATTCGTCCAGAAATACGATGTTCGGTTGCATATCCTTTGTGTTTTTGTAAATTGCGTTCGGCGGCGCGGACTCGGTTCCCGGATGCGGATTCGGTCCGCCGCCCTTTGAAGAGGGCTTTCAGCCCTCCAGTTCGCCGATTAAATCCCTGATCACCACGGAAGCGCATCCGATTCCGAACAGCGCGGGGATGTAGGAGATCGTTCCGACGTTCGACTTCTTGTTCTGCTCCTCGCAGAGGATTATGGCTCCTTCGCGCATCGGCTCGGGAGAGAATACGGCCCGGAACCCCCGGCGGATGCCGATCTTGTGGAGCCGCTTGCGCAGCATGTGGGCCAGCGGGCAGTGGTGGGTTTTCGAGATGTCGGCGATTTCGAGTTTGGTGGGGTCGGTTTTGGCTCCGGCGCCCATCGAGCTGACGAGCGGCAGCCCGCGCTCCAGCGAGGCGGCGATCAGCGCCAGTTTCGGCGAGAGGGTATCGATGGCGTCCACCACGTAGTCGTAGCGCGCGGCGTCCAATAAGATATAGGTCTCCTCGTCCTTGATATATTTGTCGACCACCGTGAGTCCGATTCCGGGGTTGATGTCGCGCAGGCGTTCGGCCAGCACCTCGGCCTTCGGGCGGCCGACGGTCGAATGGAGGGCCACCAGCTGGCGGTTGATGTTGGTCGCGTTCACCGTGTCGGCGTCGGCGACGGTCATGCGTCCCACGCCCGCCCGGGCGATCATCTCCGCGGCATAGGCTCCCACGCCGCCCAGCCCGACCACGAGCACGTGGGCGTTGCGCAGCAGCTCCAGTTTTTCGCTGCCGAGCAGCAATTCGGTTCTTTCCAGCCAGTTATGCGTATGCATTTCCATTTGTCATTGTCATTTGTCGCCCTTCGTCCGGCCCGGTCCTTCGTACTCGCCGCCTGTGAATATTCGTTTGTAATTATCTAAAATTGCCCGTTGCAGCTCCTCCTCCGGCACCCCTTTCGCCTCCGCCGCCCGGGCGTAAATTTCCGCGATGGGCACGGGGCTGTCGTCGGTCTCCAGAAAGAGCTGCGAAAGCGGCGTCTCGCGCAGCGCCGCAAGGGTCTTGGGCGATGCGAACGTGCGTTCGCCGAACGAGAGGCAGTAACCTTTCGCTAGGGCCTGCCGCGCCTGCTCGGGCGAGCCGATGAAGCCGTGGAAAATCACGGCCCGGGGTTCCGAGGCCGCCAGTTCGCGCATCAGCGGCTCGAAGGCCCTGACGCAGTGGAGCACCACGGGTAGTCCCCGCTCGCGGGCCAGCCGCAACTGCGTCCGCAGTGCGGACAGCTGGGCCGCACGGTCGGCGCCTCGCACGAAATCCAGTCCCGTTTCGCCCACGGCCTGCGCCCCGCCGAGACGCTGGCCGAGCGTTGCGGCGTCCTGCGTCGCGGCGTCCCACGGGTGCACGCCCGCCGTGCGGAGTTCGATCCCCGAACCGGTCGGGCGATGGGTGTGTATGTTGACGTAAGGGAGCATCCGGATTGCAAATGTAGGAATTTTAGCGGGAGCATTGCGAATTTGGAGCCAATTTTTTAACCTTCGCTTCCGGCTGCCGGCCGGCGGGACGCGGGGATGTTTTCCGGAGGTTGTTTTCGCTCCGGATTCTTTCGAAATTCTTTCGCATCGGAAGCATTCGTAAGGCCTTTATTTTGTCCCGAAAGCGGGCGCTCCAAATCTTAATTAAATTTAAGAAATAATGGTTTGCGCATGGGGAATTTCGGGAAAAATTTCGTACTTTCGCACGCGAATTAATTGTTAGCTCACTAACAGCCGAACTTGAATTCCAAACATAACAATCAAAATCATTAACCATGTCGAAAATCATTACACTACGCAAGGGTTTAGACATCAATCTGGTGGGCAAACCCCAGGAGTCGCTCGCGGACGCGCCGCAGGCTTCGGAGTATGCCCTCTCGCCCCTCGATTTCGAGGGCGTGACTCCCAAGCTGCTGGTTAAGGAGGGCGATCGGGTGAAAGCCGGCACGCCGTTGTTCTTCAACAAGTACAACGAACGCGTGCTCTTCACGTCGCCCGTCAGCGGTACGGTGGCTGCCGTCAACCGCGGAGAGAAGCGCAAGGTCCTCTCCGTGACGGTGACTCCCGACGCCTCCCAGGAGTACGAGGAGTTTGAGAAGACCGACCTCGGGTCGGCTTCGCGCGAGCAGATCGTCTCCCTGCTGCTCCGGTCGGGCCTTTGGCCGATGATCGTGCAGCGCCCTTACGGCATCATCGCCGACCCCAGCGACACGCCGAAAGCGGTCTTCATCTCCGCCTTCGACTCCGCGCCGCTGGCCCCGGATTACAATTTCGTGCTGAAAGCCGAGCAGAAGAACCTCCAGACGGGTATCGACGTGATGCGCAAACTCACTCCGGGCAAGGTGCATCTCTCGGTGCGCGCCAAGGCCGAAGGGCAGATGCCCTCGCTCAAGGGCGCCGAACTCCACGCCTTTGCGGGCAAACACCCCGTCGGCAACGTCGGCGTGCAGATCCACCACGTGGACCCGGTGAACAAGGGCGAAGTGGTGTGGACGGTCAACGTCCAGGATCTGGCCATCATCGGCCGCCTGTTCAACGAAGGCCGCGTCGACATGACGAAGATCATCGCCGTGGCCGGTTCGGAGATCGAGCGTCCGCAGTACGTCCGCATGGTGGGCGGCGCGAAGGTCGACTCCCTGGTCAAGGGCAACGTGAAGCGACAGAAGGAGGGCGACAGCGTCCGCTTCATCTCGGGCAACGTGCTCACGGGCACCCGGACCGCGCCGGACGGCTTCATGGGCTTCTACGCCAATCAGCTGACCGCCATCCCCGAGGGCGACAAGTACGAACTGCTGGGCTGGGCGATGCCCCGTTTCGGGAAGTTCTCCGTGTCGCGCGCCTATTTTTCGTGGCTCTGCCCGAAGAAGGCCTACAACCTCGACACCAACATGAACGGCGGCGAGCGTCCGTTCGTCGTGACGGGGCTTTACGAGCAGTACCTGCCGATGGACATTTACCCGATGTACCTGCTGAAGGCGTGCCTCGCGGGCGACATCGAAAAGATGGAGAACCTCGGCATCTACGAGGTCACCGAAGAGGACTTCGCGCTGTGCGAGTTCGTCGATCCCTCGAAGATCGAGATTCAGCAGATCATCCGCGACGGTATTAACTTAATGATCAGGGAGGCTTAAAGATGGGACTTCGTAAATTCATGGACAATATCAAGCCCACCTTCTCCAAGGGAGGCAAGCTGGGCTTTCTGGAGTCGACGTTCGATGCGTTCGAGACGTTCCTCTTCGTACCCAACACCACGACCTCGAAGGGCGCGCACATCCGCGACTGCAACGACATGAAACGTACGATGATCATGGTCGTCGCGGCGCTGATGCCGGCTTTTCTGTTCGGTTGCTACAACACGGGCATCCAGGTCGGACTCGAAGGCTTCACGGCCTTCTTCTACGGACTGGTCCGCGTGCTGCCGATGGTCTGCGTTTCCTATATCGTGGGTCTGGGCATCGAGTTCGGGTTCGCGCAGGCGCGCGGCCACGAGGTCAACGAGGGTTTCCTCGTCACGGGTCTGCTGATCCCGATGATCTTCCCGGTGTCGACGCCGCTCTGGATGGTCGCGCTGTCGACGGCTTTCGCCGTGGTCTTCGGCAAGGAGGTCTTCGGCGGTACGGGCATGAACGTCTTCAACCCCGCGCTGCTGGCGCGCGCCTTCGCCTTCTTCGCCTACACCCCTTCGATGTCGGGTGAGACGGTGTGGTACTCCGACTGGACGATGATGGGCGCGCAGGTCGACGGCATCACCGGCGCTACGGCCCTCGAACAGCTCGGCACGACCGGCGCGATGAACTACTCGCCGCTGGACGCCTTCCTGGGCTTCATCCCCGGATCGTTCGCCGAGACTTCGACGCTGGCCATCCTTCTCGGAGGCGCCATCCTCCTGTTCACGGGCATCGCCTCGTGGCGCACGATGGCGTCGGTGTTCGTCGGCGGACTGGCGATGGGTTACCTCTTCCAGGCGCTCGGCGTGACGACCTATCCCGCCTGGTATCACCTGATCGTCGGCGGCTTCGCCTTCGGTGCGGTCTTCATGGCCACCGATCCCGTGACTTCGTCGCAGACCAACACGGGCAAATACATCGTCGGCCTGATGACCGGCGCGCTGGCCGTGCTGATTCGCGTGGTCAACCCGGCCTATCCCGAGGGCATGATGCTTTCGATCCTCTTTATGAATGCGCTGGCGCCGCTGGTCGACTACTACGTGGTCGAGGCCAACATCTCGCGCCGCCGCAAACGTGTCAAACTCGCAAAATAGGGGAGACTGTTATGGCAACGAAAAAATTCAAATGCAACGTCTGCGGCTACATCCACGAAGGAGACGCCGCGCCCGCTAACTGCCCCGTCTGCGGAGTTCCCGCCTCGGAATTCACCGAGCTGAAGCCGGAGAAGAAGGGCCTGTTCAGCGACAAGAACGGCAATGCCTATATTATTATGTACTCGACGGTGATGGTCGTCATCGTGGCCACGCTGCTCGCGCTGGCCGCGCTGGGACTCCAGAAACGCCAGTACGAGAACGAACTCAACGAGAAGAAGCACGCCATCCTCGCGTCGCTGTCGGCCGGTGACCGGTCCTACGACGAGTTCATCGACGCCTATGTCGTCGACAAGGACGGCAGGCGCGTCGACGGCGAGGATGTCTTCGCGCTGCTCAACGACCTGCCGGGAACCTTCGAGGCGGGCAAGTTCCCGATCTTCGAGGCCCGGGACGGCCGGGTGGTCATTCCCGTGACCGGCATGGGTCTCTGGGGACCCGTCTGGGGCTATGTGGCTCTCGAGAAGGACATGAACACCGTCGCCGGCATCATCATGGCCCACAAGGGCGAGACCCCGGGTCTCGGCGCCGAGATCGCGACGCCCAAGTACCAGGCCAATTTCGTCGGCAAGACGATCTTCGACGGCGACAAGTTCGTTTCGGTGACGCTCCGCAAGGGCGGCGCCAAGGACCCCGCGCACGAGGTGGATGCCATTTCGGGCGGTACGAAGACCTCGGACGGCGTGACGGCGATGCTCTACAACAGCCTGGAGAACTACCTGCCCCTGCTGGAGGCCAAGCGCAACGCTGCGGCTCCCGCTCCGGCCGAAGTGTCTAACGAAGAAAACGTAGAAAACAATGAGTAAGATGGAAAAAGAGCCTTTGTTTTCGGCAAAGAACCTCAAATACCTGATCGGTCCGTTCTCGGCGAACAACCCGGTCATCGTGCAGATCCTCGGTATCTGCTCGGCGCTGGCCGTCACCGTACAGCTCAAGCCCGCCATCGTCATGGCCCTGTCCGTGACGGTCGTCACGGCCTTCTCGAACCTGGTGATGTCGCTGCTGCGCAACGGCGTTCCCTCGCGCATCCGCATCATCGTCCAGCTGGTGGTCATCGCCGCGCTGGTGATTCTCGTCGACCAGGTGCTCAAGGCTTTCGTCTACGAAGTCTCGAAGCAGCTGTCGGTCTACGTCGGACTGATCATCACCAACTGTATCGTCATGGGCCGCATCGAGGCCTTCGCGCTGGCCAACAAGCCCTGGGCGTCGTTCCTCGACGGTATCGGCAACGGTCTGGGCTACGGTCTGATTCTGGTCATCGTGGCCTTCTTCCGCGAGCTTTTCGGTTCGGGCAGCCTCCTGGGCTACCGGATCATCCCCGAGAGCTGGTACATGGCCGAGGGCGGCTTCTATTCGAACTGCGGACTGATGCTCTTCCCGCCGATGGCGCTGATCATCGTGGGCTGCATCATCTGGGTGCACCGTTCGCGCAACAAGGACTTACAGGAAAAATAGGAGGATAACGTATGGAATCATTGAATATCTTTATCCGGTCGATCTTCATCGACAACATGGTCTTCGCCTTCTTCTTCGGCATGTGCTCCTACATCGCCGTGTCGAAGAGCGTGAAGACGGCCCTGGGACTCGGCGCCGCCGTTACGTTCGTGATGGTGATGACCGTTCCGCTGAACTACCTCTTGTACGAATATGTGCTGAAGGCCAATGCGCTCGTCGAGGGCGTGGACCTGAACTTCCTGTCGTTCATCGTCTTCATCGCCACCATCGCGGCGTTCGTGCAGCTGGTGGAGATGATCGTCGAGAAGTTCTCGCCGACGCTTTACAGCCAGCTGGGCATCTTCCTGCCGCTGATCGCCGTGAACTGCGCCATCATGGGCGGCTCGCTGTTCATGCAGCAGAAGGTCGACGGCGGCGAACTGACGTCGCTCTGGCAGACGATCGTCTACGGACTCGGCTCGGGACTGGGCTGGTGGCTGGCGATCGTGATGATGGCCGCCATCCGCGAGAAGACGACCTATTCGCACATCCCCGCGGCGCTGAAAGGCCCCGGCATCGCCTTCATCATCACCGGTCTGATGGGTATCGCCTTTATGATTTTCTCGGGCATTCAGTTCTAACCTTTAAAAAAAGAGATTCCGATAAATGACTACAACGATTTTAATAGCGATTGCGGCCTTTCTGGCCATAACGCTCGTGCTGGTCGCACTGCTTCTCTATGCGAAGGCGAAACTGACCTCCTCGGGCGACGTCGTGATCGACATCAACGGCGGTGAGAAGGTCATCACGACCGAAAGCGGTTCGACGCTGCTTTCGACGCTGGCCAACAACAAGGTGTTCCTGCCTTCGGCGTGCGGCGGCGGCGGCTCGTGCGGCATGTGCAAATGTCAGGTGCTCGAAGGCGGCGGCGACATTCTGCCCACCGAGACGGGCTTCATCTCGCGCAAGCTGGCCAAGGACCACTGGCGTCTCGGCTGCCAGGTGAAGGTCAAGGAGAATATGAAAATCCGTGTTCCCGAGGCCGTGCTGGGCGTCAAGAAGTGGGAGTGCACCGTGGTCTCGAACCGCAATATCTCGACTTTCCTCAAGGAGTTCGTCGTGAAGCTGCCCGAAGGCGAGAACCTCAAGTTCCGCAGCGGCGGTTACATCCAGATCGACATTCCGAAGTACGACGCCATCAAGTTCTCGTCGATGGACGTGGACGAGAAGTTCCGCGCCGACTGGGACAAATTCAAGATGTGGGATCTGGTGACGACCAACCCCGAACCGACGTTCCGCGCCTACTCGATGGCCAACCATCCGGCCGAGGGCAACATCATCATGCTCAACATCCGTATCGCCACGCCTCCGTTCGACAAGGCCACGGGCGGTTTTATGAAGGTCAACCCGGGTATCTGCTCGTCGTATGTCTTCTCGCGCAAGCCGGGTGACAAGATCACGATTTCGGGTCCTTACGGCGAATTCTTCCTGCCGGACAATCTGCCCTCGACGCAGGAGCTGATCTTCATCGGCGGCGGTGCGGGCATGGCTCCGATGCGCAGCCACCTGATGCACCTGTTCAAGACCGAAAAGACCGACCGTCCGGTGTCGTTCTGGTACGGCGCGCGTGCGCTGAAGGAGGTTCCCTATCTCGACGAGTTCCACCAGATCGAGAAGGATTTCCCCAACTTCTCGTTCAATCTGGCCCTCGACCGTCCCGATCCCGAGGCGGACGCCGCCGGAGTGAAGTACACGCCGGGCTTCGTGCACAACGTGCTCTACGAGAACTACCTCAAGAACCACCAGGCTCCCGAGGACTGCATCTACCTCATGTGCGGACCTCCGATGATGATCGCTTCGGTCGTCAAGATGCTCGACAACCTCGGCGTGCCGCCGGAGAATATCTTGTACGACAACTTCGGCAGTTAGTGAGTGCAATGACCACCAAAACGCCGTAGGCGAATAAAAGAGGAAGGACGGAAGATCGAATTGATTCGAAACTTTCGTCCTTACTCTTTTATTGATCCCGCAGGGATTGTCGGTTCATTGCCGAACGCCGTCGAAGTCACGGAGCGCGGTTATCGCGAGCGGAGGCGAGCGATGCGACGTAACTTGCGTTCGGTGTGAGGATTCATTGCCGAACGCCGCCGAAGTCACGGGCGGCGGGGCGAAAATCGGCGATGACGGAGGCGGGATGGTGCGGCGACGGGATGGTGTACGGCGGATGAGGGCGCGAATGGAACTTTCGGAGCCTCGGAATTTGGCGGATCGGAAATAAAACCGTAAATTCGGATAAACTTCAAATAGGGTGCTATGAGACTTGTCCTGGCGTTTGTCGCATTGTTGCTGTCGCTTCCCTTATCCCCGCAGGCAAGGCCGAAGGGATATGAGTTGGACTATTATCGGGTTCGTCTGGAATCTGTCGAGACCGATGGCGCCCGGGGCGGCGTTATCGGCAATCCCGAGAATGAGCAGGGATTCACCACGCCCGGCTACCGGGATTCCACGATCCGCGTCGTTTTCACCTTCGAGCCGACGCATGTCGATTTTTCCCTGACCAACGAGAGCGATTCCGACTTCGGAATCATCTGGGACGAGGCCGTCTTCGTGGATGGAGTTTCGAATGCCGCAGAGGGGGTGTTTCACCGGGGTGTGAAGCTGCTCGACAGACACGACGCGCAGGTTCCTTCCGTGGTCGTGAAGGGAAGCTGTGTTTCGGAGTCGCTTGCCGTCAAGAACCGGGTTTTTTACAGTCGCGACCTCAAACGGTGGGTATTCGAGAATCTCCTGCGGGATGCGGATAAGCTTACGCAGATAAAAATACTGTTGCCGATCGAAACCGCCGGAGGGCGTCGGGACTACCTGTTCGTGTTTTCCGTCCACTGGGAGAACCGGAAGGTCCGGGCCGAGTTCGATACGGGCCGGTGGTTTTACGTATCGGAGAAATAGCCGCTTTCGGCCGGGACGCTTTCGCGTGCCGACGTTCCCATGGCTGCGTCCGGGGCGTTGCCGGGGCTTTGGGCGGGCGGCGCATGGAAAAACACCCCGCAGGTCACAGGACCTGCGGGGTGTTCGGCTTCGGAAGCGCTGCCGGCGCGTCATTCGATGCCCTCGAACAGATAGGGGGCGTAGTTGTAGCCTTCGGCCTTGTAGACGGCGACCAGTGCCGGAATCCGGCGCACGAAATCGTTGTAATCCTTGCGGTCGTTGGCCCAGCCCGTCTCGGCGAGAGCCGCCATGCGCGGCAGGACCATGTGCTGTGCGTGGCGGATGTCCGCGATGTACTCCGTCCAGAGGTTGCACTGCACGCCCCTGATCCGTTTCTGGTCGGGCAGCGTGAGCCGGTCGCAGGGGTCGAGGCGGTAAGCCTGCCGCACCGAGACGTAGCGGGTGTTGCCCAGCGGTTCGTAACGCTCCGGGTCGGAGGTCTGGCTGTAATCGAAGTAGCAGTACCATTTCGGCGTCATAATCACCGGGTTTCCCCGCTGTGCGGCCTTGATTCCGGGGTCGCTTCCGTTCCACGACATGATGTTCGCGGTTTTCGAAATGCCGCCCTGGAGGATTTCGTCCCAACCGATGATCTCCCGGCCGTGGGTATGCATCCAGCGTTCGATGCGGTGGATGAAGTAGCTCTGCAACTGGTATTCGTCCTTGAGCCCCTCCTCGCGGATGCGCTGCTGGCAGAGGGGGCACGCCTTCCAGCGTCCTTTGGGACACTCGTCGCCGCCGATGTGGATGAGCTTCGAGGGGAACAGCGCGAGCACCTCCGTGAGCACTTTCTCGATGAATTCGAACGTCGTCTCCTTGCCCGCGCAGTAAACGTCGTCGCTGATGCCCCAATGGGTCCATACGGCATAGGGACCTCCCGTGCAGCCGAGCCACGGATAGGCGGTCAGCGCCGCCAGCCCGTGCCCGGGCATCTCGATTTCGGGAATCACCTCGATATGGCGCTCTGCGGCGTAGCTGACGATCTCGCGGATCTCCTCCTGCGTGTAGAACCCGCCGTAGGGTTTGCCGTCGTAAACGCCCTCTTTGTTCTTGTCGTAGCGTCCGACGAGCGTTTCCGCACGCCGGGACCCGATCTGGGTGAGCAGCGGATATTTTTTGATCTCGATCCGCCAGCCCTGATCGTCGGTCAGATGCCAGTGGAATTTGTTGATCTTGTGCAGCGAGAGGATGTCGATGTAGGTCTTCACGTCCTCGACCGGGAAGAAATGGCGGCAGACGTCGAGCATCGCCCCGCGGTAGGCGAACGTGGGCTTGTCGCGGACGACGCAGGCGGGAATCTCTCCTCCGGCGACCAGCTGCTGGAGGCTGCGAAGCCCGTGCAGCACCGCCTGGGGCGTCGATGCCGTGACCGTTATGCGCTGTCTGCCGACTTCCAGAAGGTACTCTTCGGCTTCGTAGCCCGGTTGCAGTTGCAGCGTCACGGCATGTTTTTCGGGTGCGGCGGTGACGGCGGGGTCGGTTCCGGGGAGCTTGCCGACGGCGCGGGCGAAAATCTCCGCGGGCGTGCGCAGCTGTTCGTCCGTGATGACGACGGGCGTTCGGGGCGTCAGCCGGAACGATCCCGGCAGTTCTTCGACCTCGGCGGGGCGGGGTACGATGCGGACGCGTCCGTCGCAGGCTGCGAATCCCGGCAGACAGGCCTGGACGGCGAAAATCAGGAATAGAAGGTGTTTCACGGTTTGGATTCTGGTTGAGCGGTTAGGGAAGCCCCGCCTGCAAAACGTTTGCAGGCGGGGTGCTTCCGGATAGGGTTATTTGTTGTAACGTACGCCGATGTAGGAGAAGGCGATCTCTCCGGTGGTGATGGTCTGGTCGTCGAACTCGCCGTCTTCCTTGCCGCCGGCTTTCTTGTTCGCGGCCGAGAAGCGGATGCATACGTCGTCCTTGCCGAGCAGTTCGAGCGGCAGAGGTACGTTGATGTACTTGTAGCCGGCGCACTGCCAGTAGAGGGTGTAGTTCCAGTTCACGATGTCGGGGACCTGGAATTCGGTGATCGGGTTCCAGTCGTCGCGGTTGTTGTCGCCGTGTTCCGACCAGTCGACCCTGATGTAGCGGGGGCCTCCGATGCTGCGGTTCTGCATGGCTACCTGCATCGAGAGCACATCGGTCGAGATGCCCTGCGTCGAGAAGTGGAGCAGCCATGCTTCGCTGCGGTCGGTTTCGGTGTTCCACCACTGGCACTTGTTGGTCCAGGCCGAGAATTCCGCGCTCGTCAGGTTTCCCTTGCCGTCGTGGTTGGTTCCGGGGTCAGAACACATTTGTTTGCCGTTTTCGACGACGCCGTTTCCGTTGATGTTGCCTTTATTGGTGCCGCCCCAGGGTTTCTCTTTGTCGGGGTTGGATTCGTTGCCGATGGGGCCGAGGTAGCTCGGGTCGCTCACGCCCCAGCCTGCGTCGCCCGATTTCTCGTCGGGATGGGTGAAGGTCAGGTAGCCGTTGTCGCCGGTCGTGGGGCGGAAGATGTGGCTTTCGAGCTTGCCGTAGCGGTATTCGGTCAGGAGGGCCGAGAAGCTGTTCTCGAAATCCTTCTCCAGCGCGATGTCTTCGCGGGTGAGGTGGCGGATCTGGTAGCGGCCGATGTCGCCCATGTCCTTCGATCCCATCCAGACGAAGCGGTCGTGGGTCTCGTGAACCAGTACGCCCGAGATGTTCCCCGAACCGTAGGGCAGCATGCTGCCGTCGCGGCGGTATTTGCAGGTGGTGTTGGTCAGCATGTAGAAGCTGTCGCCGTTCTTGTCGCGCACCAGCATCGGGTATTTCGTTTCGCGGTTGGCATTGGTGCTGCGTGCATAGCCTTCGTTGATCGGCGTCAGGCTGCCTTTGCGTACGGGAAGTTCGCAGTCGGCCAGCGTTACCCAGGTGTATACGTCCATGTCGGTCAGCTCGTTGTAGCGCTTCACCTTCTGCGGAATGTCGGCCGCCGAGCCTGACACCGAGGACATGACCATCGCCGAGGTGACTTTCTTGAGAATGTAGCGTTCGGGGTTCGACTCCGCTTCGACCGTGACGCCCTTGAGCAGGATGCGGACCTTGCTGTAACGTTCGAAGATGTTGTCGTCTTCGGTCACGGTCTTGATCATAAAGCCCTGCGAACCGTCGAGGCTCTGGATGTAGGCCGTGCGGTAGGTCTCGGTGTAGTCGATCGAGGTCTGTCCCGTCATCATGTTCTCGCCGTTGTTGCCGTTGCCGATGTCGCTGATGATGCGTCCCTCGATGTAGACGTCCTTGTTGACGATGCCCACCAGGTCGCGCACCTCGCTGAACGAGATTTCGTGCCCGAACTCGTTCTTGGCGTTGGCCTGCGTGAGGTAGACCGTCGAGGAGATGGTCCGGTTCCACCCGTCGCGGTAGCTGAGGGTGATGCGGGCGTTGCGCAGGGCTTCGGGGTCGGCGTTGGGGTCGGTCTGGAGAATCAGGAACCCGTTGCTGATGTCGAGGTCCGAAATCCATCCGCCCTCGTCGGCGCTCGTGTAGACGATCGACTGCCGGAGGTCCTCCAGTTCGAGGTTGGTGGAGAGCTGCGCCGTCGCCTGTCCGCCGTCGCCGAGCACCATGATGCTGCGGGTCGAGAAGTCCAGTTTCGGGGTGATGAAGCCCTCCTGTTTGATGTATACGGTATCCGCGCGGTTGTGGGTCCAGAGGCGGATGCCCTCCATGCGGGGGAAGCCGTCGTTGGTCGTGGCCTGGAATTTGAAATAGTCGTCGCCCGTGAAATGCGTTCCGCGGCCCTCGGTGTCGAGCGTGAGCCATCCGTTGTCGGGATTGATCAGTTCGATGTCGTAGGGTTGGTTGGCGAGGACCGGAATGCTCCCCGTGCCGCCTTTCCAGGGGGCTATGATCTCTTTCTTGTAGGGGCCGAACTCGGAGACGCGGGTCTCTTCGCCGTTGTCTTTTTCGCAGGCCGTGAGCGCCAGCCCGCCCAGCAGCGGGAGCAGCAGCCTTCGGTACAATGATTTTATCTGTTTCATCGTGGTCTGAATTTGGTTTCGCGCATCGGCGGGGGAGGGACGCGCCCTCCCCGCCTGAGCGGTTTATTTGTTACTCTTTACGGCTATGGTTCCGAAACGCATCGGCGAACGCTTGTTGGCCGCCATGTCGGATGTGATCGTGCCCGTGTCTCCCTGGTCCACCGTGGCGGTGTTCGAGGCGATGCACTGCGTGCTCCGGGCCTTGATCAGCAGCGTGACCTCCGGGCGGTTGCGCAGGGCGTCCGGCAGGATGAACACGCGGTCGGCGTAGCCCGGGACGGCGCAGTAGGAGAGGTCTTTGCCGCCTGCTCCCTGCCAATAGACGAACGGCCGGCAGCAGAAGCCCGATTCGGGCAGCACGGTGAAGTTCACCCCGTCGGTCGAGTACTCCACCTGCCAGTAGACGGGGCCGTAGATGCTCGTGCCGCCGGCGTTGCCCTGCGAGTTGGTGAAGTTGAGCGAGAGGTTTGCGCCGGCGCCCTCGGTCGAGAATTTCAGCGCCACGGCGTAGCCCGTGTTTTCGGCGAAGTCCCACCAGTAGGTGTTCTCGAATTTCAGGGCGTTCTTGTTGTTCAGCCCGGCGCTGGTCGTGAGTCCGTTGTACTCGTTGTCCAGGAGGTATTTGGCTGCGGGGTCGGTGCACCAGAGCGAGCCGTTGCCCCTATCCGGGGCGATCGTTCCGTCGGCGTTGGTCCTGACCTCGGCGTTGTTCCAGTTCCACTCCACGAGCGTCTGGCGGATGGAGCTCGATTCCGAAGCGGCGAGGTCGATCTCCTCCTTTTCGAGCACGCGGACCGAGTAACGGCCGATGTACCCCTCGTTGGTGTAGCCGTAGCGGGGCTGGAGGTCGTGGACGATGACGCCGCTCAACGTGCCCTTGCCTTTGGGCATGCCGCTGCCGTCGCGCCGCCAGGGAGTCTTGTTGTTGACCAGCATCGAAATCGCGCCGCCGTCCTTGTCACAGAGCGTTCGGGGCACGCAGCTGGTGTGGTTGGCCGTTCCGAAATAGCCTTCGTTGACGTTGGTGTAGCTGCCGTCGGGCAGGGCGAATTCCACCTCCCGGAGCGAGACGTAGGTGTAAATGTCCTCGTCGGTGAGCTGGCCGATCGACTTCTCCTTGCGGATGAGGTCGCTGGCCGTTCCGGGCGTCTGGCTGACGATGTTGGCCGCCGTCAGTCCGCTGAGCGTGTAGCGTTCGGCGGCCTCCTTGGTGAGGGTCACGCCGTTGAGCGAGATTTTCACCTGCGAGTAGCGTTTCAGCGTGTTGTCGTCCGCCGCGTCGAATTGCAGGCGGTATCCGTAGCTGCCGTCGAGCATCTGCACGTAGGCCGTCTTGGCGTTCACCGTGTAGTCGGTGGCGTTGCGTTCCGTGTTGGGCGTCGTCTCCACGTTGGCGTTGTCCTTGTCGCTGATCACGATGCCCTCGAAGCTGGCTTCGGGATTGTTGATCACGACCTGTCCGCTCTCGCCCTTGATCAGCGTGCGGTAGTCGGCTTCGTAGGTCTGTTCGACGACGAACGGCGCCGCGGGCGTAAGCTCTCCGGCCGTTCCCGGCAGCGAGAAGGCGATCGACGCGCTGCGCGGGCCTTCCGAGTCGTTCTCCTTCACGTCGAACGACAGCACTTTATCTTCGAGCGTGATGTTCTCGATCCAGTCGGCCGACGCGCCTTCGTAGGCCGGCGTGCAGACCACCTTGCCGAGCAGGCTGCCCAGGTTGTGCTTCAGTTCGACCTTGATGGTCGTGGCCTTGCGTGTGGTCTTGGCGCGGTCGGGCGTGAAGGTCATGCAGGCCTCTTCGGTCGCCTGCGTGACGGTCAGCGTGACGGCGTGTTTCTTCTCCTTGGCGTCGATATAGGTCAGCGTGATCGCGGCCTGCCGTTTGCGCGGCGAGTTGTTCTTCAGGGTGCTGAACGTGACGGCGTCGGTTCCGACGGCCAGGTTTTCGATCCACTCCTCGTCCGGCTCGGGCGTTTCGTCGTCGTCCTCGTCGGGAATCACCGAATAGACGATGGTGTCCCGGATCTGTTTGTAATCCTCCCGGAGGTTGTTGTCAAGCCCGATGCGGAGGTCCCAGGGGTTGCTGAAAATCTCGATGCGGCTCTCCTCCAACGACAGGATGGGGTCTTCGCCCTCCTGCGTCATGCGTACCGCCTGTTCGAGTCCGCCGCGGGTGAAGATGATGTCCACGGTGCGCGGCACGCCGTAGTTGGCGCCGTATTTGAACAGTACGGGGGTGTTCCCCGAGCCGTTCAGGCGGTTGATGGAGGCCCATTCCACGTCTTCCGACAGACGGACCGACCATTCGCCGGTGGAATAGATCCGCACCTGGGTGGAGCCGGCGTCCGAAGTCAGCGTGTATTTGTTGGAATCCACATTCAGCGGCAGGTCCATGTCCGAATCCATTTCGCATCCGGTCAGCAGGAGCAGCGCCGTGACGAGGGGCAGGATGCCCGTGCGCCACGCTTTGTAGATGCTGTCTGTAAGGTTATTTTTCATCGTTGTGTTTTTTTGTTCGTTCCGTCGGCCTTACATGCCGTATTCGTTATAGGCCTTGTTGTCGAGTGCGCCGCCCGAATAGACGACCTCCTTGTCGGGGATCGGGTAGTATTCGTGGCAGGGGAGCATGTTGTCCTTGAGCGTCGGGTAGTTGGTGTATTCGTAGGTCATCTGATACCAGATTCCCCAGCGTACCAGGTCGAACTTGCGCTGGAATTCACCCAGCAGTTCGCGTCCGCGCTCCTTCTGGATCTCCTCCAGAAGCGCATCTTTGTTCTTGAAGACGTAGGCGGTGGTTCCGGCGCGTTCCCGGACCATGTTCAGGTAGCGGACGGCCTCGTCGGAGTCCTCCGTCTCGGCGTAGCACTCCGCCATCATCAGGATGGCGTCGGCATAGCGGAATACCTTCTGGTTGGAGAAGTCGGCGGTGTTCTGCATCCCCGGACACCAGAATTTCGGGCCGAGCCACGGACGGGTTCCCACGCCCGAGAAGGGCTTGCCGTCGTATTCCCACGCCATGTTCAGCGTTTTGCGCTTGTCGTTGCTTTTTTTGGTCTGGAGACCGTCGCAGAAGTAGCTGTTGGGGCGCATGGAGGTCCAGGTGGTCATGCCCGTGCCCATTTCGGGAATCTCCACGCCGTCGTAGATGCCCTTGCCGTTGTGGTACGGAGTGGTGATGGCTGCCACGTTGGTCGTGACGGACAGTCCGCCGGGCGTGTAGGTGCGCTGCACCTCGAAGATCGACTCCGGGGTGTTCTTGTTGCGGAACATGATGTCTTCGAGCGGATACTGTTGCAGGTCGCCGTAGATTTTCTCCAGTTCGCCGAGCGCCTCGAGGGCGTCGTCCCAGCGGTGGTTCCACTGCGCGAGCTTGGCAATCATCATCCAGCCCATCGCGGCGCCCATGCGGTTGTCCGCGACCTCCGACGAACGCACCTGGTCCATCGAGGGCACGTAACGCTGCAATTCGTCGATCAGGTAGTCGCGGGTCTCCTTTGCCGACATGCGGCCCATGTGGGCGATCTCCTGCATCACCTGTTGGTCGGCGACCTCCTTGGTGTAGAAGGGCACGTCGCCGAAGATGCAGGTCAGCAGCCAGTAGTAGAACGAGCGGATGACCACGCCTTCGGCCAGCAGCGGCAGCTTGTCGGCTTCCGAAGACTCCTTGATGTCGTTCAGGGGCGAACGTTCGATGGCGGCGATGGTCGAGTTGCAGTACATGACGCCCTTGTAGCACTGGGTCCATATCTTCTGGCCGTTGAGCGGCTTCGCGGGGGATATGTCGAGCTGGGCGTCCTTGGTCCCCGAAGCGATGTACATCAGGTCGGTGACGCCTTCGGTCATAATCAGGAAACAGTAGTCGTAGATGCTGTTGATCGGTATGTAGCAGGCGTTCAGGCCCGCCAGGCATTGCGCCCGGGTCTTGTAGTACTCCTTGGGTCCTACGAACGACGTGGGGTGTTCGTCCAGGTCGCACGCGCTGAACAGCAGGGCGGCGGTTGCCGTGGCTGCCAGCAGGTATTTTTTCAGGAAACTGTATGATTTCATGGTCTTGGCTGTTAGTATCTGATCTGGAGGCTGAAAATAATGGTCCGGGGCTTGGGGTAAGCGCCGATGTCGACGCGCCGCAGGGCCGAGTTGGAACTCGATGTCGAAACGTCCGGGTCGAATCCGTTGTATTTCTTCCACAGGTAGAGGTTCTCGCCGCTGACGCTTACGCGGATGTCGCGCAGGCGGTTTTTGGTGACCTTGCGCATGTCGAACGTGTAGCTCGCGGAGATGTTCTTCAGCCGCAGGTAGCTTGCGTCGTGCACCAGCCGGTCGCTGGGCAGGGCGTCGTAGCTGCCGGCCATCGGCAGGTTCGAATTCGGGTTGCGGACCGGATGCCAGGAGTTCTGCATGTACTTGTATTGGTTGGTATAGGGCGAACCGTTGCCCATCCAGAGTTCGGCGACGTTGTAGATCTTGCCGCCGATCGAGTAGTTGAAGAAGAAGCTGAATGTGAAGTTATGGATGTTGAACGTGTTCTGGATACCGCCGTAGAGGTCCGGGTCGGCCGATCCGAGGTAGACCAGGTCGTCGCTGTTCAGCGCTCCGTCGTGGTTGATGTCCTGATAGCGGGCGTATCCGGGCTTGAAGGTGTTGCCGCTGGCCGAGGCGTAGGCCTTGGTGATCTTGTTGCGCTCGACCTCTTCCTGGTTGTGCCATACGCCGCCGTAGCGGAATCCCCAGAGGGCGTTGAGCGTGTAGCCCTTCTTGTAGCCGTACATCATGTAGGTGGTTCCCGACGACGACGGCGACGAGTAGGCTGTCACGAAGTCTTCCGAGGCGATGTCGTCCACCATCTGCCTGTTGCGCGACAGGGTGAGGGTCGTCGACCACTGGAATTTCGGACGGACGATGTTGCGGCTTTCGACGGTGAGTTCCCACCCCTTGTTGGTGGTGCGTCCGGCGTTGGCGAAGTAGTTGGTGTAACCCGTCTGCGAGGCTACCTGTACGGTCAGCAGCAGGTCGCGGGTCTTGATCAGATAGGCGTCGGCCGTGACGTTGAGCCGTCCGTCGAACAGCGAGATGTCGGCTCCGAGAGTATACTGGTCGGAGGTTTCCCACGTCAGGTCGGGTGATGCCAGACGCGACGGGTAGACCGCCAGTTGCTGCGTGCCTCCCATCAGGTAGCCGCTCGTCGAGTTGCCGACGGCTGCCAGCGAACGGTAGGCCGAGATGGCGTCGTTACCGGTGCGTCCGAGGCTGGCGCGCAGGGCCAGTTCGTCGATCCACTTGGCTTTTTGCAGGAACTTCTCGTTGGCGATGTTCCAGCGGAGGGCCGCCGAGGGGAAGAATCCCCATTTCTTGTTGGCGGCGAAGTTCGAGGCGCCGTCGTAACGGGCCGTGAACGTAACGTAGTAACGCTCCTTGTAGTTGTAGTTCAGACGTCCGAACACCGACATCTTGGTCCAGTCCGTGTGGTTGGTGCTGATCGAGGTGTTCTGCTTGTCGGGAACCGCGGCCATGTTGTTCCAGGTGAGTTCGTCGAGCGTGTAGCCGCGCCCGGTGATGCTCAGGTTGTTGTCGTACTTGATCTGCGCGGTGTATCCGCCCAGCACGTCGAAATTGTGGCCGCTCTTGGGGCGCAATTCGTAGTAGACCGTATTTTCGCTTGAGAAACTCGTGTCGTCGTACTCGTCGCGGCTGGCGTAACCGCCTTCGTTCTCCTTCTTGGCCGGCAGGTATCCCGGCTCGTAGTAGCGTCCGTGGCGCTGGTAGGAGTAGTAGGTGAACTGGCTGCGCAGCTTCAGCCCCTTGACGGGGGTCACTTCGACGAATGCGCTGTTGTTGAGCGAAATGCGCCGGGCGTTCTTGAGGCAGTGGTCGAGCATGATGCGCGGGTTGTTGAATTTCTGTCCCGAGTACCACAGGTCGTTCATGTCGGATGTGGGGGAGAGGAACGGGCTGAGGAACACGGCGGCGTTCCACCAGTTGGTTCCGCCGATGGTGGCCAGGTTTTCGTCCTGATCGCGGTAGGTGTAGCTCAGGTTCAGTCCGGCCTTGAGCCATTTGGCGAACTCGTGGTCGACCTTCAGGCGCGCCGAGTAACGTTTCAGCCCGCTGTTGTCGATGATTCCCTGCGTTTCGTTGAATCCGGCCGAGGCGTAGTAGGAGCTTTTCGCGGAGGCTCCCGAAATCGAAAGGTCGTAATTCTGATAGAGCGCCGTGCGCGTGATGGTGTCGATCCAGTTCGTGCCGACGCCTTTGGCCTCGGGGTTGGGGAAGGGGTATTTCGACATCGGCGAGTCGGGTTCGATTTTATCGTTGCCGTCGGCGCTTGAGAAGAAATAGGCGTAGTCGTTGCGGTAGCGGGCGAACTCCGTGGCGTCCATGATGTCGAGCTGACGCGGGAGCTGCGAAAATCCCAGGTCGGTCTTGAAGGAGATGTTGGGTCGTCCGTCCATGCCGCGGCCCTTCTTGGTCGTGATCACGATCACGCCGTTCGAGCCGCGCGCGCCGTAGATGGCCGTCGACGAGGCGTCCTTCAGCACCGAGATCGACTCGATGTCCGCGGAGTTGATGTCGTTCAGGTCGTGAATGCCGTCGATGACGCCGTCGACGATGATCAGCGGTTCGTTCGATGCCGAGATCGAGCGCGTGCCGCGGATACGGATCGAGGTCGTGGCGCCCGGCTCTCCGGTCGTGGCCATGATGTCGGCGCCGGCGATGCGGCCCTGGAGGGCCTGGTCGATCGAAACCACCGGCACGTCCTTGATGTCGCTCATCTTGACGTTGGCCACCGAACCCGTCAGGTCGGTTTTCTTCACCGTGCCGTAGCCGATCACGACCACTTCGTCGATGGTCTGCTTGCTCTGTTCGAGTTTCACGTCGACCTTCGTGCGCGCGCCGACCTTTTCGGTTTTGGCTTCATAGCCGATGTACTGGAAGGTCAGCGAAGCGCCTTCGGGAACCTGGATCGAATAATCGCCCGTGGCGTTGGTGCTGGCGCCGTTCGTCGTGCCCGTCACCAGTACGGTCGCGCCGATCAGCGGCTCGCCGCTCTGGTCCGTAACCTTGCCCGTTACGGTATGTTTGGTTCCGCTTTTCTGCGCGAAGGCAGGCGCTGCCGTCAGCGCTCCCGAAACCAGCAGGATCAGTAATATGATATATTGTTTCATGCGAATTTTTATTTAAGTGCAACTCCTGATGCTTGCTTCCCGGAGGGGTAGTGGCGGAATTCGATCATCACCGGGTAGTGGTCCGAATGCGTGGCGGTAAATTCGTCGTAGATGATGCGCGAGTCGGTTATTTCACGCATCACGGCCTGCGAGGCGTAGATGAAGTCGATCCGCCGTTGATCCGCCGTCGATTCGCCGTTGTAGGGGGTGGGAACGGTGTGGAAGAACTGGCTGTGGCGGTCGCGCAGGGCGTCGCAGTAGCCGCTCTTGAGTACGATCGAATGCGTCTCGAAATAGGTGTTCGCGGGCATCGCGTCGGCATCCTTGGGCGAATAGGAGTTGAAGTCGCCCGCCATCAGCCACAGCGGTTCCACCGGATAGCGGCGGATGGTGCTGTCGAGGATGCAGTTGATCTCCCGGTCGCGGTAGGTGTTGCCCGTCCCGGCTGCGCCCTGCCCGTTGGGATAGGTTCCGAAGGGATAGAGGTGCAGCACCACGACGTTGATGTCCTTGATGCGGGTGTGGATGGCTCCGTGCCAGAGGGGAACGTCTTCGAGCAGGCGGTTGCGCAGTTCGATGGGGTATTTCGACGTCAGCCCCACCGGAAATCCGCTCTCCTTGCAGAGTATGGCGTAGGGGTGCCCGTAGCGGCCGGCAAGGGCCGTGAGCGACTCCTCGGTGAATGCGTTGCACTCGCAGAGGGCCATGAAGTCGGGGTCCTTCTCCTTCACCCAGTCGACGAAGTTGTCGAAGTTCTGGGCTTTGTCGAGTTTCATGCCCTCGAGAATATTGTAACTGATGAAACGCAGGGTTTCGGGCTGGACGCTCGTTCCCGGATCGGTCGTCAGTTCCTCGTCCGGTGCGGCGGGATCGTCGTCGCAGGCGGGCAGCAGGGCCGTGGCCGTGAGCAGCGTCGCCCCGAAAGCCAGCCGGCGCAGCATCTGTATCGTGTCGTATGTTTTCATGTCGTTCGCTGGTTTATTTGTTGTAACGCAGGGCTGCGTAGGAGACGGTGAATGCGTTGGCTACCTGTCCGTTGGATGCGATGGTCGCGGTGTCGTAGGTCGTCGCCGTGCCGATCTTGTTCTGCACGGGGCGCAGGCGGATCCATGCCACGCTCTGTCCCAGAATCTCGGTGGGAACCTGCATCCACACGTTCTTGTCGCCCGAAAGCTGCTCGAGCTGCATGTTGCCCCAGTTGCCGTTGTCGGGAACCGTGAAATCGGTGAGCTTCTTCCAGTTGTCGCCGTCGAGCGAATATTCCGCCGTCCAGTAGCGCAGTCCGCCCTGTGCCGAGTGGTAGCGGCAGGTGAAGACGAAGGAGCATTGCGTGGAGCTGACGCCCTGCGTCGAGAACTCGAAGATCAGGGAGTTTCCCGTGTTCTTCGCCGTGTCCCACAGCTGTTTGTGGCCCCACGAGGCGTTGTTGATGGTCAGCCCGTTTTCGGCGGCCCGGTAGGCGCTGCCGACGGCCAGCCAGGCGTAGGTGCTCATAAACGAGAGTCCCGAACCCGTCGTTGCGGCCACGCAATGCGCCTGACCGCTGTCGGTTGCCGGATGCGGATACTGCGGGAATGCGTAAGCGCGGGGGTCCTTGCTGCCGTCGGGACTCCACTCCACGGCCACGGCCGAGAAGACGTTGTCGGCCGACTCGTCCAGCGCGATGTCCTCGCGCGTCACGTTGCGGATCTGGTAACGGCCGATGTCGCCGCCCCGCTCGAAGAAGGTGTAAGGCTCGTGTACGATGATGCCGGTGATCGTTCCCTCGCCGTCGGGCATCTCCTTGAAACGCCAGTCGCAGCCGTGGTTGGTCATCAGGTAGATCATGTCGCCGTGACGGTCGAGTACGGCCGCGGGGTAGTAGTTGTTGAAACTGTTGGTGTAGTTGATGTGCACGGGGATGAAACGTCCGGTGCGCACGGCCATCTGGCAGCGTTTGAGCGTCACCTGGGTGTAGATGTCGGCGTCAGTCAGCTGGTCGATGAAGCGTCGTTTCGCGGGCAGCTCTTCGGCCGTTCCGGCCTCTTTGGTGACGATGTGGTCCTGCGTCACGCCGCTGAGCGTGTAGCGTTCGGGGTTGCTCCGTTTGGTCAGCGTGAGGCCCTTGCACCAGAGTTTGAGTTTGTCATATCGTTGCAGGTTGTTCTGCTGGGCGTCGGTCGTGACGAGGGCGAGACCCAGCGAGGCGTCGGCGTTCTGCATGTAGGCCGTGCAGTCGTTGATGCCCAGATCGGGTTTTGCCGCGGCCTTGAGCATGGGGCTTCCGGCCATGTTGGGCGAGGCCCAGTCGCTGATGACCGTGCCGCTTACGGCGATGTCCTGATCGAGGGTGATCTCGCCTTCCGCCTCCGCGATCAGCCCGCGCAGCTCCTCGAAGGTCATCTCGCGGGTCTCCGCCGTACCGCCCGGGATACCCTGATAGGCTGTGAAATAGGTTGTGTGATCTTCGCCCCAGTCGTCCTGAAACCGGAGCCGGAACCGCGCCGTGCGAGGCTCGAATTTCTTGTTGTCGGCGATCCGGAACCGGAAATATTTGAAATCCTGGGCGTAGCTGACGCTGTCGGCCCACGGTTCGGCAGCGGAATTCTCGTCGTAAACGACCGTCCAGTAGATTTTTTTGGACAGCGGAATGTTGGTGTCGATCGCAACGGAGTCGATCGTGCTAACGGACGAATATTGTTTTCCGATGTACTTGAACTCCAGGAGCGGCGTCGTGCCGTACTGCATCAGGTAAATCGTGTCGACGACCTGCTGGCGGGCCGATGAGACGAGGATGGTTCCCTTGCGGGGAAGCGAGTTGTTGGTCCGGTAATTGAGGTTGAGCGAGCCGCCCGTTTCGCCGCTGTCGGCGCCGTCGACCGAGACCCAGAGTCTGGTCTCGGGCGTGAGCCGCGCCTGCCACGGTCCGGAGGTCTCTACCTTGATGGTGCGGGAGCCTGCGTCGCTGGAGACGAAGACTTCGCTGCTGACGCCTTTCGAGCCGATAGCCGGCTCCGTTTCATCCTCGCTGCACCCCCCCCCCGAGCAATAGGGCCGAGGCGGCGAAGGCGCAGATCAGGCTGAAGCGCTTGGTGTAGAATTTTTTCATCGTATGTCGTAGTTTGGGTTTTTAGTGTCGCGGGGCATTCTGTACCCAGGGGAGTTTGCCGAACAGCTCTTCGAAATCGTACCATTTCAGGCGCAGCACGTAGAGGTTGTCGATGAAGATGCGTGTGTTGCCGCTCTCCATCTCGTATTTGCCGGCCATCAGTTCCATGCGCGTGTTGCTCGTAAAGGGATTTTTGGGGTGGGAGAAGATGATGAACTCCTGCTGGGAGTTTTTCCACATGGCCGTCGGAAGCTCCGCAGCCGTGGGATCGAGGTGTCCCACACGGACGGTTTTCTCGGTGGTTCCGTCGGCGAACTGCCCGCCTCCCGTGATCCGCACAGTCAGTTCGTCGTTGTCTTTCGTGCCGTCGGCCGCCGCATAGGCGATGGCGTTGAAACGGACCATGGCGGCCGTGTCGTTCCGGATGCCCGGATCGTACGGGGTCAGCAGGTTGGCTCCGTGTCCGGCGTCGTCGCCGAGCTTGACGTAGCCGTTTTTGCCGTAGCAGTAGGCCGTGCCTCCCTCCTGTGCGGGCGTCGATTCCAGCCCCATTTTCTTCTGGTCGGCGGTCCAGCTGTCGATCGGCGTTTCGCCCCGGGTCTCCAGAGGTTCCGCCGAACCGTACTTCAGCCGGTCGAAGTTGCCCTCGTAATCTTTGGTGTATTTCGGGAATCCCTGCACCACAGCGATGAATTCATTGAGAAATTCGACGTCGGTGTGCAGCGAGATGCACCCTTTCCGTTCTACGTAGGACTCCGTGTGCGGGGTGATCAGCAGGACCAGTTCGTCGATTCCGGGCCTGACGCCGCGTTTGATTTCGTCGACGTTGAGTCACTCCTCGGCCGGCAGTTCTCCGGACTCTTCCTTTTCGCCTTCGAATCCGACCTGATAAGCCACATTGCTTCTGATATAGATGGACCTTTTGAACGGAGTGGCGTCCTGCTCTTTCGACGCTCTGACGGGGATGTGCAGGGTTCCCGTCAGCGCTTCTTCGAACTCGGGCGAGTTCGACCACTCGATGTGTTCCCTGCGGGAGTAGTCCTTGTCGTCGTCGCAGGCTGTGCCCAGAGATACCGTGCCGGTCAGCAGCAGTACCGCGATCAGCGGGGTGACGCTCCTCTTCGGGATTTTCAGAGATAGAGTTGTTCTCATAGCATTTAGGTTAATTGGTCTGAAAAAGTTTGGAAAATTTTAGCTAAATTTCGGGTGAATATTGAAAATATTTTCATTACAAAGATAGCCCTTAATAAATATGCGGAAAGGGCCTTGCGCGAAAATGTAAATGAATGTAAATCTTATCTTGTTTATTGTCAGCATGTTCGATTTTTGCACCCCCCGTGCGTTATGTAAATGCTGAAACTTTGATATTTTACTTTTTAATACATTTGTAATACGCAGACCCTTTCTTCTGATTTGCTTTTGTGTTATTAAAACGCTATGTTTGCATTAAACCGAAACCTGAAATGAAAATCCTCCTTCTTGCCGCAGCGTTGTTCTCCGCGCTGTCCGCGGCTCCGGCTTCCCCGGGTGAAAAGACCGACCTGCAGGAGCTGTTCCGCAGTCTCGATCGGGTGATCGCCCGCAGCGGCGAGTACACGGCGCGGCGCGAATCCCGCATTGATTCGCTCAAGCGCGCTCTGACCCGCGACGGGCTTTCGCTGCGCGAGCGTTTCGACCTGACCGAGCGGCTCGCCGAAAATTACAACTCCTACCAGAGCGACTTCGCGCTTCTCTACCTCCGGCGAACTCTTGCGCTGGCCGAGGAGACCGGCGACAACGACCTGATCATGCGTGCCCGCTCCGGGATTGCGCTCTGTTACAGCCTGGGCGGACGTTTCTACGAGGCCGAGGAGATCTTGAGCGGCATCCGCGACACGGTGCACGTCAGCCGCCGGGCGCTGCAATCCTATTATGTCGCCCGGCATCGCATGAACCGCGAACTCTACGCCCTGACCGAGCCGGGCGAACGCCGCGACCTTTTCCGCCGGCGCGAGCACTATTATGCGGTCAGCGCGGCGGAAATCAGCGAGGACACCTTCACGAGCCTGTACTACGGGTATATGGATGCCATCGTCCGCAAGGACTGGTCCGAGGCTTCGACCCTCTGCGACAGCCTGCTGGTCTCGGTCCCTTCCGATTCCCACTCCTACGCCAAGGCCGCCAACCACAAGGCGCAGCTCGAGGGGAAGGCGGGGCGTCCCGACGAGGAACTCGCCTGGTTCATACGTTCGGCCATGGCCGACATCCAGTCCGCCGTGCGTGACCACGGGTCGCTGTGCACCGTCTCCGAGGAGCTTTTCAACCGGGGCGACGTCGATCGGGCGATGGATTATATCCGCGTGGCGATCCGCGACACGCGTTTCTTCAACTCCCCGAGCCGCTCGTGGCGCGACATGGCCATCCTGCCGCAGATCGAGGCGGCTTACAGCGAGCGCAACGCCCGCCTGCACACGATGTACATCGTGCTGATCGTCGTCATCCTGCTCTTTTTCGTCTCGGCCGTCGCCGCGGGGCTTTACGTGCTGTCCCGCAACCGGAAGCTCTGCGCCGTGCAGCAAACCCTCCGCGAGTCGAACGACAAACTCAACGGTCTGGCCCGGAGCCTGCGCGAGACGAACGACCGCCTGAGCGCGCAGAACCTCCGGATCGCCGATGCCAACCGGATCAAGGAGGTCTATATCGGGGGCTTTCTCCAGACGATTTCGGAATATATCAACAAACTCTCGGGTACGTATCAGTATGTCAACAAGATGCTGCGCGACGACCGGATCGCCGAACTTCGCCGCGAATGCGCCCGCAGCAACATCCGCAACGACGAGCTGAAGGAGTTCTATGCGCTTTTCGACAAGACCTTCCTCGGGCTTTTTCCCTCGTTCATCGACGAGATGAACGGCCTGCTTGCCGACGAGGCCCGCACCGAGGGGCGTCACGACGGCGAGCTGACCACCGTGCTGCGCATCTACGCGCTGATCCGCCTGGGCATCACCGACACGGCGACCATCGCCGCGCTGCTGCACTGTTCGATCCGCACCGTCTACAACTACCGCTCGTTCACCCAGCGGCACTCGCGGCCCGACGTCGGCGACCTGGAACAGCGTGTGCAGCTGATCGGGTTGAACGGGATCGCCGCCCGGTCCTGACGGAGCCGCGTGTGCCGAAAAGCGTAAAATAACGCTGTTCCGGCAATTTTAACCTCCCGGCCGTAACAACGGCCGGGAGGTTTACAGAAGGCTACTCCCCCTTCTTATGGGTGTACTCCTGCAGGACATAGGTCGTGAAGATCGGAAAGAACATCATGCCCAACGACGGAAGCAGCACGCAGAAGACCTTGCCGACGGCCGTGACGGGGAAAATCTCCGCACCGACGGTCGTGACGTTCATCCACGCCCACCAGAGCGCATTGCCGAAGCCGTGGAGCTTGGGATTGACGAGCACCTCGTAGTCGTAGAACACCAGCCCGGAGATATAGGTAAAGATGACGACGGTGAAGATATAGGCGAAAAAGAGCCTCCGCATCCTGTTTTCGGAGACCAGCCACCGCACGATGATCACCATGGCCAGGAAGGCCCGGAGCAGCGGGATAAGCCCGACGAGCACGCCCCAGTCGTGGGTCATGCCGACGCCGCTCCACGCCAGGATGTTCAGGTAGGGTACGGAAAGCAGCAGGAACGGCAGGTTGCGCCAGAAAAAACGGCCCGGACGTTCGGCAGCGGCCCAGCGGACGAAGAAATCGCACAGGAAAACGAGGCAGACGACGAACTGGATCGCAAGATAGGTGCGGGACACGTGGACATGGTCGCCGGCAATGATCTCCCACGAGAGGGCCACGAGGAGCACCAGTCCGGCGATGAGTTTGACAACACCGAGCGCATCACGGATTCCGGCACGCGCCGATTGGGTAAGAGACATAGATTGCGGTTTTTCCGTAGTGCGCTCAAAATCAATGCCACAACCCGGAATCATAAATTTTACGGCGTTTTTTTGCCGAAAGATTTTGCACGATTGAAAATTTCTATTACCTTTGCACTCGCTTTCAGCAATGGCGGGTTAGCTCAGCTGGTTAGAGCGCATGATTCATAATCATGAGGTCCCGAGTTCAAGTCTCGGACCCGCTACGGAAGGAAACGGAGGTCTAAACGATCTCCGTTTTTTCGTTATCCGGAAAAACCCGGGCGAATTACCGGGAAAAGGCATATTCACAGAAACAGCGGCTATCATGGAAAAGAAAACGATACTGGCGGCCTGCGCGGCCGCAACGCTGGCGTTCGCCGGATGCTCCGGAGGGTTCAGCGCCGCAGAGGAGGAGACCATTCACGCCGGGAAGGGAGAAATCATGCGCATACTGACCGTCGGAAACCCGGCCGACTCGCTCGTCCTGCGTCAAAAGGCCGCTCCGGTGACCGGGCGGATGCTGCGGACAGACGACTACGCCGTCCTGCGCCGCAGGATGCTCGCGACGGTGCAGGACCCGCAGAACACGGGCGTAGGCATCGCCGCCCCGCAGGTGGGGATTCTCCGGCGGATGATCGCCGTGCAGCGTTTCGACAAGCCCGGAGAGCCGTTCGAATTCTACCTGAACCCGGAGATCGTCGAATCGTCGGCCGAAACCGCCCCGGGACGGGAAGGATGTCTCTCGATTCCGGGATTAGCGGGCAGGGTGGTGCGGGCGCAACGGATCGTATTGCGCTACCGCGACGAGCGGTTCGCCGAAAAAACGGAGACGATCGACGGATTCACGGCCGTAATCTTCCAGCACGAAACAGACCATCTCGACGGAATTCTCTACACCGACCGGACGGACGAAGCCCCCACGCCGGAAGAGTAGTCTCGCCGCACCGGTCAGACCAGTTCGCGGAGGTGTTTCAGATTGCTCGTGGCCGTCGCCACGGGCGCGACGGTCATGTCGTCGCACAAGACGCCGCAGATTTTCAGCCGGCGGTCGGAGGAACGTCCGGTCGGAACGTTCGCGCAGCATCGGAAGCAAGGCCCGCAAGGCGTCCTCCACATCCCCGGCAAGCCCCGGTCCGCCCCGGGCGCGGCGGCCGATGCGCTCGGGACAGCGTACTGCAATGCGGCAGGCAGCATCGTCGCGGAAGCCTCCGGGATCACGACCGAAGCCTCCGAAAAAAAGTTCCGCCCGCAACGCACCGGGCGCTGCGGACGGAATGGCGTCCGGAAAAAATGGATCGTGTTATTCGATCTCCATCAGAACGGCGTCGGTAGCCACGGTCTGCCCCTGACGGACCAGAATCTGCTTGACCGTACCGGCGAAATCGCTCGTGATGGCGTTCTCCATCTTCATCGCTTCGAGAACGGCGACCTCCTGTCCGGCCTTCACCGCGTCGCCGACCTTCACTTTGAGTTCGATGATGCGGCCCGGCAGCGGAGCCGTCACGACGTTGCCCGTGATCACGGCCTGCGTCTCTCCGGCGGGCGTCTCCCCGGCCTTGGCGGCAGGTTCGGCCGGCTTCGAAGCCTCGTAGGCCTTCACCTTCATATTGGTCAGGAACGTCTTGGCGACCAGCGGGAACAACTCCAGCAGCAGCACCTCCTTTTCATCGGCGGCGAGCTTCACGCCTCCGGCTTCGGGAAGCTCGGGATTGGGCTGCATCTGGTATTTCGAGGTGTCGTAGGGAGTCTCCTCGCGCACGCCGCAGATCTTGAACCGGAACTCGGGGTCGATCTTCACCGGCGTCTTGCCGTACTCGCCCTTCACGAGGCCCACGAACTGCGACGACTTGTTGGTGTACATCGGACGTCCGGCCTTCTCGTCGAGGGCGCAGTTGACGGCCTGCGCACCCACGATCTGCGAGGTGGGGGTCACCAGCGGCGGCAGACCCGCGGCCAGGCGCACCGAAGGGATCAGCTCCATGGCGCGGGGCAGGATCTCCTCGGCCTTGAGCTGCTTGAGCTGGGCCACCATGTTCGAATACATGCCGCCGGGAATCTCGGCCTTCTGCACCAGTTCGTTCGGAGCCGGGAAGCCGAAATAGGCCTCGATCTTGCGGCAGGCGTCGATCGTGGCGTTCTCGTCGTCGTGCTGCGCCGCGGCGATCGCCCGGTCGAACAGGGCGTCGATCTCGGCGGGAAGCGTGTCGGTCACCGGGTTGAACGCCTTCGGCTCGGGTTTCTCGACGCCGAAGACCGACTGGTTCAGCTCCTTGCGGATGTCCCGCAGCTGGGTGTTGATCTTGGCCACGGCCTCCATGTTCACGCCCGTTTCGATGCCCAGCTTCTTGCAGAAAACATGGATCAGCTCGATGGCCGGGGCGCCCGTGCCTTCGGCGAAGTACCAGCAGTTGGTGTCCACGACGTCGACCCCGGCGATGATGGCCGAAAGCACCGAAGCCAGTCCGTAGCCCGGCGTGCAGTGGGTATGGAAATCGACGGGAACCGAAAGGTTCTTCTTCAGCAGGCGCACCAGCGTGGCGACGCGGCGCGGCGGAATCAGCCCCGACATGTCCTTGATGGTGATCATGTCGGCGCCCAGTGCGGCCATCTGGCGGGCCTTGTCGAGGAAATAGGCGTCGGTGAAGACCGGTTTGGGGGCCGATTTGCCCGTCAGCCTGGCCCAGAAACCCGGTTCGGGGTATTTCGGGTCCACGGTGTAGCAAACCGCACAGTCGGCGATGCCGCCGTACTGCTTGACGTATTTGACGGTCGATTTTACGTTGTCGACGTCGTTCAGGGCGTCGAAGATCCGCATGATGCCCAAACCGCTCCGGATCGAGTTGCGGCAGAAGCCGTCGATGATTTCGTCCGTATAGGGCGAGTAGCCGAACAGGTTGCGGCCGCGCGAAAGGGCCGTGAGTTTCGAGACATCGCCCACTGCCTTGTGGATGGTTTCGAGGCGCGTCCACGGATTCTCGTTGAGATAACGCATCACCGAGTCGGGGACGGCGCCGCCCCACACCTCCATCGCATAGAAATTGGCATCTTTGTAGAACGGCAGGCAGCGGTCGATCTGCTCCTGGTTCATACGCGTCGCGAAGGACGACTGCTGGCCGTCACGCAACGTAAGGTCTCTGATTTTGAGATTTCTCGCCATTTTATAATATCATTTAAGGGTTCTTTGGCACGAATCCATTGTTATTCGAATAACAAAGGTAATAAACCCTCACGAATATGCAACTTTTTTCCGGGGAATTTTCAGGAAAAACGCCCCGGCCGCTTTCTTTCCGTAAAAAAGACGGGAAACAGAACGATCATCCGCCCGATCTGCCGCCGGGCTGGAACAGTTCCCGGTCGGGAAGCCCGTCGAGGTATCTGCGTTTGAAGACATTGACGCAGAAGACAAACATCGCCAGCATCAGCGGCCCGAAGATGACGCCCATAAAGCCGAAGAGCGACAGACCGATGAAGACCCCGAAAATGGTGATGAGCGGGTGTACGTCGGCCATCTTCTTCTGCATGACCATCCGCACGAGGTTGTCCACCTGCGTGACGACCAGCGTGCCGTACATCACCAGCCCGACGCCCTGCCCCCAGTTGCCGTCGAGGCTCATGTAGGCCGCCAGCGGCAGCCACACGAGGGCCGTGCCGACGATGGGCAGAATCGTGGCGAAGCAGGTCAGCACGCCCCAGAAAAGCGGCTCGGGAACGCCGAAGGCCAGGTAACCGACATAGGCCACCACGCCCTGCGAGACGGCCAGCAGCGGAATGACGATGGCGTTCGAGCGCACGATCATGTGGATTTCGCGCATCACGCTGCGCGCCGCGCGGCGGTCGAACGGCAGGATTTCGCGGCAGTAGGTCTCCATGCGCAGGCCCCCGATCAGCATGAAATAGAGCACGAAGAGCAGCACGACGAGGTTGACGGCGAAATTCACGATGCCGCCCACGAGCCACTGCCCCGCCCTGGGAAGGTAGCCCAGCACCGATTGCAGGTTGCTCTCGGACCAGAGGTCGTAGCCGGTTTTCTGCTGGATGAGTCCGGCGACGTGCCGGACGGGCGTGATGACCGACTGCGGATCAAGGGCCACGCCCTGGATTTTGTCGACGACCATCCAGACGATCAGGCTGATCGGAACGAGGAAGAAGAAGATCGCCTCGCCGAGCAGCAGCGACGCCGCAAGGCTCCGCCGCCACCGCCGCCGTTCGCTCAAGAACCACATCTGACGCCGCAGCAGCACGTAGATCGTCACGGCCCCCAGCAAACCGCCCAGAAACGGCGTCAGCTCGACGAAGATCGTAAGGCCCAGCCCCGCGATAAGCACGAAAAGCGAATAACGCCAGTATTTTTCACGCACCGAAAGCATACCCCGGCCCCGCGCAAGGAACGTGCCGCAGGCTTCCGGACCGGGAGGCCGGAATGTTGAAATATCGTCGACTGAAAATTTGCGCTATTCTATTGCGGCTCACAAATATTTGATATATATTTGCGTCATGGAAAGAATGGCCGAAATCGTCTGCACAGACACCCCGGAAATGAGTTCCCACGATTGGCGAAAAGCTCTTTCAGGACACACATACGACTGACGAGGGATGTTCCTGCAACAGGAATGTCTCTCGCCGTTTTCTCAAAACGGCCGAATCCGGAAACCGAAACGCCGCGAAAAAGAAAACAAACGATCCATCTACAACGAAACCCAAAAAAATCCCTTATTCACAAAAACCAACGTTTATGAAGAAATTTTTCCTTCTCATGCTCTCGGTCTTCGCATTTTGCGCAGCCGATGCGCAGGTGACGACTTCGGGAATGAACGGCACGGTGACCGACGCCGACGGACAGCCGCTCGCCGGCGCCACGGTCATCGCCGTGCACACCCCTTCAGGCACGCAGTACGGCGCCGTGAGCGACAAGAACGGCGGCTACAACCTGCAAGGACTGCGCACGGGAGGTCCCTACACGGTGACCTTCTCGTTCGTGGGCTGCCAGAGCGTCGAATTCCCGGGACTGATGCTGTCGCTGGGCCAGACCCTCAAGCGCGACGCTTTCCTCAAGGACAGCCAGCAGCTCGAAGCCGTGGTCATCACGGCCGACGGCAAGAACAGTTCGATGAACGTCAACCGCGCAGGGGCGGTCACCAGCATCTCCAACGAGCAGATCGAACTGATGCCTACGGTCAACCGCAGCATGAACGACATCATGCGCCTCACGCCGCAGGCCTCGTCGACCACCTCGGGACTGGCCATCGGCGGCGGCAACTACCGCCAGTCGTACGTGACGGTCGACGGCGCGGCGTTCAACAACATGTTCGGCATCGGCGGCAACCTGCCCGCAGGCGGTTCGCCCATTTCGCTCGACGCGCTGGAGCAGGTGTCGGTGTCGATAACCCCCTTCGACGTGCGCCAGAGCGGATTCACGGGCGGAGCGATCAACGCCGTCACCAAGTCGGGAACCAACGACCTGAAGGTCTCGGCCTACCTCTACTCCAAGAGCGACCAGCTCCAGGGCGACAAGTACGACGGCGGCAAACTGTCGCTGAGCGAGATGCGGAACAACACGCTCGGATTCAGCGTCGGCGCCCCGATCGTCAGGAACAAGCTCTTCGTGTTCGCCAACTTCGAGCGCGAGTGGAACACCACGCCGGGCAACTCCCGGCTGGCCCGCACGAGCGAAAGCCAGGATTTCGGCAAAGCCCTGCAATACAACCGCCCGACGACCGCGAAACTCGACGAGATGAGCCAGTTCCTGATCGACAACTACGGCTACAACCCCGGCGCCTACCAGAACTATTCGGTGAAGACGCCCGGCTACAAGCTCATGGCACGCGTGGACTGGAACATCAACCGCAACCACGCGCTGAACGTGCGGTTCAGCCGGACGCAGAACAAGTATTCGTCGGCCCCGTCGTCATCCATTTCGCCGCTCAACGCCGGCAAAGTGTACGACAAGGACGTTTACGGCCGCACCTCGGTCTACGCCATGTATTTCGGAAATTCGCGCTACTATCAGGAGCAGAACTTCACGTCGGTGGCCGCCGAACTCAACTCCCGCTTCATGGACAGCCGCCTGACGAACACGCTGCGCTACACCTATTCGCACCAGTACGAGCCGCGCAGCTACGACGGCGGCATCTTCCCGACGGTGGACATTCTGAAGCCTGCCGAGAACGGCGCGAGCGCCCTGTACGCCTCGTTCGGACTCGATCCCTTCACCGAAGGCAACCTGCGCGAAGTGTCGACGCACATCCTGACCGACGAGATCGGCTACACGCTGGGCAAGCACCGGCTGGTGGCCGGTTTGCAGTTCGAGCACAACCTGACCACGAACGGCTACTTGCAGGGCGGCGCGGGATACTACGTCTACGAAAGCTGGGACGACTTCAAGAACGACAAGGCCCCGCTGGCGTTCCGCATCGCACACGGCAACAACGACGACCTTTCGCAGGCGTTCCCCCAGTTCTCCCACATGCAGTACTCGGTCTACCTGCAGGACGAGATCAACGTAAGCGAGCGTTTCAAGGCGACGGTCGGAGTGCGTTTCGAGGTTCCGGTCTATCCGTCGATCTCGGGCAACGAAAATAAGGACTTTACGGAGATCTTCGCCGACCACGGCGGCTACAAGACCTCGGACATGCCCAAGGCGCGTCTGTCGGTGGCTCCCCGCGTGGGCTTCAACTGGGACATGACCGGCGAGCGCAAGTATATCCTCCGCGGAGGTACGGGCGTGTTCAACGGCCGCCTGCCGTTCGTATGGCTCGTATCGGTGGCCGGAAACAGCAACACCATCCAGAACGGACTCACGCTTTACAGAAACGAAAAGGGCGACAACATGCCCAAATTCCACACCAATGTCAAAGACATGCTGGAAGACGTGTACAAGGGAACCTACAAGGGACATGACCTGGCGGCCAACACGCAGCCGACCATTCTGGACAAGAACCTCAAAATGCCTTCGACGTGGAAAAGCTCGCTGGCGCTGGACCTGAAACTTCCGGGCGACGTCAACCTCAATATCGAGGGGATCTACAACAAGGACTTCAACTCGGTGACCGTCACCAAACTCGGCATGGTCGAGAAAGAGGGCGGCATCCGGCTCCCGGGCGAACCCGAGGCGCGCACCTATTGGGAAAGCGGCAATATCAGGAATAAGGACGGCGAGACCGTCAATCCCTACCTGATCAACAACACCGACGACGTGGACGGCTACTACGCTTCGGTCTCGGCGCAGGTGTCGAAAACCTGGGGCTTCGGTCTCTCGCTGACGGCGGCCTACACCTATTCGAGCGCCAAGAACGTGATCGACGGCATCGGCGATCAGGTGACCTCGGCATTCAGCACCAACACGTTCAACAAGAACGGTTCGAACGTGCCCGAACTGGGTTACGCATCCTACGTGTCGCCCCACCGCATCCTGCTCAACGTCGGCTACCGCCTCGCGCACAAGAGCGGCGCGTCGAACTTCGGGCTTTACTACGAGGCGTTCCGCCAGGGATATATCGGTTCGTACTCCTATTCGCGCTACTCCTACACGATGTACGTGCAGAGCGGCAAGTACCAGAACCCCGTGACGAATGACCGCGGCGCGGTGAACCTGATCTACATTCCGACCCGCGAGGAACTCGACGGCATGCCGTTCACGTCGGACGAGAACAGGGAGGAGTACTGGAAATTCATCCGGAACGACGACTATCTCTCGAAGCACACCGGCGAATACTCGAAGCGCGGCGGCGCCGTGATGCCCTGGCAGCACATGCTGAACTTCCGCTTCTCGCAGGACTTCTACGTCAACGTCAAAGGCCGGCGCAACACGATTTCGCTGGGACTCGATGTCAACAACATCGCCAACATGCTCAACCGCGACTGGGGCAACGTCAAACGGATCAGCACGACCAACATCCTGAAATACGAGAACGGCGCCTACACGTTCAACAAACCCACATGGTCGAAGTACGCCGGCACGATTTCGACCTGGTCGGCGATGTTCAGCATCCGCTACACCTTCAACTGATCTCCCGGAAGAGGCTCAAAAAGGAAGAGACCGGTTTGCGCCGGTCTCTTTCTTTTGTTTATATGCAGTCCGATTGCAACAACCGCCGGCGCAGGGCGTCGCACGCCGCGTCGGGATCGCGGTGATCGAAGACGAAGCCGTGAATGCCCAGAGCGGCGGCCGCCTCGATGTTCATCTCCCGGTCGTCGATGAAAAGCGTCTCGGAAGGGGTCAGGCCATAGCGTTCGAGCAGAATCTCGTAGATGCGCGGCTCGGGTTTCACGGTGTGCTCCTCGCAGGAGACCACCTCGCCGTCGAAAAGCCCGTAGACGGGGAAGCGGCGCAGGAAGTCGATGAACTCGCGCGACATGTTCGAAAGCACGTAGAGCCGATAGCCCGCCGCTTTCAGGTCGCCGACGAGCCGTTCGGTCGGCTTCACGGGTTCCTGCAGGTCGACGGCCAGCCGAAGGACGGCGGCACAGGTCTCCACGGGGCGGCCGGTCATCCCGCTGATGGTGGCGGTCACCTCTTCGAGCGTCGACGTGCCGCGGTCGTACTCCTCCCAGAAGAGCGGCATGCGCGGGGTGCGGAGAAAACTGAAAAATTCGAGCAGTTCGGGGGTGCACTTGCTTTTATCACGGGCGAAAAGGACTCCGCCAAGGTCAAAAACGATGTTTTTCATAGGGACAAAGATACTAAAAAGTCGAATGGGGCGCAACACAAAATCGCGCGCAACTCCGTAAAACCTTCCGACTGGTAAAAGGATCGTTACGACCCCAAAGATACTAAAAATTTTGTTGGTGCGGGATTTGCAGGGTGTCCGGAAAACAATCAAGCCTATGAATCACGGTATAAGCATCCTTTTCCGCGCCATTCCGCTCGCAATGGCCGCCTTCTGCTTCGCTTACGGAGCCTATATTTTCGCGGCCGGAACCGACGCGGCTCGTCTGACGGCAGGTCCCGTCGTCTTCTACCTCGGGTCCATCTGCATCGCGCTCTACTGCACCGCCGCAACGATCATCCGCCAGATCATCGGGACCTACACGGCGGCGGCGAAATACCTCTTCCCGGCGATCGGCTACACGTTCGCCGTGCTGACGCTCATCAGCGGCGCATTCATCATCGCCTCGCACTGGCCCGGGGCGCTGGTCACCGGACACGTCGTCTGCGGACTGGGACTGATCACGGCCTGCGTGGCCACGGCGGCGACCTCGTCGACACGCTTCAGCCTGATTCCCAAAAACTCCGCCGACGACTCCTTCTCGGTCAACCCGGCCGGATTCACCCGCGCCGAGTCGTCGCTGCTGATCTTCATCGTCTCGGCAATCGCCGCCATCGCCTGGGTCTGGTGCATCCTGCTCTATGTGCGCGGAACGCTTCCGGCACACATCGTCGCCGGGAGCGTGATGTTCGGAATCGCCTGCGTCTGCACGTCGCTCATCGCGCTGGTCGCCAGCATCGCCCGCCAGGCCCGCGGCAGCTACACGATGGCCGAAAAAGGCAAATGGACGGGACTCGTGCTGACGATGGGTTCGCTGGCATTCGTGCTGGGGCTGATCCTGATTTTCGCCTATTGGGACCATCCGATCAACTTCGTGGGATTCGTGCTGATCGGTCTGGCGCTGATCTGCTGGAGCATTTCGAGCAAGGTGATTCTGCTGGCGAAAATCTGGCACGCCGACTTCCCGCTGGCCAACCGCATTCCGATCATCCCCGTGCTGACGGCGCTGGCATGCCTGTTCCTCGCGGCGTTCCTCTACGAGGAGGCCGCATTCCAGGCCAAATTCTTCGTCCCGGCGCGTGTGCTGTCGGGATTCGGCGCCATCTGTTTCACGCTCTACTCCATCGTCTCGATCCTCGAAAGCGGAGCCAGCAAGAAGTAATTAAAAATTCATTTTAAGGAAGAGCAGATTTTGCGCCCCTATTTTTGATCAGTGCGACGCAGATGCAAAAGCACCTATCGTGATTTTTGATTATCGCGGAGCAGATTTCGGCTTAACGCAGTTCGGCCCGGACGGGACATACAGAGGTATTTCCCGTTCGGGCCGGACAAGGCAGGGCGAAAGGCGCCCGTGAGAATCGAAAATCAGAATAAATGGAAGGCGACCGTAAGCCCCGCCATCACGATCGCGACCATCGACATCAGTTTGATGAGAATGTTGAGCGACGGACCCGACGTATCCTTGAAGGGATCGCCGACCGTATCGCCCACGACCGTGGCCCGGTGGCAGTCGGAACCCTTGCCGCCGAAGTGCCCCTCCTCGACCATCTTCTTGGCATTGTCCCAGGCGCCCCCGGCATTGGCCATGAAGACCGCCAGCACGAAACCGGAACTCAATCCGCCGACCAGAAGGCCCATTACGCCCGCCACCCCGAATACCAGTCCGACAACGACCGGAGCGGCGATGGCCAGCAGGCTCGGAAACAGCATCTCACGCTGCGCACCGCGGGTCGAAATGGCGACGCAGCGCGCGTAGTCGGGCGTTCCCTCGCCCGTGAGGATGCCCTTGATCTCGCGGAACTGGCGGCGCACCTCCTCGACCATGCTCTGCGCGGCGCGGCCCACGGCGTTCATCGTCAGCCCGCAGAAGAGGAACGACATCATCGCGCCGATGAAGACGCCGATCAGCACCGTGGGGTTCATCAGCGACACGCGGTAATATTCCATGAAATCGAGAATCGAGGCGTCCTGCACGAAGCGCATCGTCCCGTCGGACATTTCGAGCATCGTCACCCCGTTGTGGATCAGACCGATGCGGATCTCCTCGATATAGGAAGCCAGCAGCGCGAGGGCCGTCAGGGCCGCCGATCCGATGGCGAAGCCCTTGCCCGTGGCGGCCGTGGTGTTGCCCAGCGCGTCGAGCGCGTCGGTGCGTTTGCGGACCTCGGGGCCGAGGCCGCTCATCTCGGCATTGCCGCCCGCATTGTCGGCGATAGGCCCGTAGGCGTCCGTGGCCAGCGTGATGCCCAGCGTCGAGAGCATGCCCACGGCCGCGATGCCGATGCCGTAGAGACCCATCGACATATTCTGCGGAGCCATCATATTCTCGATGTCGAAGCCGATGGCGCAGAGGTAGGCAAGGATGATCGCCACGCCGATCGTCACGACGGGGATGGCCGTGGAGATCATTCCCGAGCCGATGCCGGCGATGATGACCGTCGCTGGGCCTGTCTGGGCGCTCCCGGCGATCTTCTGCGTCGGTTTATAAGAATGGGAGGTAAAGTATTCCGTGGCCTGCCCGATGACAATGCCCGCCACGAGGCCCGTGATGACCGAGAACGAGAGTCCGACCCAGTTCTCGACGCCCAGCAGGCAGAGGATGCCGAACGTGGCGGCGGCGATCAGCAGCGAGCTGAAATTGACGCCCACGCCCAGCGAACGGAGCAGTTCGCGCATCGTGGCCCCCTCCTTCGTGCGCACGAGGAAGATGCCGAGGATCGAGAGCAGGATGCCCACCGCGGCGATCAGCATCGGGGCCATCACGGCCTTGATCTGCAACGCCTCGGAACCGGCCGAGGAGAAGGCCGCGGCGCCCAGCGCCGCCGTGGCGAGGATCGAACCGCAGTAGCTCTCGTAAAGGTCGGCGCCCATGCCGGCCACGTCGCCCACGTTGTCGCCCACGTTGTCGGCGATGGTCGCGGGATTGCGCGGATCGTCCTCGGGGATGCCCGCTTCGACCTTGCCCACCAGGTCGGCGCCCACGTCGGCCGCCTTGGTGTAGATGCCGCCGCCGACACGCGCGAACAGAGCCTGCGTCGAGGCGCCCATGCCGAAGGTCAGCATCGTCGTGGTGATGACCACGAGCTTCTGCGGCCCGGCGACCTCGACGAAATGGTTCAGAATGACGTACCAGAACGAAATGTCGAGCAGGCCGAGGCCCACGACCACCAGTCCCATCACCGCACCGCTGCGGAATGCGACCTTCAGGCCGCGGTCCAGCGACTGCCGCGCGGCATTGGCCGTACGGGCCGAAGCGTAGGTCGCGGTCTTCATGCCGAAGTAGCCCGCAAGCCCCGAGAAAAAGCCGCCGGTGATGAAGGCGAAGGGAACCCAGCCGTTCTGCACCCCGGCGCCGTAGGCCAGCCAGGCGAAAAACAGCGCCAGCACCGCGAAGACGATGCCGACGACCTTGTACTGCTGGCGCAGGTAGGCCATGGCGCCCTTGCGCACGTGCGCGGCGATCTCGCGCATGCGCGGCGTACCCTCGTCCTCGCGCTTCATCAGGCGGTAAAACGCCCATGCGAAGGACAGGGCGACGACGGACGCGGCAGGCACGATCCAGAAAATCGAAGGAATGTTCATATCATAAATTATAGTTAGTTGGTTGTATGCCTCTGCAAACTAATCAAGTAAGGTGAAAACAAATATAAGAAAATATCCCGGCCTCAAAAAGCCGGGCTGTTTGGTTCCGGGATTTTCCCGCTTATTTCTTCTGCTCTTTCAGCAGGTCGCGGATTTCGGTGAGCAGCAGCTCCTCCTTCGTCGGTGCGGGCGGTTCGGGAACGGGAGCCGGAGCCTCTTCCTTTTTCTTCATCAGCCGGTTCATCAGCTTGACCATCAGGAACACGCAGAGCGCCAGGATCGTGAAATCCACGCACTGCTGGATGAATGCGCCGTAGTTCCAGTAGATCGGTTCTGCCGCTGCGGCAGCCTGCGCGGGATCGCCTCCTCCGGTCACCATGTCGCCCACGGAGTGCATGGCGTTCGACGTCACGTCGCGGACTTTCGAGATGTCGAGCCGCAGCTGCGAGAAGTCGGTGTTTCCGATCAGCGCGCCGATGGGCGGCATCAGGATGTCGTTCACGAGCGACGATACGATTTTGCCGAACGCGCCGCCGATGATCACGCCGACGGCCATGTCCATTACGTTGCCTTTGAGGGCAAACTCCTTGAATTCTTTGAGAAATGCCATATCGTTTAAGGGTTTGATGTATAATTAGTAGCAAAAATAACTGTTTTTTCCGGAAATCCAATACGACATACGATCTTCCGCATCCTGTTTTCGGGTTTATAAAATCCGCGCTTACCCGCCTTCGTGTCCGTCTTTTTTTATACCTTTGTGATTCGAACCCAAATACAAGTTATGACTCCTGCCGCCGTTACCGCCACCGTCCTGGGCTACATAGCCGTCCTTTTCGCCGTCGCATGGGCCTCGGGCCGCCGTGCCGACAACGCCGGCTTCTTCACCGGCAACCGCCGCACCCCGTGGTACATGGCGGCTTTCGCCATGATCGGCGCCGCGATGTCGGGCGTGACCTTCATTTCGGTCCCCGGCTCGGTCGCCGCCGACTCGTTTTCCTACATGCAGATGGTCGCGGGCTTCACGGTGGGGCAGTTGATTGTGGCTTTCGTCCTGATTCCCACGTTCTACCGCCTGCGGGTCGTCTCGCTCTACGAGTACCTCGATAACCGTTTCGGCGTAAAGTCACACCGCACCGGGGCGTGGTTTTTCTTCATTTCGAAGATGCTGGGCGCCGCGCTGCGCGTCTATGTGGTCTGTGCCGTGATGCAGCTGCTGGTCTTTTCGCACTACGGCTTCCCGTTCTGGGGCAACGCCCTCGTCACGATGTTTTTCGTCTGGCTCTACACCCGGCAGGGCGGCGTCAAGTCGCTGATCTGGACCGATACGCTCAAGACTTTCTGCCTCGTGGCGAGCCTCGTGCTGTCGATCGTCTTCATCATGCGGGGGCTGGGTCTCTCGTTCGCCGATACGGCCCGCGAGGTTTCCGCTTCGCCCATGTCGCGCATTTTCTTCTTCGACGATCCCGCTTCGGGCCGCTATTTCTGGAAAATGTTCGCCGCGGGTATCGTCCTGCTGGTGGCCATGACCGGACTCGATCAGGACATGATGCAGCGCAATTTGAGCTGCGCCACGCCGCGCGACTCGCAGAAGAACATCGTGCTGACGGCTGTGAGCCAGATTTTCGTGATCTTTCTGTTCCTCGTGCTGGGCGTGCTGCTCTATTTGTACATGGAGCGCAGCGGCATGGCCGCACCCGCCAAGAGCGATCAGGTCTTTTCGCTGGTCGCTGTCGAAGGCGGATTGCCGCTTATCGTTGGCATTCTGTTTGTTGTAGGACTTATTTCAAGTACTTATTCAGCTGCCGGGTCGGCCCTCACGGCTCTCACGACCTCTTTCACGGTGGATATGCTCGAAGGCACGAAACGCTATGGCGACGCACGCCTCACGCGCATCCGCCGCGGGGTCCACGTGGCGATGGCGCTCGGGATGGCCGGCGTGATCCTGGCCTTCGAGTACTGGGCCGACGACAGCGTCATCAATCTGGTCTACAAGGTCGCCAGCTATACCTACGGTCCGATTCTGGGCATGTTCGCCTTCGGGATGTTCACGCGCCTGAAGGTCCGCGACCGCTGGATGCCGCTGGTGGCCCTCGCGGCCCCGGCATTGAGTGCGCTGGTGCAGTGGTGGGCGCTGAAGACCTGGGATTATCAGATTGGTTTCGAACTGTTGATTTACAATGCCGCCTTTACGATGATCGGCATGCTGCTGCTTGTGAAACGCCATGAAAAATAAGGTTTTATACACTCTTATCTCACTCTTTGCTTTAGGTAATGTCTCCGCCGCGGAAATCGGTTCCGCGACGCGGCAGGAGATCGGCCGGACCCTTTCGCGCATCGTTTCGCGCGAGGTGACGAGCGGTTACCAGAAACCGGAGCCGATCACCGTGCGCGTTCAGGCCGTCAAGGCCTCGCGCAGCCGGGTGCGGATCTACGCCACGGCGGCGTTGGCCAACTATCCCTTCCGCGAGGAGAACCTGCGGGCCATGCGCGACTCGGTGCGCGCCCTGCTGCCGCATGAGTTCCGCAAGGCCGCCGTCGAACTTTACACCGACGGCCGCGAGGCCTCCGAGTTGATTCCGCTGGCCTGCCGCAACGCCACGCAGCTGCGCAAAGCGGTCGATAAGAAGAAGATCGTGCTTTTCACCAACCGCTCCGGGCGTCCGCTCGTGACGCGCCTTTCGGCTCCCGAGACCCCCGGACGGGGACTTTCGGGACGCCATATCGCCCTGTGGCAGAGCCACGGACGCTATTTCGACCAGACGGAGAACCGCTGGAAATGGCAGCGTTCGGCGCTCTGGCAGACCTGCGAGGACCTCTATACGCAAAGTTATGTCTTGCCGTACCTGGTTCCGATGCTCGAAAACGCCGGGGCATGCGTGCTGCTGCCGCGCGAACGCGACGTGCAGAAATACGAAGTGCTGGCCGACAACGACGCCGCCGGGCAGTATGCGGAGGAGGGGGCGTGGGAGAGCGGCGGCGCGGGCTTCGCGCACCTCCGGCAGGTCTATCATACGGGCGAAAATCCCTTCCGCGACGGCACGACGCGCCGTGTGCGGACCGTGACCGGCGGGGCCACGGTCCGTGCCGTGTGGCAGGCCGACATTCCCGAACGGGGCGAATATGCGGTTTATGTGAGCTATGAATCGACGCCCGAAAGCGCCGACGACGCGCATTATACGGTTCGCCACCTCGGCGGCGAGACCTCGTTTGCCGTCAATCAGACGATGGGCGGCGGGACGTGGATTTACCTCGGGCGTTTTCCCTTCGCCGCCGGACGGCAGGAGGTCGTGACCCTTTCGAACCGTTCGCGGACGGGCGGGCGCATCGTCTCGGCCGACGCGGTGAAGATCGGCGGCGGCTACGGCAACGTGGCCCGCACGTCCTGCGACTCGCTGCGCCTGCCCGGCGCGGAGCATGCCGGGGAGACCAGCGGTTACCCGCGTTTCTGCGAGGGTGCGCGCTACTGGCTTCAGTGGGCGGGATTTCCGGAAGAGGTCTATACGCCGAAAAACAACACCGACGACTACAAGGACGACTACATGTCGCGCGCCCATTGGGTCAATGCCCTGATGGGCGGCTCGGAGCGTCTGCCCGACTCCGCGGGGCTGCGCATTCCGGTCGACATGGCGCTGGCGTTCCACTCCGACGCCGGGGTGCGCGACGGCGACGGCATCATCGGCACGCTGGGCATCTTCTTCACCCGCGAGAACAAGGGCAAATTCCAGGGCGGGGCCGACCGCTACCGTTCGCGCGACCTGACGGACCTCGTGCAGACGCAGATCGTCGAGGATATCCGCCGCACCTGCGAACCGGCCTGGAGCCGCCGCGGGATGTGGAACCGCGCCTACTACGAAGCGCGCGTGCCGGGCGTCCCGACGATGCTGCTCGAACTCTTGTCGCACCAGAATTTCGCCGACATGCGCCTGGGGCACGACCCGCGCTTCAAGTTCCTCGTGAGCCGGGCTGTTTACAAGGGTATCCTGCGTTATGTCAGTTCGCAATACGATCTGCCCTATGTGGTCCAGCCGCTGCCGGTCGAGGCTTTCGCCGCGGAATTCGCCGCCGCCGGCGAGGTCGCGCTCTCGTGGAGCCCGGCGATGGACCCGCTCGAAGCGACCGCCGCGCCGACGGGCTATGTGGTCTACACGCGCGTGGACGACGGCGGTTTCGACAACGGCCGCTATGTCGACAAACCCCGCCTGACCGTCCGGCAGGAACCGGGGCGCATGTACAGTTACCGGGTCACCGCCGTCAACGAGGGCGGCGAGAGCTTCCCGAGCGAGACGCTCGCGGCCTGCCGCGTGCCCGACGAAAAGGGCTGCGTGCTGATCGTCAACGGGTTCGACCGCGTGAGCGCCCCGCAGAGCGAACGGAACGATTCGCTGGCCGGATTCCGCATGGACCTCGACGGAGGCGTTGCGGACCGGCAGGACATCGCCTTCATCGGAGCGCAGCGCGTCTTCGACCTCGCGCAGGCCCGCTGCAACGTCGACAGCGTCGCCCTCGGGGCCTGCGCGTGCGACTGGGAGACCGACGTGATCGGCGGCAATACGTTCGACTATCCGGCCCTGCACGGGCGTTCCGTCGCGGCGGCGGGCTACTCGTTCTGCTCGGCGTCGGCCCGGGCCGTGGAGCGGGGCGAGGTGTCGCTCGAAGCCTATCCGGCCGTCGACCTGATTCTGGGCAAGCAGCGCACCACGCCGCTGGGCCGCGGTGTGTGCGAGGCGGCCTTCCGGACCTTTCCGCCGGAGTTGCAGGCCGTCCTGCGGCGTTATCTGGCCGGCGGCGGAGGGCTTTTTGCATCGGGAAGCTACGTGGCGGCCGACCTCTGGGCCGAAGGGACCCCGGAGGAGGGGCGCGCGTTCGCCCGGGAGGTGCTCCGCATCGACTCCGACGGGGGACATCCCTCGGAGCGCGGACGGGTGCGGGTTATGACTTCGGACGCGTCGTTTTCGCGCGGCGAATACCGCTTCAATACCGAGTACCGCCGCGACCGTTACGTCGTCGAGCGGGCCGATGCGCTGAAGCCCGCGGGTGCGGGGGCTTTCGCCGTGATGCGTTACGACGACAGCGGCCGCACGGCGGCCGTGGCCTGCGATGCCGGAGGACGGACTTTCGTCGCGGGGTTCCCCTTCGAGTCGATCCCCGACGGCGTGCAGCGCGACCGGCTGATGCGCGACGTGCTGCGGTTTTTGTTTTCCGATAAATAAAATGGAAGCAGTGGAACTGAAATTGAGAACCGAACAGCCTGCGGATTACCGCGAGACGGAGAACGTTACGCGGGAGGCGTTCTGGAACCTCTATTCGCCCGGATGTTGCGAGCACTACCTGTTGCATGTCATGCGTGACAGTCCGGCGTTTGTGCCCGAGTTGGATCTCGTGGCCGAGCGCGATGGGCGAATCGTGGGCAATGTCGTTTCCTTGCGCGCGGTTCTCCACGGTGACGACGGAACGGACTGTGAGGTGTTGAGCCTCGGGCCGATTTCGGTCCTGCCAGAGTGCCAGCGTCAGGGCATCGGCGGCCGGCTGATCTCCCGGACCCGCGAACTGGCCCGGGAACTGGGATTTCGGGCCTTGCTGCTCTGCGGCGACCCGGATTATTATTTGTATCAGGGCTTCGTTCCCGCCGAGATGCTGGGAATCCGCACGGCGGATAACATGTATGCCATGGCCCTGCACGTCTGTGAACTGTACGACGGTGCGTTGTCCGGCATTCGGGGGCGCTATGTCGAGGATTCGATTTACGACATCGACCCCTCCGCCGCCGAGGCTTTCGACCGGGAGTTTCCTGCGAAGGGGAAAGTTGTCGGAACGGAGTCGCAGCGGCGTTTCGACGAGATTGTCGTCGTGCGGCGGCCTGCGGAGTGAGAAATTGGTTGTTTAACTTAAAAATAAGAAAGTCATGTCGTTGGAACAGCAGATTTCGAAAGGAATCATGGAGGCCATGAAGGCCAAGGACACGGTGCGCCTGAGCGCGCTGCGCAATGCGAAGAAATACATCATCGAGGCCAAGACCGCAGGTCCGGAGATCGCCGAACTGCCCGACGCCGACGTGCTGAAGATCATCTCGAAGCTCGCCAAGCAGGGAACCGACTCGGCGGCGATCTTCTCCGAGCAAAACCGTCCCGACCTGGCGTCGGAGGAGCTGGCCCAGGTGGCCGTTTTCCAGGAGTTCCTGCCCAGGCAGCTCACCCCGGAGGAACTGACCGCCGAGGTCAAGGCCCTGATCGCCGAGGTCGGCGCCACGTCGATGAAGGAGATGGGCAAGGTGATGGGCGTGGCTTCGAAGAGGCTCGCGGGCCGCGCCGACGGCAAGGACATTTCGGCCAAGGTTAGGGAGCTGCTGGCTTAAAATGCACCTGCTGGAACACCTGCACCGCAACGTGAAGACCGTCGCCATGCCGACGGCCATGGTTGTCGGGGCGTTGCTGTGCCGTCCGATCTCGGCGCTGGAGGAGCTGTCGGGGCAGATGATCACCCCGACGCTGATCTTCCTGATGCTGTTCGTCACCTTCTGCCGCGTGAAACCCAGCCAGATGAAGCCTTCGATGCTCCATGTGTGGCTGCTGCTGGTTCAGACGGTGGCCTGCATCGGGGTTTTTCTGCTGCTGCGTCCGCTGGACCTCATTCTGGCGCAGGGGGCGATGGTCTGCGTGCTGGCTCCCGTGGCGATGGCCGCGGTGGTCATCGGCGGCATGCTGGGGGCCAACGTCGCCACGATGGCTACGTACAGCCTGCTCTGCAACATGGCCGTCGCGCTGCTGGCGCCCGTGATTCTGACCTTCACGGGGACGGGGGCGTGCACCTTCGCGCAGATCCTGGCCCGCATCGCGCCGCTGCTGGTGATGCCGTTCGCCGCGGCGCAGTTCTGCCGGCTGGTCATCCCGAAGGCGGCGAAATGGGTCGGCGACCACAGCCAGATCTCGTTCTATATGTGGCTGGCGTCGCTGCTGGTCATCATCGGCCGCACGACGGCCTTCATCATCGACCTGCGCGACGCTTCGCTCGCGACGGAACTGTGGCTGGCCTTCGCCGCGCTGGCTATCTGCCTCGGGCAGTTCAAGGTGGGGCGCATGCTGGGCCGCCGTTACGGCGACGCTCCTGCGGGCGGACAGTCTCTCGGGCAGAAAAACACGGTCCTCGCGGTGTGGATGGCCCAGTCGTTCCTCGACCCGATCTCCTCGATCGCCCCCACGGCGTACATCGTCTGGCAGAACTTCGTTAACTCGTATCAGATATGGAGAAAGGACCGCGGGAAATGAACCGGGCGGGCAGGACGGTCTATCCGATCCTGCTGATGGTCTGCGCCACCCATCTGCTCAATGACATGATGCAGTCCGTCATTCCGGCGGTCTATCCGCTCCTTAAGGAGAAATTTGGCTTCACGTTTGCCCAGATCGGCCTCATCACACTGGTTTTCCAACTAACCTCGTCGCTTCTGCAACCTGTCGCCGGGCGGCTGGCCGACCTCCATCCGCGGCCCTATTCGCTGGCCGCGGGGATGTGTTTCACGCTGTGCGGACTGCTTGCGCTCGCCGCCGCTCCCGGCTTCGCCCTGATTTTGGTGTCGGTCGGACTGATCGGCTGCGGTTCGTCGGTCTTCCATCCCGAATCCTCGCGCGTGGCCCAGCTCGCCTCGGGAGGTCGCAAAGGGCTGGCGCAGTCGATCTTTCAGGTCGGCGGCAATGCCGGAAGCGCCATGGGGCCCCTGCTGGCCGCGCTGATCGTGATTCCGTTCGGGCAGGCTTCGATCGGTTGGTTCGCACTGGCCGCGCTGCTGGCTATCTTCATCCTCGTAAAGATCGGGAACTGGTACAAACGGCAACTGGCTTTGGCAGCCCGCAGGCCCGCCGTTGCGGCGGATACCACGGGGCCCGGACTCTCGAAACGTAAAATTCGGAATGCGCTCATTATCCTGGGCGTACTGGTCTTCTCGAAATATTTCTACATCGCCTCGATGACCAACTATTTCACCTTTTTCCTGATGGACAAATTCTCGATGTCGGTGCAGGGAGCGCAGTATGCGCTTTTCGCTTTCCTTGCGGCTTCGGCGGCGGGGACCTTCATCGGCGGGCCGGTCGGCGACCGCATCGGACGTAAATATGTGATATGGGGCTCGATCCTCGGTGCGGCGCCCTTTACGCTGATGCTTCCCTATGCCGGCCTGACCGGTACCATCGTGCTGGCCGTCATCATCGGACTGGTCATCTCGTCGGCCTTCTCGGCCATTCTGGTCTATGCCACCGACCTGATGCCCGGCAAGGTCGGCATGATCGCCGGGGTCTTCTTCGGGCTGATGTTCGGACTGGGCGGCCTCGGCTCGGCCTTCTTCGGGTGGCTGGCCGACCGGACGAGCATCGAATTTATTTTCCGGGTCAGCACCCTGCTGCCCCTGCTGGGCATCATCACGGGCTTTTTACCCAACATAGAATTGAAAAGAGATGAAAAATAAGATATATCCCCGCGAGGGGGACCGGCAGACGGTCTATCTGAAAGAGGTCGTCAGCGACCCGAATATCGAGGTGGGGGAGTGGACGATCTACAACGATTTCGCGGCCGACCCCGTCGATTTCGAACGCAACAACGTGCTGTATCACTATCCGGTGAACGGCGACCGGCTGGTCATCGGGAAATTCTGCTCGCTGGCCTGCGGCGCGCGGTTCCTCTTCAACAGCGCCAACCATACGCTCAAATCGCTGTCCACCTATCCGTTCCCGATCTTCTGGGGCGAGGAGTGGGGCATCGACAAGTCGGAGGTGGCCTCGGCGTGGGACAACCGGGGCGACATCGTTGTCGGCAATGACGTGTGGATCGGTTACGAAGCGGTCGTGATGGCGGGCGTTACGATCGGTGACGGGGCGATCGTCGCCTCACGGGCCGTTGTGACGCGCGATGTGCCGCCCTATGCCATCGTCGGAGGCGTTCCGGCCAAGGTCATCAAATACCGCTTCGATCCGGCGACGGTCGAAAGCCTGCTTGCGATAAAATGGTGGGAGTGGCCTGCGGAGACGATCCGCCGGGCTTTGCCGCTGATCCGCGGCGGGAAGGCCGAAGAGCTGGCGCTATTTGCGGAAAATGAAATAGACGGCTAAAACCAGGCAGAGGAATCCCGCGAGGTGGTTCCAGCGCAGGGTGTCGGATTTCATAAAGACCAGCGCGAAGACGGTGAAGACCGAGAGCGATACGACCTCCTGAATCACCTTCAGTTCCCAGATCGAGAACGGACCTCCGAATTCGGCGCTGCCGATGCGGTTGGCGGGGACCTGGAAGCAGTATTCGAACAGCGCGATGCCCCAGCTCAACAGAACGATGGCCGTCAGCCCGAAGCGTTCGAGCCGCGATTTGAAGGCGATATGCCCGTACCATGCCAGCGTCATAAAGGCGTTGGAGACGACGAGCAGCAGAACGGTGGCGAGACCCCGAAACATAGGATACAGATTTTTAAACCGCGCAAAAGTAGCAAATTATTCGATATGATCTCCTCCCGGCAGCGAAAATACGCATTGGTGACCGGCGCTTCGTCGGGAATCGGCCGCGAATATGCCGCGCAGCTGGCGGCAAAAGGGTATGATTTGGTAATGGCGGGCAACCGCGACGAAGAGAATCGCGCCGCGGCCCGGGAAATTGCGGCGCGTTACGGCGTGCGCACGCTGCCGCTCTGCATGGACCTTTCGGAACCGGATGCCGCCGTGAAACTCCATGCCGAAACCTCGGCGCGCGGCATCGAAATCGGGGTGCTCGTCTGCAATGCGGGCGTCCTGCTGTTCGGTCCGCTGGCCGCAGCCCCACCCGAACGCATCGGCCGCATCGTCACGCTCCATTGCACGACGCCCGCGCTGCTGTGCCGTCTCTACGGGGAGGAGATGCGGCGACGGGGCGAGGGGTATATCCTCGTGATGTCGTCAGCGACGGCGTGGATGCCTTATCCGACGATTGCGGCCTACGCCGCGACGAAAAGTTTCCTGCGCACCTTCGCCCGGTCGCTGAATTTCGAGTTCCGCAAATACGGCGTCCGCGTGACGGGTGTTTTCCCGGGGGCGGTCGATACGCCGCTGTACGATCTGGACGCCGCCTGCCGCCGCCGGCTGCTTCGCTGGGGCGTCATGTCTGCGCCGCAGGAGGTGGCGCAACATGGCCTCCGGGCCTTGTTCCGGGGCCGTAGCAGCTGCATTCCGGGTGTTTTCACGAAAATCTGCGTCTGTGTCTGCCGGCTGGTTCCGGCGTGGCTGATGCGGTGCGTGCTGCGTATTCCCGCCGTCGCCCGGCTGTTTTAGGCCAGCAGGGCGCCGATGTCGTCGATGTCGGCGAATGAGTCGATGATCCGGTCGGCCTGCGGTTCGCGCTCCAGCTCTTCGCGCGGCAGAGTGGTCGTGAGGGCCACGATCCGGCCTGCGCCGGCCCGCCTCGCTGCTTCGAATCCCGCTCGCGCATCCTCGAAGATCACGCAGTCGGCGGGCGAAACGCCCAGCGCCGCAGCCGCCGTGAGGTAGATCTCCGGGTCGGGTTTGCAGCGCGACACCATGTCGCCCGAGATCGCCGCATCGAAATAAGGCCGGATCGCACAGCTGTCGAGCACGAAATCTACGTTGGCCTTGCATCCCGACGAACCCACGGCGCACGGAATCCCCGCCGCACGGAGCCGTTCGAGCAACTCCTTCAGCCCTTCCACCGGGCGGATGTCCGGGGCGTATATTTCGCGGTAGATGGCTTCCTTCTCGTCGGCCAGCGCCGCGAGGCCCTTTTCGCGGATCACCTCCTCGGGCATCACCAGCCGCATGATGTCGTCGTTGCCCATGCCGAACCCGTTGGCGAGTTTCTCTCTCCAGTCGGTGACGCCGTAGCGGGCGCAAAAGATTTCGAAGGCCCGGATGTGTACCGGGGAGTTGGCGACCAGCGTGCCGTCCATGTCGAATATAGCTGCTTTCTTCATCGTCGGTTTCGTTTTCAGGGCCTAAAGATAGGCAAAATCCCCGACACGCACGGCTTGCGCCGGTCAGAATTTGAGTTGCAGGCTTAAATTGACGGCGAAGTTCTGAATCTCCTGTCCGGGTTTGGGACCTCGGTGTGTGAGCCGCCAGATGCAGTCCACGCGGAAGAGCCTGAAGATGTTCTCCACGCCGAATCCGGCCTCGACATAGGGGTCCGACACCGAGGTCATGCCCGCGGGGAAGAGAAGGTCGGCCTGCGTTCCGGCCGTCGACCCGTTGTTTTCGCGCGAAAGCGTGCCCCACACGCCCTTGCAGACCAGCACCTCGCGCCATTTCAGCTTTTTGATCAGCGGCAGGCGGCCCAGCAGCACGCCGTTGAAGTGGTGCTCCCAGAACCACGACATCCATGCGTCGGAGGCGAACTCGTAGAAATTCATGCACGAGAAGGCGTAGGGATCGTAGAAATAGGTGCCGTTGCCCTCGTGGAGTTTGAGCAGCTGGTAGGGGACCTTGCCGAAGATGCGCCCGCCCTGCACCGTGATGTCCGAATACCCCACGGGCGGCAGTTCCGGACGGTAGCGGATGCCGCCTTCGAGGCGGTAGTATTCGTAGCTGCCGTGCAGCGCGTCGGGAATCCCCGCCGAGAATCCGAGCGTCAGGATGGGGTAGACCGAACCCATCGACTGCTTGTCGAAGGGCATGCGGTAGACCGTTTCGTTTTTCGAGAGCCGCAGGCCGACGTGCACCGCGGCGTCGGAAACCGAGTTGACGGGCACACCGTCGGGCCGCAGCATCGGCACGTAACGGTTGGCGAAGATGCGCTGCATGCGCGCGCCGGCGAAGGTGCTCACGCCGTGACACCACTCGTGTTCGTAGACCGCCTCGCCGCGGTTGACCATCGAGAGCCGCTGGTCGCCGCGCGAGAGTATCGACGAGAGAATGTTGCTCTCGGTCAGCGCGTTCTGCCCGGCGCCGAGCTGCATCACGTCGTGCCGTGCCGTGAGGGTCAGTTTGCGCGTGAGGTGGCGGTTGAAGGCCACCTCGACGCTGCCGCCGCCCTTCACCTCCTCGTCGCGCGTGCCGTAGGCCACGTAGCCCCCGACGCGCACCGTGCGGCTCACGTTGGTCGTCGTGCGCCCGCCCAGCTGCATGCGGAAGCCTTCCAGCTTGTTGAAGCTGGCCAGTTTGTAGTAGGGACCGATGCCGATGTATTTCGTATTCCAGTAGCCGACGATCACTGTGTTGATGAGGGTGTAGATGTTGCGGTACAGCGGCACGTGCTGCACCGAGTCGACCATTGCGTAGATGCCTTTCTCCTTTTCGCTCAAACTGTAAGGGCGCACCTGCTCCCAGAACTCCTCCCGGCGGTGCCCGGGTTCCTCGTCGCGCACCACGACGTTGTTGTCCATGCGCAGCACCTCGTCGGGGATCGGCTCGCCGATGCGCACGTCGCTGTAAGCCACCTCGCGCGTGCCGATGAACGAGGTGAGTTTCGACGAATCGGCCGTCGAGACGGAGAATTCCGCCGACACGCGGTCGCGGACGCGAAACCAGCGTCCCTTGTCCGCCGGACGGTTCTCGTTGTCGAGCATCAGGTGCCTGATCCAGTTGACGTTCACGCCCTTGGGCATGCGCGCCGAGGCCGACTGGAGGGCGTAGGACGCCGAGTCGATGTTGACCTCTCCGTCGAGCACCGGGGTGGTGAGGCGCTTGGGGTGGAAGCGGATTTTGTAGACCTTGCGCCCCTCGGTCACCATGCTGTCCACCAGGAAATAGTTGTAGAACGCGCGTCCCCCGTCGGAGAGCGGGCTGGCGAAGCGCACGTTGAAGATGTCGATGAAGTTGTCGTAGAAATTCACGTCGCCGTGCATGCCTCCCGTGAACTGGGCCGCGGCGAAGTTGTCCTCGACGCCCGAGATGCGGCTGGCGCGGATCACCTCGCGCTTGAATGCCGGACGGCTGCTGCGGTAGAGGTCGGCCGTGGACTCGGAGATCATCGCCGGGAGATAGGCCTGGCCCGTGAGCGCCGAGGTGTCGACGTAATCGAAGACGAACCCGAAGTTGCGCTGGAGACGGCGGCTCCGGAACTGCGGCCTGATGTTCGTGAGGTCCAGCTCCATCTTGGTGTAGGTGCGGCAGCTGTACGTGTCGTACCGCTCGGGGTCGTTCAGCGGCTTGTTGCGGATCACGCCGTCGAGAATGGGGTAGGCGGGGTTTTCACCGGGGGTGATGACCACCTGTCCGATGCCGAACTCCACGGCTTCGAGGGCGAAATCCACGTGGTTGAAGGTCCCGGGCGTCAGCGGCAGGGTCCGTGTGGCGTAACCGACCATCGAGGCCTGCACGCGGCTCACGGTGTCGCGGGTTTCGAGGGCGTAGATTCCCTGCTCGTCGGTGGTGATTCCCGTCGTGGTTCCGGGGAATACGACGCTGACGAATTGCAGGGGCTTTCCGTCCGCGGCGTCGGTCACCTGCCCGCGCACGCGCGTGGTCTGCGCCGAAGCGCCTGCGGCCCAGAGAAGTCCTGCCAGAAATATGAGTGTCCGTTGCGCCATGATCGGGCAAATGTAGCAAAAATGCACACATTCGGGTAATTTAAACTACCTTTGCGGCAGATAAGAAGATAAAGGGAACAATATGGCACATCCCAAAGTCGAAAAGACGAATGCCGCGCGGCTGCTCGACCGCGCGAAGATCGCATACGAACTGGTTCCGTACCGGGTGGACGAAGAGCACCTCGCCGCGACGCACGTCGCCGAACAGCTGGGCGAGGATATAGCGACCGTTTTCAAGACCCTCGTTCTGAAGGGCGACCGTACGGGCTATTTCGTCTGCGTCGTGCCCGGCGACCACGAAGTGGACCTGAAAGCCGCGGCGAAGATCTCCGCCAACAAGAAGGCCGATCTGATTCCGATGAAGGAGCTGCTGCCCGTGACGGGCTACATCCGCGGGGGCTGTTCGCCGATCGGCATGAAAAAGGCCTTTCCGACCTACATCCACGCCACGGCCGCCGGCCTGCCTTTCATCTATGTCAGTGCGGGGGTGCGGGGGCTGCAACTCAAGGTCGCCCCTTCGGACCTGGCGGCCTGCGTCCGGGCGACGTTCGCCGAGATCAGCCGCAAAGGGTAGGTTTGATAAATACGGAGTTTTTCGTGGTTTTTTCTGAACGGAGTTATCGCATCTGCTTCCCGCCGCCACAAGCGGAGACTGATCCCGACTCGATGCCGCAGCCGTGAAACGCAGGGCGGCCTAAAAGCGCGAGCGGAGGGGGCGGTTTGTTTACAAACCCGCGAATAGTCGCCCGGAGCCAGCGTTAGGCCGCCCAAAGTAGGCGAAGGCATCTGTCGGAGAGTTTTTGGTACTTTTTGCGATCAAAAAGTACATAAGCCCCGGATCGTGAAACGATCCGAAAATATGCGTCTACCGCCCGGTATACATTTCCTGATAGTACCGCTCGTATTCCCCCGAGGTGATGTCGTCCATCCACTCCTGGTTGGCGAGGTACCACCGCACGGTCTTCTCGATGCCCTCCTCGAATTGCAGCGAAGGCTCCCAGCCCAGCTCCTCCTTGAGTTTGCGCGAGTCGATGGCGTAGCGCAGGTCGTGCCCGGCCCGGTCGGTGACGTAGGTGATCAGCTTCTCCGAAGCCCCTTCGGGCCGTCCCAGCAGGCGGTCCACCGTCCGGATGATCACCCGGATCAGGTCGATGTTCCGCCACTCGTTGAAACCGCCGATGTTGTACGTCTCGCCGTCGCGTCCCCGGTGGAATATCGTGTCGATGGCCCGGGCGTGGTCCTCGACGTAGAGCCAGTCGCGGACGTTTTCGCCCCGGCCGTAGACCGGCAGCGGCTTTTCGTGGCGGATGTTGTTGATGAACAGCGGTATGAGCTTCTCGGGAAACTGATAAGGCCCGTAGTTGTTCGAACAGTTCGTCACCACGGCCGGGAATCCGTACGTGTCGTGGAACGCCCGTACGAAATGGTCCGACGAGGCTTTCGACGCCGAGTAGGGCGAGTGGGGGTCGTAGCGGGTCTGCTCGGTGAAGAGCGTCCCGTCGAACGGCAGCGCCCCGTAGACCTCGTCGGTCGAGATGTGGTGGAAGCGTCTGCCTTCCCATGTGCCGTTCCAATGCTCCCGTGCGGCCTGCAACAGCGTCAGCGTCCCCATCACGTTGGTCCGCGCGAAAGTGAACGGATCGCGGATCGAGCGGTCGACGTGGCTTTCGGCCGCGAGATGGATCACCCCGTCTATGTCGTACTCCGCGAAGAGGCTGCGCATGGCGTCGTAGTCGCAGATGTCGCCTTTGACGAACGTGTAGTTCGGACGGTTCTCGACGTCCCGCAGGTTCGCGAGGTTGCCGGCGTAGGTCAGGCGGTCGAGGTTTATGATCCGATAGTCGGGGTATTTCCCGACGAACAGCCGCACGACGTGCGAGCCGATGAATCCGGCGCCGCCGGTGATCAGGATATTGCGTTTCATCGCAGCATGTTTTTCAGACAGTAGAGCATCGACTCCCGCCAGTGGGGGATTTCCAGCCCGAACGTCTCTTTGATTTTGCTTTTGTCCAGCACCGAGTAGGCCGGGCGGGCGGCCTTGGTCGGGAATTCCGCCGTGCGGCAGGGGCGGATGCGGCATTTGTCGTGCCCGGCGGCGGCGGCGATCTCCGCGGCGAAGTCGTACCACGACGCCACGCCCTCGTTCGAGAAGTGGTAGAGGCCCTCGTTCCCGGCGAAATAGCCGCCTTCGACGATCGAGAAGATCGTCATGGCCAGGTCCCCGGCGTAGGTCGGGGTCCCCGCCTGATCGAAGACCACGTTCAGACGCTCCTTTTCGGCCGTCAGCCGGAGCATCGTTTTCAGGAAGTTGTTCCCGTATTCGGAATAGAGCCACGCCGTGCGGAAGGTCAGGTATTTGCACCCCGACTCCGCGACGGCCCGCTCCCCGGCGAGTTTCGTGCGCCCGTAGACGCCCAGCGGTGCGGTCGGGGCGTCTTCCGTGTAGGGCAGGTGTGCCGTGCCGTCGAAGACGTAGTCCGTCGAGACGTGGATCAGCGTCGCGCCGTTCGCCTCCGCGGCCCGGGCGAGGTTCTCCGCCGCCCCGCGGTTCAGCCGGTCGGCCGCCTCCTCGTCCTCCTCGGCGCGCTCCACGTTGGTGTAGGCCGCGCAGTTCACGATCACTTCGGCGCGGGTCTGCGCCACGGCCTGCCGGACGGCCCCGGCGTCGGTGACGTCGAGTTCGGCCACGTCGGTAAAGGTGTAGTTGTTGGGCGATACGGCGCTCAGCCGCTGCATTTCACGGCCCAGCTGGCCGTTGGCGCCCGTTACGAGTATGTTCATGGTCTGTCGTATTCGAAAAGTTCCGGTGCGTCGGCCAGCTTCGGGTGCCGGCGGTCTTTCTCCGAGAGGAGTATTTCGCCGGCCGGAAGCCGCCAGTCGATCGCGAGCGCGGGGTCGTCCCACGCGATGCCGCCCTCGCTGCCGGGGGCGTAGTAGTTGTCGCATTTGTATTGGAAGACGGCCTCGTCGCTCAACACGGCGAATCCGTGGGCGAATCCGCGGGGGATGAACAGCTGCCGCTTGTTCTCTCCGTCGAGCAGCGCGGCGACGTGCCGTCCGAAGGTCGGCGATCCGCGGCGGATGTCCACCGCCACGTCGAGCACGCGGCCCCTGACCACGCTCACCAGCTTCGCCTGGGCGTATTCCCCCTTCTGGAAATGCAGGCCCCGGACCACTCCGTAGCGCGATTTCGACTCGTTGTCCTGCACGAACCGCACCGGCCCGACCAGTTCGTCGAACCGCCGCTGCGAGAAACGCTCCATAAAATAACCCCTTGCGTCCCCGAACACCTCCGGTTCGAGAAGCACCACGCCGGGGATCTCCGTTTTTATCGCTTTCATCGTTTCGATTCTTCGATTACCTTCAACAGATACCGTCCGTACTGGTTCTTGAGCATCTGCCCGGCCAGTGCGCGCATCTTCTCCTCCGTGATCCAGCCGTTGCGGTAGGCGATGCCTTCGAGGCAGGCGATTTTCAGTCCCTGCCGCTTCTCGATCACCTCCACGAAGATCGAGGCTTCGGCCAGCGAGTCGTGCGTGCCCGTGTCGAGCCATGCGAATCCCCGCTGGAGGGTCTGCACTTTCAACGCTCCGCCGGCGAGAAACGCCTGGTTCACCGAGGTGATCTCCAGTTCGCCGCGCGCCGAGGGACGGATGGATTTGGCCACCTCCACGACCTTGTTGGGGTAGAAGTACAGCCCCACCACGGCGTAGTTCGACTTCGGATGCGCAGGCTTCTCCTCGATCGAGAGGCAGTTGCCCGCGGCGTCGAACTCCGCGACGCCGTACCGCTCGGGGTCCTCGACCCGGTAGCCGAAGATCGTCGCCTTGCCCGCTTCCTCCGCGCTGCGCACGGCCTCCCGGAGCATGCCCGTGAAGCCCGCTCCGTGGAAGATATTGTCGCCCAGCACCAGACAGACCGAATCGCCGCCGATGAACTCCTCGCCGATCAGAAACGCCTGCGCCAGCCCGTCGGGCGAGGGCTGTTCGGCGTACTCGATGCTTACGCCGTAGTCCGAGCCGTCGCCCAGCAGCCGCCGGAATCCCGGGAGGTCGGCCGGCGTCGAGATCACGAGTATCTCGCGGATGCCGGCCAGCATCAACGCCGAAATCGGATAATAAATCATGGGCTTGTCATAAATGGGCAGCAGTTGCTTGCTCACACCTTTCGTGATGGGATACAGGCGCGTGCCCGAGCCTCCGGCTAATACGATACCTTTCATTTTCTTGCGTCGTTGACGTCGCCCGCGGGCCTTTTCTCCGGGTCTTCGGGCGGATAATTTCGATCGAAGGTACGGTTTTTTTGCGAAAATCCGATCTCCGTGCCTGTTTTTTTGCAAAGTATCGCTATCTTTACCGGGACTAATTCAAACCATAGACAGTATGATTCTCGACGATAAACTTCTGGACGAAGTGACCGCCCGGGCGAAGACGAGCGAACGCCTGCGGATGAATTTCAACCTTCACGACTCGCTCGACGCCAAGGCCCAGCGTCTGCTCAACGCCCTGGAGCCGGGCACGGCGCTGCCCGTGCACCGCCATCCCCACACGGACGAAACCTATGTCATCCTGCGCGGCCGCTTCGACGTGATTTTCTGCGACGAGCACGGCCGCCAGACGCAGCGTTTCGCGCTCGACCCGCTGAAAGGCGTCTACGGCATCCACGTCCCCAAAGGGCAGTGGCACACGCTGGAGGTTCTCGAAAGCGGCACGGTGCTGTTCGAGGTCAAGGACGGTCCCTATGCGCCGTTGGCGCCGGAGGACATGGTGCGATGACGCGGGCCGCCGAACGACTGTTCGCCCTCGTGCGGGCGACGCTGCGCAACCGTATGGACGACGCATCGCTGTTCGAGGGGACCGACGCGGCGCAGTGGCGTGAAATCTACGACCTCTCCTCGGTGCAGGGCGTGCTGGCCCAGGCGTGGGACGGGATGCAGCTCCTGCCCGAAGCGATGCGGCCGCCCAGGGCGCTGCGCCTGCAATGGGCCGTCAACGTCGAACGGATCGAAAAGGTCTACCGCCGGCAGGAGCGGGCCATCGCCCGCCTCGCGGCGTTCTACCGCGAGCATGCGATCCCGATGATGCTGCTCAAGGGCTACGGCCTGAGCCTTTTCTATCCCGTTCCGGAACACCGTCCCTGCGGGGACATCGACATCTGGCTTTTCGGGCGTCAGCCCGAGGCCGACAAGCTGGTCGCCCGGGAGTGGGGCGTTCCGGTCGACGTGCACAAGGAGCACCACACGACGTTCGACGTCGACGGCATCATGGTCGAGAATCATTACGACTTTGTCAATAAGGAGACGCACGCCTCCAACGCGCGTCTCGAACGGCTGTTCAAGCAGTATGCCGCGCAGCCCGGCGAGTCGGTCGCCGTTGCGGGCGTAGCCGTCTACCTGCCTTCGGAGCAGCTCAACGCCCTGTTCCTGCTGCGCCATGCCGCCGTGCATTTCGCGGCGATCAACATCGGCCTGCGGCATGTTCTGGACTGGTGCGTCTTCGTCGCGCACTGCCACGACCGGATCGACTGGCCGGCGCTGTACGCCGTGGCCCGGGAGACCCGGATGGTCGGGTTCCTGAACTGCCTCAACGCCCTCTGCGTCGACTGCCTGGGGCTGGAGGCCCCGTCGCTCCCGGATTTCGAACGCGACGCCGAACTCGAAAAGCGGGTGCTGGACGAAATCCTCTCCCCGGCGTTCTCCGGCGAGCAGCCCGAAGGGTTGCTGCGCGTGGTCCGGTTCAAGACCCGCCGCTGGTGGGCGAACCGCTGGAAACACCGGCTGGTCTTCGACGAGGGTCTTGCCGGCGCCTTCGTGCGTTCGGCCTGGGCGCACCTGAAACGTCCCCGATCCATCGCACACTGACGGGAGCCGGCTTATGCCGGCTCTTCCGTTTTACCGCATAACCCGATCGCATGATGAAGAAAAAGAGCCACCCGGAATTCGTGCGTGCCCTGAAGGCGCGGAATCTCAAAATCACGGTCGTCGGAACATACGAAAACTGCCTCTCCCGGGTTGCCGTAAGATGCGACGTATGCGGTTGGGAGTGGGCGCCGGTCGGGGGTAGCCTGTTGCGCGGCCACGGCTGTCCCAAGTGCGCGGGAACCATGCGGAAATCCCACGCGGAGTTCGTGGAGGAGCTAAAATCCCGAAGGGATGACGTGATCATCGTCGGCCCGTATGTGAAAGCGCTCGAAAAGACCCGGTTCCGGTTCCTGAAATGCGGACACGAATGGGACGTGACCCCTGCGCATATACTTAACGGCCGGGGATGTCCGCTGTGCGCGCATTCCCGCCGGGGAGCGTCCCAGCGACTGACGATGGAGCGTTTTTTGAAACGCCTCCATAAAATCGACCGGAATCTCGTCGTCCGGGAGGGCGGGAAATATGTAAACTATACGACGCCGATCCCTCTCCGCTGCAACGCCTGCAAATACGAGTACGAAGTAAAGCCGAGCGATGTTCTGCACGGCGGCGGCTGTCCGAACTGCCACAGGGCATGCACCTCCTTTCCGGAACAGTTTATCCGCCACGCCTTTGTCCGCATGCTCGGCGAATCGGAAGTCCTGTCGCGGGACAAGACTGCGGCAGGAGTCGAATTGGACGTCTGCATTCCCGCCTTGAGGGCGGCCGTGGAACCCGGTTCGTGGTACTGGCACCGGAATCTGGTGGAGAGGGATCGGGAAAAGCGTCTGCTGTGCGAAAGGAAAGGCATCCGGCTGATAACCGTATATGACCATTATGATGAAACGGCCGTTCCTTTCGACGATTGCCTGGTGACTCCCTGCGACCTTGCCTCCCGCCGGAATATGGACAAGCTGGTTGCGGTGACGAAAACCCTTTTCGGGGCGTTCGGGCTGGATTCGAACCTCGCCGCGGGCGAATGGGAGACGATCCGGAGGAGGGCCGAACTGGATTCGCGGCGGATGACCACCGAAGAATTCCGGGCGGAGCTGGCCGGGATCAATGATAAAATCGAGGTTATCGGCGAATACACGAGGGCCTCTGATAAAATCAGGGTGCGGTGCAAGGTCTGCAATCACGAGTGGTCCGTTGCGCCCACGACCCTGCGCCGGGGTTCGGGATGCGCCAGCTGTGCCGGCAGGTTGAAACTCTCGCATGAACGGTTCGTCGAAAGATTGAACCTGTTGCATCCGGAGATCGTCCCTCTGACCGAGTATGTCAACAGCCAGACCCGCATGACATTCGAGTGCAGGGCCTGCGGCCATGTATGGTCGGCGCAGGCGTATGGCCTCATCACGAAATCCCGCTCTTCCGGCTGCCGGAAATGCTCCGTTAGGGCGATGCTGCGACGACGAAGCCGGAAGGTAAGGTGCATCACCACCGGTGAGGTGTTCGACACGCTTCGGGAAGCCGCCGCCAAATACGGCGTCAGCCGCTCGGCGATCAGCCAGTGTTGCAGCGAGCCTCCGAAACTCAAACGTGCCGGCGGCCGGGAGTGGGAATACGTCGACCTGCTTTCCGGAGAGCGTTGACCTGACGCGGCCGATGCGCGGGAACCGGCCGGATAAAACCGGTCTCTCCTTCCCGAAAACGAAAAAAGGAAGGCCTCGACCTTCCTTTCTCTGGTGATCCCGCTGGGGCTCGAACCCAGGACCCCAACATTAAAAGTGTTGTGCTCTACCAGCTGAGCTACGGAATCTCCGTGTGCCAAAATGGGAATCGTTTCCGTTTTGGTGGTGCAAATGTACGGATTTATTTTTAAAATCCAATACCCGGCCTGCAAATTTTGCGCAAAAGTGTGTTTTTTGCCTTTCCGGCTGCCGGCTGCCGCCTGCAGGCGATAGGCGTCCGGGCATCTTCCGGCGGTTTCGGCCGGCCGGGATCGTGAAATTTGGCGCGCGGATTTTGTTTTGCCGAAATAAAAGGATATTTTTGTAGGCGTTAAGATGAAATCTAACTTTTAAAACCGAATAATTCTATGTGTAAAGCGCTGATAATCGGAGCCGGCGGCGTCGGAACGGTGGTGACGCAGAAAATCGCGGCCAATCCCGTCTTCACGGACGTGATGCTGGCCAGCCGTACCAAATCCAAATGCGACGCCGTTGCGGCCGCCATCGGCGGCAACCGCGTGAAGACCGCCGAGGTCGACGCCGACAGCGTGCCGCAGCTGTGCGAACTGTTCCGCGCGTTCAAACCCGACATCGTGGTCAACGTGGCGCTTCCGTACCAGGATCTCACGATCATGGACGCCTGCCTCGAATGCGGCTGCAACTACCTCGACACGGCCAACTACGAGCCGAAGGACGAGGCGCATTTCGAATACTCGTGGCAGTGGGCCTATCAGGACCGCTTCAAGGCCGCGGGACTCACGGCGATCCTCGGCTGCGGTTTCGACCCGGGCGTGACGGCCATCTTCACGGCCTATGCCGCCAAGCACCATTTCGACGAGATCCACTACCTCGACATCGTGGATTGCAACGCGGGCAACCACGGCATGGCTTTCGCCACGAACTTCAACCCCGAGATCAACATCCGTGAGGTGACCCAGAAAGGGCGTTATTACGAGAACGGAGAGTGGGTGGTGACCGAGCCGCACGAGATCCACAAGCCGCTCAATTATCCGGGCATCGGCGAGCGCGAGTCGTACGTCATCTACCACGAGGAGTTGGAGTCGCTCGTGAAGAACTATCCCACGATCCGGCGTGCGCGCTTCTGGATGACCTTCGGTCAGGAGTACCTGACGCACCTGCGCGTGATCCAGAACATCGGCATGGCGCGTATCGACCCGATCATCTACAACGGCGTCGAGATCGTCCCGATCCAGTTCCTCAAGGCGGTTCTTCCCGATCCCAAGTCGCTGGGCGCCAACTATCACGGCCAGACCTCGATCGGTTGCCGCATCAAGGGCCTGAAGGACGGCAAGGAGCGCACCTACTATATTTATAACAACTGCGACCACGAACAAGCCTTCAAGGAGACCGGCACGCAGGCTGTGTCGTTCACCACGGGCGTTCCGGCGGCTTTGGGCGCTTCGATGTGGGCCAAGGGCCTCTGGCGCGGCGCCGGCGTGTTCAACGTCGAGGAGTTCGATCCCGATCCGTTCCTCGCCGAGCTGGGCGAGCAGGGCCTGCCGTGGCACGAGCTGTTCGATGTGAATCTCGAAGTGTAGGTTTTTGAAGATTGCGGCGCAGATGCCGCACATCCCTCAAAATCCCCGGATGGATAGTGCCGAAGTACGTCCCATCCGGGGATTTTTCACGATGCACGACAGATGCGCCGCACCGATCGAAAACCGCAGCGGGATTTTCCGCTCCTCCAAAATCAAAACTGTCGTATCGTTTTCCGCAGAACCGCTTTTCCCGAAATGCCCCTGCCGGCGACCGGCTCCGATGCTTATTTCCGGACCGGGTTTCGCAAGCGATAAGTATAAATGCGTATTTTCCCGAAAACCAAGCCTGCGCAGCGTGGTTTTCAGGAGGTTTTTGCTACTTTTGCAACTGTTTTGGACGTTTTCGTTGAGCGAGGGCAGAGCCGGGCTTGCCCGGATTATGCCGAGCGGAGAAAACGAAGGATGAAATCCAACTAAAAACAATTCGATGATTGACTTTCTGAAACTGCCTTCACCGTGCTACGTCCTCGACGAGGAGCTGCTGGACCGGAACCTGGCGACTGTCGACCGTGTGCGCCGGGAATCGGGCGCCGAAATTATCGTCGCCCTGAAGGCCTGCGCCATGTGGAGCATTTTTCCCGAGCTGGCGAAGCATTCCGACGGTGCGACTGCAAGTTCCGCTGCCGAGGCGCGTCTCGTTTTCGAGGAGTTCGGGTGTCCCGCCCACACCTACGCCCCGGTCTACACGGACTCCAATATCGACGAAATCCTCAATTGCAGCGATCATATCACGTTCAATTCGCTGTCGCAGTTCCGCCGCTTCGGCCAGAAAGCCCTTATCAACGGCATTTCCTGCGGCCTGCGGATCAACCCGCAGTATTCGCCCGTCGAGACGGACCTCTACAACCCCTGCGTCCCCGGCTCGCGGCTGGGCGTCACGGCCGAACAGCTGGCGGCGCACGGCGGACTTCCGGCGGGTGTCGAGGGGCTGCATTTCCACGTCCTCTGCGAATCGCGCCCGGAGCATCTGCAAAAGGCGCTGGAGGCCGTCGAGACGCATTTCGGAGCGTATCTCGACCGGATCAAATGGCTCAACATGGGCGGCGGCCACCTGATGACGGCCTCGTGGTATGACTGCGACCGCCTGATCGCCCTGCTGAAGGCGTTCAGGTCCCGCCATCCGAACCTGCGGCTGATTCTCGAACCCGGCAGCGCCTTCACGTGGCGCACGGGCTTTCTGGTTTCGACCGTCGAGGACATCGTGGAGAACGGCGGGGTGACGACGGCGATGCTCGACGTGTCGTTCGCCTGCCACATGCCCGACTGCCTCGAAATGCCCTACAAACCCGCCGTCATCGGAGCGCATGAACCTGCCGACGGCGAAAAGCGCTGGCGCATGGGCGGCACGAGCTGCCTTGCGGGCGACTACTGCGGCGACTGGGCTTTCGACCGCGAGCTGAAGGTGGGGGAGCGCGTCGTCTTCGAGGACATGATCCACTACACGATGGTCAAGACCACGATGTTCAACGGCGTACACCATCCGTCCATCGTCATCGCGCGCCGCGACGGCCGCACTGACGTCATCCGCGAATTCGGCTACGAGGACTTCCGGAACCGCATGTCATAGACAATATTGAATTCAGATATACGAAACCTCTTCATGGAAAATTTCACACCTACCCCCTACACGTTGGAATGCGTCGCCACGGGCCGCGAATTCGAAGACGCCGGCTGGATGCTTGCTGACCCGCAGTGCAAGGAGCCTTCGCTCGTGCGCACCAAATACGCCCGCAAACAGATCGACGTGAAACCCGCCGACTGGGGCCTGTACCGTTTCTCGGACTGGATGCCCGTGCGGCGTATCCTCAAAGGTTCGTCGGCTCCCGTGACCTATAAGAGCAAGGGCCTCGCCGCGCACCTCGGGCTGGAAAACCTCTGGATCACCTTCAACGGCTGGTATCCGGCCATCGGGGCCACGATGTCGACCTGCTCGTTCAAGGAGACCGAGGCCTATTCGGTCTGCGGCCGCGCCGCTGCCGACGAACGGCGCGTGCTGGTGGTGGCTTCAGCCGGAAACACCGCCCGGGCCTTCGCCAAGGTCTGCTCGGACAATAACATCAGGCTGCTGCTCTCGGTTCCCTACGACAATATCGGCGCGCTGTGGTTCGACCAGCCGCTGAACCCCTGCGTGAAACTCATTTCGTGCGAGAAGGGCGGCGACTATTTCGACGCCATCCATTTGAGCGACATCGCGCTGAAAAGCCCCGGCTTCTACGCCGAGGGCGGCGCCAAGAACGTCGCGCGCCGCGACGGCATGGCCTGCACGGTCCTTTCGGCCGTGACGACCATCGGCCGCATTCCCGACTACTATTTCCAGGCCGTGGGCAGCGGCACGGGCGCCATTGCCGCCTGGGAGGCCAACATGCGTCTGGTGGAGGACGGCCGCTTCGGGCGGAATACGATGAAGCTGATGGTGGCGCAGAACGCCCCGTTCGTTCCGATGTACGACGCCTGGCAGGCGGCATCGCGCAAGCTGCTGCCTTACGACGACGACAAGGCGCGCCGCGACGCGGAGATCATCGACGCCAAGGTGCTTTCGAACCGCCGTCCGCCTTACAGCGTCACGGGCGGTCTTTTCGATGCGCTGAAAGCCACCGGCGGCGAGGTTTTCGTGGCCACGAACGCCATGGCGCGCAAGGCCCGCAAGCTGTTCCACGAACTCGAAGGCGTCGACATCTATTCGGCGGCGGGCGTTGCGCTGGCGTCGCTCGTCAATGCCGTGAACGCGGGTAAAATCGAGAAGGACGCCACCGTCATGCTCAATGTCACGGGCGGCGGCGAGGAGCACTTCAAGGAGGGCAAGGAGCTGTGGTATCTCAAGCCGAGCCATGTCTTCCCGCTCGAACCCGACGAAAACGACGTCGTGGAGAAGGTCGAGGCGCTGTTCAACTGAATGACAGCGGGTTGACTGATTGCTTCAGTGCGATTTACACAAACGGGCCTGTGTAGCCCGTTTTTTTTGTTACCTTTGCGCGTCCGAACCGGGGATCAGCAGCCGGACCCGGTTCGGACGTTTTTTCACTTTTAACCCAAATTTCAAACAAATGGAAAACATCCAAACAAAGCAGTACCCCTGCTTCAAGCGTTGGAGTCGCAAAAACTGGTCGGTTTTTGCCAGCCTCCACCGTTATGTGACTATCGGGGTCCTCTCTGTCGGGATGTCGATCCTGCTGCTTGCGACGCAAGGTGCGTCCGCGCAGACTGCCGACACGACCGCTGTTCTCAAGACATTGCGGATCCGGGAAGTCGGCGTCACCGGGAGTCAGACGGCTCCCGCGCGCAACGCCCAGTCGCACACCCCGCTTTTCGACCGGAAAGCCCAGGCCCCGGCGCCTGTCCAGACTCTGGAAGCCGCCCTGCGCCTTGCTCCTTCGGTCGATGTCCGCGAACGCGGAGGCAAGGGAACGCAGGCCGACATCTTCATCCGGGGAGGCTCTTTCGACCAGACCATGGTCCTTCTCAACGGCATTGATTTCACCGATGCCCGCACCGGGCATCAGTCCCACGCGCTGCCCGTCGACCTCGACTGCATTTCGGCCGTCGAACTGATCGACGGCGTTCCGGGCGTCGGAGCCTACGCCGGTGCGGTGAACATCCGCACCGCGCCGCTGCGGCCCACCTACCTGCGCCTCGAAGCCTCGGGCGGCCAGTACAGCTATGGCTACGGGAATCTTTCGGGCGCGGTGAGTGCGGGACGCTTCTCGGTGCTCGGCGCGGCTTCGTACCGCCGCAGCGACGGCTACCGGCACAATACCGATTTCTCCAACTACAACGCATTCGTACGGGCGACCTACGACGGCGGGCGGGCCGGGTTCTTCGACTTGCAGGCCGGGTGGCAGGACCGCGATTTCGGCTCCAACGGTTTCTATGCGGCCTACAATCCCGACCAGTGGGAGCATACCGCCACGGCCCTGGGGTCGCTGCGGTGGCTGAAAACCGCAGGCCGCTTTTCGCTGGGGGCCGCCGCGAGCTACCGCAAGAACTTCGACCGCTACGACTGGACGCGCGGCACGGCGATGAACCGCCACAACACGGACAATGTCGGAGCGAAGCTCTGGGCCGACTGCGACTGGGCGGCGGGCGTTACCACCGTGGGCGGAGACTATGCTTTCAACCACATTTACAGCACCAATCTGGGTGACAAGCTTTCGGTTCCCGAAGGCCATTACACCCATGCCAAGGCGCGCCACACGGGCAACCTGTGGCTGCGGCACGCCAAGCGGTGGCGGCATTTCGACGCGGCGGCTTCGGCGGGCGTGAGCCTCACGCCCTACGGCACTTCGGCCCTGTGGAGCCTTTCGGCGGGCTATGCCCCCGCGGCCGGGCTGCGCCTCGAAGCCGGGGCGTGGCAGTCGATGCGCCTGCCGACCTTCACGGACCTCTACTACACCTCCCCGGCGCAGATCAACAACCTCGATCTTACGCCGGAACACGCAGTCACATACCGACTTGGCGTGGATTACCTCAAGCGGAGCTGGAACCTTTCGGCGCAAGCCTATTACCGCTCCGGGCGCGACATCATCGACTGGGTCTGGCGCGAGGACATGGGCAGCAAGTGGCATTCCGAACAGACGAGCAGTCTCGATACCTTCGGGATCGAACTCGCGGGCGGCTATACGGTTTCGGAAGGCTTCCTGCGCCGCGTGACGCTCTCGTACGGCTACATCACGACCGACCGGAACGCGGACGTCATCGCCAAAAGCGCGATGGATTTCATGCGTCACAAGGCGGCATTGGCCGTGGAGGTGCATTTCCTGCGGCGGATGTCGCTTGCGCTGACCGGCTCGGTCTACGACCGCAACGGCAGCTACACGCATTACCCCGAACCGGGCAACGCCTCCCTTAACGAAGAACGCGACTACAAGCCCTATTTCCTGCTCGACGGACGTCTCCAGTGGGAGAAGGGCATCTGCCGCCTTTATGTCGACGCCACGAACATCACCGACACGCGCTACTGCGACATCGGCGGAATCCGCCTGCCGGGTTTCTGGTGTACGGGCGGGGTGACGCTGACCATCGGCAAATAACCTCTCTTTTCCGGGACCGGGGCGCTTCCGCCCCCGGATTTCGGTCCGGCTGCAATCCTGGCCCGGTGCATTTGTGCACCGGGCCTTTCTGTTTTTCGCAAAAAGCCGCCTGTTTTGTTACGGTTTTTTCGGATTTCTCCCGATTATTATTTATCTTTGAAGTATAAGAATTTAAATGCGACGATCCTATGTCCCAAAGAATCATTGAATGCGTTCCCAATTTCAGCGAGGGACGCGATAAGGCCGTGATCCGGCAAATCACCGCGGCCATCGAGGCCTCCGGGGGCGTCAAACTGCTCGACGTGGACCCCGGCGAGGCGACCAACCGCACGGTCGTGACCTTCGTCGGCGAACCCGAAGCGGTCGTCGAGGCCGCTTTTGCCGGGGTGAAGCGGGCGGCCGAACTGATCGACATGCGCCGCCACAAGGGGGCGCATCCCCGCATGGGGGCCACCGACGTGCTGCCGCTGATACCGATTGCGGGCGTCACGCTTGCGGAGTGCGCCGAACTGGCGCGCGCGCTGGCCCGGCGTATCGCCGACGAACTGCGCATCCCGACCTATTGCTACGAGGCTGCGGCCTTTGCGCCCGAACGGAAAAACCTCGCCGTGTGCCGCGCCGGGGAGTACGAGGCCCTGCCCGAGAAACTGGCGCACACGGCATCCGCGCCCGATTTCGGGGTGCGTCCCTTCGACGAGGGGGTTGCCCGCACGGGAGCCACGACCGTCGGGGCGCGCGACTTCCTGATCGCCGTGAATTTCAACCTGAACACCACCTCCACGCGCCGCGCCAACGCCATCGCCTTCGACGTGCGCGAAAAGGGGCGTCCCGTCCGCGAGGGCAACCCCATCACGGGCAGGGTGGTGAAGGATGCCGCGGGAAATCCCGTGATGCAGCCCGGAACGCTTCCGGCCACGAAGGCCATCGGCTGGTTCATCGAGGAGTACGGCATCGCGCAGGTCTCGATGAACATCACCGACATCTCCCGGACGCCGCTCCACGCGGCTTTCGACGAGGTGTGCCGCAAGGCCGACGCCCGCGGCGTGCGCGTCACGGGGACCGAAATCGTGGGGCTGGTTCCGAAACGGGCTTTGGTCGAAGCCGGCAAATACTTCCTCCGCAAGCAGCGTCGCTCGACGGGCGTCGCCGAGGAGGAGATCGTCCGCATTGCCGTCAAGTCGATGGGATTGGACGACCTGAAGCCGTTCGATCCTGCCGAGAAGGTGATCGAGTACCTGCTTGAAGCGGAGGTTCCGAAGAAGCGGCTTATCGACATGACCTGCAAGGCGTTCGCCGAAGAGACGGCGAGCGAATCTCCCGCTCCGGGCGGCGGCTCGATCGCGGCCTACATGGGTGCGCTGGGCGCGGCCCTCGGGACGATGGTCGCCAACCTCTCGTCGCACAAGGCGGGGTGGGACGACCGCTGGGAGGAGTTTTCCGACTGGGCCGAACGGGGGCAGGCCGTTCTTGCGGAGCTTCTGCACCTCGTGGACGAGGACACGGCGGCGTTCAACCGCATCATGGCGGTTTTCGCCATGCCCAAGTCGACCGACGAGGAGAAGGCGGCGCGCAGCGCCGCGTTGCAGGAGGCGACGCTCTATGCCACGGAGGTTCCTCTGCGGACGATGAAGGCCGCCTCGCGGGTTTTTGAAATCGTGCGCGCCATGGCCTCGGAGGGCAACCCCAATTCGGTCTCCGACGCCGGCGTGGGTGCGCTGGCGGCCCGCAGCGCGGTGCTGGGGGCGTGCCTCAATGTGAAGATCAACGCCGCGGGGCTGAAGGACCGTGCCGTGGCCGATGCGCTGACCGCCGAGGCCGAGGCGCTGGCCGCCGAAGCCGTGCGTCTCGAAGCGGAGGTCTTGCAGATCGTCGAATCTAAAATCGGATAATATGACACGCGAAGAGTTTCAGAACGACATTCGCGCGGGCATTCCCGACCGGCTGCCCGCCGCGAAACCCTATGACAAACAGATCAACCATGCGCCCAAACGCAAGGACATCCTTTCGGACGAGGAGAAGACGCTGGCTCTGAAAAACGCCCTGCGCTATTTTCCGGTCAGGCACCACGCCGTGCTGGCGAAGGAGTTCGCCGAGGAGCTGCGCCGCTACGGCCGTATCTATATGTACCGCCTGCGTCCCGACTACGAGATGCATGCGCGTCCGATCGGCGAATATCCCGCCCGCTGCCGGCAGGCGGCGGCCATCATGCTGATGATTCAGAACAACCTCGACCCGCGGGTCGCCCAGCATCCCCACGAGCTGATCACCTACGGCGGCAACGGCGCCGTGTTCCAGAACTGGGCGCAGTACCGCCTTGCGATGCAGTATCTTTCGGAAATGACTGAAAATCAAACCTTGGTCATGTATTCCGGGCATCCGCTGGGGCTGTTCCCGTCGCATCCCGACGCCCCGCGCGTGGTGGTTACGAACGGCATGGTGATTCCCAACTACTCGAAGCCCGACGACTGGGAGCGGCTCAACGCCCTCGGGGTGTCGCAGTACGGGCAGATGACCGCCGGGTCGTACATGTATATCGGGCCGCAGGGCATCGTCCACGGCACGACGATCACGGTGATGAACGCCGCGCGCAAACGCTTTACGGCCGGCCGCACCGATACGCGCGGGATGCTGTTCGTCTCGTCGGGTCTCGGCGGCATGTCGGGAGCGCAGCCCAAGGCGGGCAATATTTCGGGCGTGGTGTCGGTCGTCGCCGAGATCAACCCCAAGGCGGCGCAGAAACGCCACGAGCAGGGATGGGTCGACGAGCTGCATGAAGCGCTGGATGAGCTGATCCCGCGTATCCGCCAGGCTGTCAAGGCGAAAGAGGTCGTGTCGATGGCCTATGTGGGCAACGTCGTGGACCTCTGGGAGCGGCTGGCCGCGGAGGAGATTCCGGTAGACCTGGGTTCGGACCAGACCTCGCTGCACAACCCCTGGGCGGGCGGTTACTATCCCGTGGGGTTGAGCTACGAGGCGTCGAACAAGATGATGGCCGAGGAGCCGGGCCGCTTTAGAGAGTGTGTGCAGGAGTCGCTGCGGCGGCAGGTCGATGCCATCAACAAATTGACCGACAGGGGAATGTATTTCTTCGACTACGGCAATGCCTTCCTGCTGGAAGCCTCGCGCGCCGGGGCCGCGGTGACGGGCGAGGGCGGACGCTTCCGCTATCCCTCCTACGTGCAGGACATCATGGGACCCATGTTCTTCGACTACGGCTTCGGGCCGTTCCGCTGGGTCTGCACCTCGGGGAAGCCCGAAGACCTCGAAACGACCGACTCTCTGGCCGCCGAAGTGCTGGATGAGATCCGGAAGACGGCTCCCGACGACATCCGGGGGCAGCTGGACGACAATATTCACTGGATTCGCGAGGCCGGGCGCAACCGGCTGGTCGTCGGGTCGCAGGCGCGCATTCTCTATGCCGACTGCGAAGGGCGCGTGAAGATCGCCGAGGCGTTCAACCGGGCCATCGCCGAGGGCCGCATCACGGCCCCCGTGGTGCTGGGGCGCGACCATCACGATGTTTCGGGAACCGATTCGCCCTACCGCGAGACCTCGAACATCTACGACGGTTCGTGCCTGACGGCCGACATGGCCGTGCAGAACGTCATCGGCGATGCGTTCCGCGGCGCGACGTGGGTTTCGATCCACAACGGCGGCGGCGTGGGCTGGGGCGAGGTGATCAACGGCGGCTTCGGCATGGTGATCGACGGTTCGGAGGATGCCGGCCGCCGCATCCGCGAAATGCTGCTGTGGGACGTCAACAACGGCATCGCGCGCCGCAGCTGGGCGCGTAACGAAGGGGCCGTCGAGGCCATCCGCCGCGAAATGGACCGCACGCCCGGACTGCGTGTGACCCTGCCTGTTTTTGCCGACGAGAAACTTGTCCGCGAGGCGCTGAACGAACAGGGCGGCGCTTCGGATAAATTATGAATTTCGAATTATGAATTTTGAATTGTCATCCATGGAACATCACCATATCACCGCGGAGCACCTTTCGGTCGGGCGCGTCCGCGAAATCCTCGAACGGCGGCTGCTGCTCGCGTTGAGCGACGACGCCCGGGCGCGCATCGTCCGCTGCCGCGAGTACCTCGACCGCAAGATGGAGAACCCCGAGCGGCCGATCTACGGCATCACGACCGGTTTCGGGTCGCTGTGCGACATTTCGGTGGGCCGCGACGAGCTGTCGCGCCTGCAACAGAACCTCGTGATGTCGCACGCCTGCGGAACCGGGGAGCGCGTGCCCTCGGAGATCGTGCGGCTGATTCTGCTGCTCAAGATACAGTCGCTCGCCTACGGCCATTCGGGCGTGCAGCTGGCGACGGTGGAGCGTCTCGTGGAGTTTTTCAACCGCGGCATCCTGCCCGTCGTCTATCAGCAGGGTTCGCTGGGTGCTTCGGGCGACCTCGCGCCGCTGGCACATATGAGCCTGCCGCTGCTGGGGCTGGGCGAGGTGGAGTATAAGGGCGAGGTGCGTCCCTCGGCCGAAGTGCTTGCCGAACTGGGGCTGGAGCCGATCCGGTTGCAGTCGAAAGAGGGCCTTGCGCTGCTGAACGGCACGCAGTTTATGAGCGCCTACGGCGTCTGGTCGCTGATCCACGCCCGGCGGCTGAGCGAGTGGGCCGACCGCATCGGGGCGTTGTCGTTAGACGCCTTCGACGGTCGTATCGAGCCTTTCTGCGACGAGGTGCACCTGATCCGCGCCCACCGGGGGCAGCTCGCCACGGCCCGGAATGTCCGCGGGCTGCTCGAAGGCAGCGAACTGATCGCCCGCCCCAAGCACCACGTGCAGGACCCCTATTCGTTCCGCTGCATGCCGCAGGTTCACGGAGCCTCGAAGGACACGATCGACTATGTGGAGAGCGTGCTGACCACGGAAATCAACTCCACGACGGACAATCCGACGGTCTTCCCCGAGGAGGACATGGTCGTCTCGGCGGGCAATTTCCACGGACAGCCGATCGCTCTGGCGATGGATTTCCTGGCGATCGCCCTGGCCGAGCTGGGCAACATCTCCGAGCGTCGCACCTACAAACTGATCTCCGGGGCGCGCGAACTGCCCAAATTCCTCGTGGCGAACCCCGGGCTGAACAGCGGCTTTATGATTCCGCAGTATACCGCGGCGTCGATCGTGAGCCAGTCCAAGGGGCTGTGCATGCCCGCGTCGGTCGATTCGATCCCCTCGTCGCAGGGGCAGGAGGACCATGTGAGCATGGGTTCCAACGCTGCCACGAAGCTCTGGCGCGTGGTCTGCAACACCGAACGGGTGCTGGCCATCGAGCTGTTCAACGCCGCGCAGGCCATCGAGTTCCGCCGCCCGGCGCATACGTCGCCCGAGTTGGAGCGAATGCTGGCCGACTATCGCAAAGAGGTTCCCTTCATCGACAACGACGAGGTGATGTATCCCCATATCGAAGCCTCCGTCCGATTCCTCCGCGGCCTATGAGACTGCTGGTGAAGAACATCGCTCGCATCGTCGGCATCGAATCGACGGGCCGTCTGCGCTGCTGCGGCGCCGACATGAACAAGCTGGGCACGCTCGACGACGCGTGGCTGCTGGCTGAAGACGGCCGTTTCGCGGCGTTCGGACGCATGGACTCTCTGGGCGACATCGCCGCCGACGAGGTCGTCGACGCGGCAGGGGGCATGCTCTTCCCGTCGTTCTGCGACTCGCACACCCACCTGGTCTACGCCGGGAGCCGTGAGCGGGAGTTTCTGGACAAGATCAACGGTTTGTCGTACGAGGAGATCGCCCGGCGGGGCGGGGGCATTCTCAACTCTGCCGACCGGCTGCACGAGACTTCGGAGGACGAACTCTATGCGCAGGCGATGGAGCGCGTGCGCGAGATCGCGGCGATGGGTACGGGGTGCGTGGAGATCAAGAGCGGCTACGGCCTTTCGACCGGGGACGAGCTGAAGATGCTGCGCGTCATCCGCCGCATCCGCGAAAGCGTGCCGCTGGAGGTGCGGGCCACGTTCCTCGGGGCGCATGCCGTGGCGCGTGCCTACCGGGGACGGCAGGGGGAGTATGTCGATCTGGTGTGCAACGAAATGCTGCCCGCCGTGGCGGCCGAAGGGCTGGCCGATTTCGTCGACGTCTTCTGCGACGAAGGTTTTTTCACGGTCGAAGAGACGGCCCGTATTCTCAAGGCCGCGCGCAAACTGGGGCTGCGGGCGAAAATCCATGCCAACGAACTGGCCGTCTCGGGCGGCGTGCAGGTGGGCGTGGCCTGCGACGCCCTGTCGGTGGACCACCTCGAACGCATGGGACGGGAGGAGATCGAGGCGCTGCGCGGCGCGGCGACCATGCCGACGCTGCTGCCGGGCGCGGCGTTCTTCCTCGGGATGAGCTATCCTCCGGCGCGCGCGATGATCGACGCCGGGCTGGGCGTGGCGCTGGCTTCGGACTACAACCCCGGGTCGTCGCCCTCGGGCAACATGCGCATGGTCTGTTCGCTGGCCTCGATCCGCATGAAGATGACCCCCGCCGAGGCGATCAACGCCGCGACGCTCAACGGCGCCTATGCCATGGGGTTGAGCCGCGACTACGGAAGCGTCACTTTAGGTAAGGTCGCCAACTTTTTCATAACCAAACCGATGCCGTCGGTCGAATTTTTCTCCTATGCCTACCAGACGCCGCTGATCCGGCAGGTGTTCCTGCGCGGGCGCAAGATGTGCGGTTTATAGGCAGGGGCTGGCCGATACGCTTCGGAACGGGGCGTCCGCCCTTGTCATAACCCGGCTTTCAGGGGTGCGGGCGGGGCGAAACGGTCCGGACCCGAATCGGCGTTTGGGATCTTCTCCGGAATCCTGCTTTTTGCCCGGGCGGCGCAGTTTTTGATTGGAGATATTTATGAAAACCGTTATTCTGATAATTTGCCTCGCCCTGTGCGGGACCGTAAATGGACAAAATATGAAACCTTTGACACCGGAGGAGAAGCGGGTGATCGTGGACAAGGGGACCGAGGCCCCCTTCACGGGCCGCTACTACAAACACAAGGAGGACGGAACCTACGTCTGCCGGCAGTGCGGCGCGCCGTTGTACCGTTCGTCGGACAAGTTCGACGCGGGGTGCGGCTGGCCGAGTTTCGACGACGAGATTCCCGGAGCCGTGAAACGGACCGTCGATGCCGACGGGCGGCGCACGGAGATCACCTGCGCCCGGTGCGGCGGTCATCTGGGCCATGTTTTCACAGGCGAGGGTTTTACGCCCCGGAACACGCGCCACTGTGTCAACTCCGTGTCGCTGGAGTTCGTGCCCGCGGCGAAAAAGGAGCGGACCGAGACGGCGATCTTCGCCGGAGGCTGTTTCTGGGGCGTGGAGCATCTGCTTTCGAAGGAGCCGGGGGTGTTCGATGTCGTGTCGGGATACATCGGCGGACATACGGAGAATCCCACTTACGAGGAGGTGTGCAGCCACCGCACGGGACATGCCGAGGCGGTGCGGGTGACGTTCGATCCGGCGAAAGTCTCCTACGAAAAGCTGGCGCGGCTCTTTTTCGAGATTCACGACCCCACGCAGGTCGGGCGGCAGGGACCCGACATCGGCGACCAGTACCGTTCGGAGGTCTTCTATACGACACCGGCCCAGCGCGCGACGGCTGAAAAACTGATCGCCGAGCTGCGTGCGAAAGGGTACGACGTCGCCACGCGCGTCACGGCGGCCACGACTTTCTGGCCGGCGGAAGAGTATCACCAGGACTATTACGACCGCAAAGGCGCGCAGCCCTATTGCCACGCCTACACCAAGCGGTTCTGATCGCTGTAAGGGGCCGGGTAGAGGGGCGGGGTCCGCCGTTTCAGTCCCGATGCTTTTCTGTCCGGCCCGGTGCTTTCTGTCCGGTCCGATGCTTTTCTGTCCGGACCGGTGCTCTCTGTCCGGCCCGGTGCTTTCTGTTCGGCCCGGTGCTTTCTGCCCGGTTCCGCACTTCGGCCCGGGCCTTTGGTTGGGTCCGGGCCAAAGCGCTATTTCAACAGATTGTCCTCCTCGTCCTTGTATTCCGATTTTTTGAAAAACATTCCGCCGAGGCCTTTCAGCGCCTTGACGGCCCGCACGCGGAAACTGTCCAGCAGCGTGCCGTCCTTCGAGACGGTGCCGTAGCCCGTCACGGCGCGCGCCCGGCGGCTGCGGACGAAGGCGATGCGGCCGTACGGCTTGAGTCCGAGGGCCAGCGATCCGTCCTCGCCGCGGATGATGTCGGTGCGGATACCCACCTTGCGGGCCAGCTCGGTATCGTAGGCGAAAACCAGTCCGCGGACGCTCAATTCGGGGCGTTGGAACGACTGGAGCCACAGGTGCGTGTCGCGGGCCAGTTCGTAGAACCAAAGTCCGGCGGCGAAGTGGGCTGCGTCGGGAATGTAGCTCCACAGCGAACTGGCCGCCACGACGCCCCGGCGTTCCAGCGCGTCGACCATCGTTTCGACGTAGCGCGGCGGGTATATGGTGTCGGCGTCGATGTTGATGTGGTATTTTTCCCGGGCGCGGTTCAGTCCGCAGAGGCGTGCATGGCCGCATCCGGGCGTCGTTTCGCGCTGCCACGGCAGACCGAGGGTTTCGAAAATCTCCGCCGTGCGGTCCTTCGACAGGTTGTCCGTGGCGATGATCTCCATCGGGTAGCGGCATCGCTGTTCGGCGAGCGACCAGAGACAGGCCGTCAGCCGTTTTTCCTCGTTGCAGGCGATGACCGACACGGTCGCCAGCGGCCGGTCCGACTGTCGTTCGGCGAGTTTCGCGCGCACTTCGGCGACGGTCTCCGCGGGGACTTCGGCGAAGGGCTTTTCATAGACGGGGAGGTATTTCGAGTACCATTTCATGCGATCGGGGTTTATACGGCAAAGGTAGCATTAAATTCCGCACGGGCAAGCGATTCGGCGCTGATTGCCGGGCCGGGGCGGAGGCAGGCCCGGCGGACGGACCGGAAGCCTGCGGCGGGAAAGCGGCCGTCGTCGATTGCGGGGCGGAGGCAGGCTCGGCGACAGTCGGCCGGGCGGCGGGGAGTTCGGGACGGTCCCGGCGGCGGATTCCGGAACCCCGGCCGGGAAGCGGGGAAAACCGCTCTGCGGCGGCGCTTTTCACTCCGGGGCTGTGCGGAATGGCGATATATTTCTTATTTTTGCGGCTCCAAACGAGTTTTTTATGTTGCGTGTCAAAGGCATTCTCTGGGCGGCTCTCTCCTCGTCGACATTCGGACTGGCCCCGCTGTTCACCCTGCTGTTGCTGGGCGTGGGTTATTCGTCGTTCGAGGTCCTGACCTACCGCTGGGGGGTGGCGTCGTTGTGTCTGGGAGCCTACGGCCTGCTGGCGGGATGCGATTTCCGCCTCGGGAGGCGCGAACTGGGCACGGTGTTCCTGCTGAGCCTGTTCCGCGCCGCGACGTCGTTGAGCCTGGTGATCGCCTATCAGAACATCGCCAGCGGGGTGGCCTCGACGATTCACTTCATGTATCCGCTGGTCGTGGCCGTCGTGATGATGTGTTTCTTCCGCGAACGCGGTTCGGTGTGGACCTTCGCGGCGATCGGCATGTCGATCGTCGGCGCGGTGCTGCTGTCGCTGGGCAACGTCGATTTCTCGCACGGCGACACGACGCTGGGAATCGTTTCGGCGACCGTCTCGGTCGTTGCCTACGGCGGTTACATCGTGGGCGTGCGCCGGAGCCGCGCGGTGGAGATCGACTCCACGGTGCTGACCTGCTGCGTGATGGCCTTCGGTGCGCTGTTTTTCATCGCCGGGGGCCTGCTGACGGGCGGCGTGCGTCTTGAGACCGACCCGCATACGTGGCTCTATATCCTCGGTGTGGCCATTCCGGCGACGGCCGTCTCGAACATGGCGCTGGTGCAGGCCATCAAGAGCATCGGGCCGACGCTGACCTCGATTTTCGGGGCCATGGAGCCGCTGACCGCCGTGGTGATCGGCGTCTGGGTTTTTGCCGAGCCTTTCATGGCGAAGGGCGCCGCGGGCATCCTGCTGATCGTGGCGGCGGTGTCGGTCGTGGTCCTGCGCAGTCGGAAAGGGTAGCCGGGGCGGCCGGCGTGCGGCGATACGAAAAATCCCGGAGTTTGCGCTCCGGGATTTTTCGTGTTCTTAAAGTGTGAAGACCATCGCGATGGGGTAGTGGTCCGAAATGTAGGGCGCTCCGTAGTTGCCGTCGAGCGTGGCGAATAGCTGGCATTTGAGCTTGCCGCGGTAGTAGAGGTGGTCGATGACGATGGTGTCGGGAGCCGAGCCGAATCCGTTGAAAGTCCCCTTGTGGTCGGTCGTAGCGGCCTTGGCGCGGGCCGAGACCATATATTTGGTCAGGGGTTTGAAGATCGGGCTGTCGACCGGGGTGTTGAAGTCGCCGCCGACGATGGCCGGGGCTTTCTTGCCGGCGATCTCGTGGATCTTTTCGATGAGCAGCTTCACGCCCTCTTCGCGCGCCGCCTTGCCCTTGTGGTCGAGGTGGGTGTTGAAATAGAAGAACTCCTTGCCCGACTTCCGGTCCTTGAGTTCGACCCACGTCACCGTGCGGTTGCAGGCCCCGTCCCAGCCGCGCGACACCTTGTCGGGTGTTTCGCTGAGCCAGAACGTGCCGCTGTCGAGCAGCTCGAAACGATCGCGCAGGTAGTAGACGGCCATGAACTCGCCCTTCTCGGCGCCGTCGTCGCGGCCCACGCCCACGCGGGCGTACTGCGGGCACTCGGTGTCGATGTAGTGCAGCTGGTCGATAAGTCCTTCCTGCACGCCGAACACGTCGGGAGCCTCCCGGCGGATCATCTCCGGAGTGGCGTGACGACGTTTCATCCAGACGTTGTCGCCGTCCTTGCCGTGGCTGGTGCGCAGGTTGTAGGAGATCAGTTTGATCGGTTCGGCGCCGTCGGCGGCGAATGCCGGCATTGAAAAAGAGGCTGCTAACAGCAGCAGAAGTGCTATTTTCTTCATTTGGGTTACAGGTGTGATTAACTTGTGCAAAGGTAGCAATATTTTTCGGAAAGCCAACCGTTTTTCAGGTTGTCAGAACCCTTTTCAGGCGGTCGAGACCCTCGGCCAGCAGTTTGCGCGGGCAGGCGATGTTCAGGCGGATGAAGCCTTCGCCCGCGGCGCCGTACATGGACCCGGAGTTGACGTGCAGGCGGCCTTCGTCCAGCAGCCGTCGGGTGAGCGTGTCGGACGACAGCCCCGCGGCCCGGCAGTCGGCCCAGACGAGGTAGGTTCCTTCCAGCGGAAGCACCGGGAACTGCGGAAGATGCCGCGCGAAGTAGTCCCGCAGGAAAAGGTAGTTTTCCCACAGGTAGCCGTTGAGCGCGTCGAGCCACTCGGCGCCGTCCGTGTAGGCCGCCGTCAGAGCCTCGATGGCGAAGGGGCTGATCATGCCCGTCTCGTTGATTTCGAGCGACCGGGCGATCCGTTCCCGGAGGCCGGCGTCGGCGGCGAAGATGTTGGCCACCTGCACTCCCGCGAGGTTGAATGCCTTGCTGGGCGAGGCGCAGGTGACCGAGCGGCGCGCGAACTCCTCCGAAAGCGAGGCGAAGGGGGTGTAGCGGAATCCCGGCATCACCAGCTCGCAGTGGATTTCGTCGGCCACGACCAGTATGTCGCGGCGCAGGCAGATGTCGCCGATGCGGCGCAGCTCTTCGGGCGTCCAGACCCGCCCCGCGGGGTTGTGCGGGTTGCAGAGCAGCATCAGTTTCACGGCAGGGTCGGCGGCCCGGCGTTCCAGCGCGTCGAAATCGACCGTATAGCGGTTGTCGCCGTAAGTCAGTTCGCACTCCGCGGCGGAGCACCCGCTGTTGTCGATGGCGATGAAGAAGTGGTTGTAGACGGGCGTCAGCACCAGCACCCGGTCTCCGGGGCGTGTCAGCGCCCGGAGAATGGCCGAGAGCGCCGGGATCACGCCCGTCACGGGAAGTATCCAGTCCGCTCCGGGCGCCCAGCCGTGCCGCCGGGCAAACCAGGACGTGACCGCCCCGTAGTAGCTCTCCGGGACCGTGGCGTAGCCGTAGACGCCGTGCTCCACCCGGCGGCGGAGCGCCTCGACGACGCACGGGGCCGTGCGGAAATCCATGTCGGCGACCCACATCGGGAGGATGTCGGCCGCAGGTTCCTCGTCCCACTTCACCGAGTTGGTTCCCCGGCGCGGGATCAGTTGATCGAAATCGTATTTTGCCATATCGGAATGCACTTTATTTACAAAGATACGAAAAAGTCGGACCGCTGCAAAACCTCCGGCTATTTGCTCATCCGGTATGCCGACGGGGTCATGCCCGTGTGGCTGCGGAAATACTTGCCGAAAAACGACTGGTTGGGGAAATTGAGGCAGTAGGCGATCTCCTGAATACTCATCGTCGAATATTTCAGCAGGTTTTTGGCTTCGAGCACCACGTAGTCGTCGATCCATTCGGCGGCGGTGCGGCCCGAGGTCTTGCGGATGATCGTCGTGAGGTATTTGGGCGTCAGGTGCAGCTGCCCGGCGTAGAAGCCCACCGAACGCTCCTGCATGTAATGTTTGGTCAGTTCGCTCATAAACTGGTTGAAATACTCGTCGTTGCGGCTGCGGGCCGAGGTCTCCGGGGCGGGCTGCGACTCGATGTGCCGCCCGATGATGCGGCAGACCTTGTAGGCCAGCGTGCGGATCATCGAGCGCAGGATCTCCGGCGAATAGACGTCGCCCGGGCGGGGCAGGCTCTCGGAGCGGATTTCGGCGAACGAGCCGGTGATGCCGGCCCATTCGGCTTCGCAGAGCCGCAGGCAGGGCTGTTTCTCGACGCTTAAAAAGAGCCTCGAAAGCAGTTTGATGTCGATGTTGATGCGCCGGATGAACTCCTCTTCGCAGATCACCGTGTAGACCGAGGACTCCGGCCGGATGGATTCCACTTGCAGAATCGAGCCGGGCAGGAGGACGAACAGCATCTTCGCGTCGAGCGTGTGGCGGCGCAGTCCCGAGGTGAACGAAATCGAACCTTCGGAACAAAAAAGGATCGCGAAGGCATCGAGACGCGTCGGGTAGCGGAACAGGTCGATGTTGACCGTGTCCATGATCTTGACGCGCGAAGCGATCAGACAGCCATCGAAATAGAGGTCTTCCGGGCGCGGTTCGTTGACGGTGAGCAATGTTTCGAGCGAGAAGCTCTGAATCTCCTTTTCGTTCATTTTATCGGTCGTATTTCGGGCAAATATAACGAATTTGCCGAATACGATTTGTCGAAAGGTTGGAAATCGAACCAATCGGCTAATTTAACCGACACGGCGGCCTTTTCCGGAGGGAGCTAAAAGGGGAACTTTGCATCGAAAAATTGAAGAACCGATGAAACGAACTGTTTTCTGTGCCGCGCTGCTGCTGGCCGCCGGCTGTTCATCTCCGAAAAAGAACCGCACGGTCGATCCGCTGCGTGTCGAAACCATCGTGGCCGCGCCCTCGGCCGACGTCGGGGCGGCCGTTTATGTAGGTGCGATCGAAGAGGAGTCTTCGGCCGCCTTGAGCTTCCCCGTCGCCGGGACCGTCGCCCGCACTTTTGCGGACGAGGGCCGGCGCGTCGGCAAAGGTCACCTGCTCGCCGAGCTCGATCCCACCTCGGCGCGCCGGACTTTCGAGGCCGCCGAAGCCGCGCTGAATCAGGCGAAGGACGCCTGTGCGCGTCTGAAACAGCTCTACGACGCCGAGAGCCTGCCCGAGATCAAGTGGGTCGAGGCGCAGACCCGGCTGCGGCAGGCCGAGGCGGCCTTCGGGATCGCGAAGAAGAATCTGGAGGACTGCTCGCTTTACGCGCCCTTTTCCGGGGTGGTCGGCCAGCGGCGGATTTCGGCCGGGGAGACGGCCCTGCCGGGCGTTCCCGTGCTGACGCTGCTCGAAGTCGGACGCGTCAAGGTGCGCTTCTCGGTCCCCGAGCAGGAGATCGCCCGGCTCGGCGCCGACAGCCGGATCGGGGTGGGCGTCGCCGCGCTCGGCGACCGGGTGTTCCCCGCCGGGAAGATCGAAAAGGGCGCCGTGGCCAATCCAGCGGCCCACACCTACGACGTGCGCGCCACGCTGGACAACGCCGCTGGCGAGTTGCTGCCGGGCATGGTGTGCCGCGTGACGGTTTCGCCCGCAGAGTCGGCCGAGGAGATCGCCGTTCCGCTGCGCGCCGTGCAGCAGGCGGGCGACGGGAGCCGTTTCGTGTGGACCGTGCGCGGCGATTCGGCCGTGCGTACGGCCGTCACGACGGGGCGGCTGGTGAACAACGGCATCGTGCTGACCGGGGGCGTCGCGGCGGGCGACCGCATCGTCGTGGACGGCATGCAGAAGATCGGCGAGGGCAGTAAAGTCGTATGGCGATGAGAAGTTCGAATAGCGTAATAGCCTGGTCGATGCGGAATTTCCGCATCACCTTCCTGATCGTGGGCTGCCTGTTCGTGTTCGGAATCTACGCCCTTGCGCGCATTCCCAAGCAGGAGTTCCCCGAGTACACGATCCGGCAGGGCGTCGTCGTGGGCGTCTATCCCGGGGCGACGGCCGAGGAGGTCGAAGAGCAGCTGGCGAAGCCGCTCGAACAGTTCCTGATGACCTACAAGGAGGTGAAGCGTGCGAAGACCACCTCCACGTCGCAGAACGGCATGTGTTACGTGATGGTCGAGCTGAACGACGATGTGAACGACAAGGACGAGGTATGGTCGAAAGTCAAGCACGGGCTGGCGGCGTTCAAGATGCAGCTGCCTGCGGGTGTCGCGGCCGTGGTGACCAACGACGATTTCGGCGACACCTCGGCGCTGCTGATCACCCTCGAATCGGACACGCGCTCCTACCGCGAACTGAAAGGGTATATGGACGATTTGAGCGACCGTCTGCGCCGCATCGAATCGGTCTCCAACCTGCGCCCCTACGGCGTGCAGCAGGAGCAGATCTCGGTTTACGCCGATCCCGAACGGCTCGCGGCCTACGGCATCGGCGAGAAGACGCTCTCCGCGGCGCTGGCCGCGCAGGGGCTGATCCCGCTGGGCGGCTCGGTGAGCAATGCCGAGACCGAGACCCCGATCCACATCGCGCCGTCGCTGGCCGGGGAGCGGGAGGTCGCCGAGCAGATCGTCTGGAGCGATCCCGAAGGGCACGTCCTGCGGGTGAAGGACGTGGCGCGCGTCGTGCGCGAGTACGACGATCCGGACAGCTATATCCGCAACAACGGCCACCGCTGCGTGCTGCTGTCGCTGGAGATGCAGGCCGGGAACAACATCGTGGAGTACGGCCGCGAGGTCGACGAGGTGCTGCACGCCTTCATCGAAGAGGAGCTTCCCGCCGATGTCAGCGTGCAGCGCATCGCCGACCAGGCCAAGGTCGTCGGCGACTCGGTGCACTCGTTCCTGCGCGACCTGTTCGTGGCCATGGCCATCATCATCGTCGTGATGATGCTCCTCTTCCCGCTGCGGTCGGCCATCGTCGCCGCGCTGACGATCCCGATGTCGACCTTCATATCGGTGGGCATGATGTACCTCTGCGGCATTCCGCTGAACACCGTGACGCTCGCCGCGCTGGTCGTCGTGCTGGGCATGATCGTCGACAACTCGATCGTGGTGATCGACGGCTACCTCGATTACCTCGGGCGCGGCCATTCGCGGTGGTTCGCCGCCGTGGAGAGCGCCCGGGAGTTCTTCCCCTCGCTGCTGCTGGCCACGATCTGTATCTGCATGATCTTCTATCCGATCCTCTTCACGATGACGGGCATGATGGGCGACTTCTTGACCTGGTTCCCGTGGACGATCACCATTAACCTGATGGTGTCGCTGCTGCTGGCCGTGATGGTCATTCCGTTCCTCGAGATACTGATCATTCCGGCCGTTCACGTGCGCAGGGACGGCCGCAGGTCGTTCACCGACCGGGTGCACGACGTCTACCGCCGCGTGCTGGCGTGGACCTTCCGCCACGGGTGGCTGACGATCTCGCTCGGCGCCGCCTCGGTGGTCGTGTCGCTGCTGATCGCCACGCAGCTCAAGTTCCGCATGGTTCCCTTCGCCGACCGGGACCAGTTCGCCGTGGAGATCTACCTGCGCCCCGACACGCCGCTGGAACGCACCGGGGCCGTCGCCGATTCGGTTTACCGGGCGCTGCGAGCCGACGAACGGGTGAAGTCGGTCACCTCGTTCGTGGGGTGCTCGTCGCCGCGCTTCCAGATGAGCTACGCCCCGCAGATCGCGGGCAAGAACTACGCGCAGTTCATCGTCAACACCACGTCGGTCGGCGATACGGAGGCCATTCTCGACGAGTACGCCGACGCGTGGGCCGACCGTTTCCCCGAAGCCTACGTCAAGTTCAAGCAGCTCGACTACCAGAACGTGCCGTCGCTCGAATTCCGCTTCTACGGCAGCGACATCGACTCGCTGCGCGCCGCGGCCGACCGGCTGATGGCCCGCATGCGGCAGATGCCCGAACTGCAATGGGTGCATACCGATTACGAGGACCCGCGGGCGATCGCCGAGGTGCGGCTCGATCCCGTCACGGCGTCGCAGCTGGGTATCACGCGCACGGTCGTGGCCGCCAACATGGCCCTGGCGTCGGGTGACGTGGCCGTGGGTTCGGTCTGGGAGGGCGATTACAGGCTCCCGGTGGTGCTCAAGCGCGACGCCCGGCTGGGCGAACGCTCGCTGTCGGACATCGGGGACACCTATGTCTCCTCGCCCGTGCCGGGGGTGAGCGTGCCCCTGCGGCAGATCGCCGACGTGGAACCCGCGTGGAGCCAGTCGAAGATCGTCCACCGCAACGGCATGCGCTGCATCACCGTGACGGCCGACCTGAAACGCGGCGCCAACGCGATGCGGATGACCTCGCGCATCAGCCGGATGTTGAAAGACGAGATTCCGCTCCCGCCGGGCGTCGAGACCGAGCTGGGCGGCGCGCACGAGTTCGACGCCGAGACCCTGCCGCCCATCGCCGCGGGGTTGAGCATCTCGCTGGTGATCATCTTTTTCTTCATCCTCGTCAACTTCCGCAAATTCGGCATCACGCTGGTCGTCATGGCCTCGATGTCGCTGTGTCTGTTCGGCGCGATGGTCGGATTGTGGATCGCCGACTTCACCATCGGGCTGACCTCGGTGCTGGGTTTCATCACCCTGCTGGGCATGATCGTGCGGAACGTGATCCTGATGTACCAGCATGCCGAGGACAAACGCAAGGTCTGCCACTGGTCGGGCAAGCTGGCGGCCTACGACGCCGGAAAGCGCCGCATGGTCCCGATCTTCCTCACGACGGCCACCACGGCCGTGGGCGTCGTGCCGATGATGTTGGGAGGCAGTACGTTCTGGGCGCCCGTGGGTGTTACGATTTTCGCCGGAGGCATCGGCTCGCTGATCCTCGTGGTCACGATCCTTCCGGTTCTTTACTCCAAAATCTACAAGTGATGAAAAAGGCTCTCGTATATCTGATTCTCTGCTGCACGGCCCTTCCGGCCGGGGCGCAGACCCTGACGCTCGACGAATGCCGCGCGGCCGCCGCCGAGCACAACCGCACGCTCCGCGACGGCCGGTTCGAACTTGAAGCGGCCCTGCAAACGCGCCGCGAGGCGCTGACCGGCTACTTCCCGCAGGTCTCGGCCACGGGAGGCGTTTTCCAGGCCCAGCACGGACTGGTGCAGGCCGATTTCGGCATGACCATCCCGCAGCTGGGGACGATGAACCTGCCGCTGTCGATGGTCAAGCGGGGGATTGTGGGCGGCATCACGGCCGTGCAGCCCGTTTTCGCGGGGCTGAAGATCATCAACGGCAACAAGCTCGCCCGGCTGGGCGAGGAGGTCGGGCGGTTGCAGTTGCAGAAGACCGAGTCCGAGGTGCGCGAGCAGACCGACGCCTATTACTGGCAGGTCGTGTCGCTGCGCGACAACCTTTCGACCATCGAAGCCGTGGAACGCCAGCTGGAGGAGATTCACCGCCAGGTGGAACTCTCGGTCAAGGCCGGGCTGGTGACGACGAACGACCTGCTGCGCGTGGAACTGCGGCAGCAGGAGATCGCGTCGAACCGCCTGAAGGTCGAAAACGGACTGAAAGTCTCGAAGATGCTGCTGGCACAGCATATCGGTGTCGACTGGCGCGCTTTCGACGTGGCGGCGGCGGAGTTCGGCCAGCCCGAGGCGCCCGCGGCGTTCTACGTGCCGGTCGAGGAGGCGTTGGACAACCGGGCCGAGTACCGGCTCGCCGAGAAGAATGTCGAGGCTCAGAAGTACCGGAAGCGCATGGAGCGCGGCAAACGCCTGCCGACGGTGGGCGTCGGGGCCGGCTACCTCTACTACAACGTGACGGACAAGGATGTGGACGACGGGCTGGTTTTCGCCCAGGTGTCGGTCCCCATCTCCGACTGGTGGGGCGGGGCGCACGCCCTGAAGAAGGCCCGCATCCGGGAGCAGCAGGCCGAGAACGATCGGTTGCAGGCCCGCGAGATGCTGGCCGTGGAGATCGAGCGGACGTGGAGCGAGGTGCAGGAATCCTATGCGCAGATTCTGCTGACGCGGCGTTCCGTGACGTCGGCCGCCGAGAACCTGCGGCAGAACCGCAATTTCTACCAGGCCGGAACGGCTCCGCTCACCGACCTGCTGGACGCCGAGACGCTCTACACCCGGAGCCGCAACGACTTCACCTCGGCATGCGCCGCTTACCGGACTTCGTTGGCGCGTTACATGCGTGTGACGGGGCGATAGCGGTCGTCAGCCGCAAAAACGGGCGTCCGGAACCGACCGGACGCCCGTTTTTTCACTCTTTCCGGGGCGGTTTCGGTTCGAACATGCTCAACAGCAGTCCGCCCATGACGGCTCCCCACAGCGTGCTGTTGAGCGGCGAGGAGGTGATCGGGCACGTGCCGTCGGCGCACCCCACGAAATACCAGTAGAGATAGCCTCCCAAGGCTCCCAGCGCCGCTCCCAGCAGCGTCGGCCAATGTCGTTTCAGCAGTTTCATCTTATAACGGGTTTACGTTTTCCATTGAAATAACGTTGCGAAAGTATTGATTATTTTCCGATAAAACAAATTTCCTATGGAAAATAAATGGATCGGAGTCGGCGGATGTCGGAGCGGAGGAGGGATGGAAAGGTGAAAGGTGAAAAGTGGAAAGTGAAGGGGGGGGGCTGACAAGATGGGGTATAGATAGGATTTCACCCCTGCCGGAGAGATTTCTGACAGGGGTGATTTTCATTTTCGTGGGAACTTTTCCGAAAGTTCCTTTTGTTTCTGCGGTGCGTAGGGGACTCGAACCCCTGACCCCGTGCGTGACAGGCACGTATTCTAACCAGCTGAACTAACGCACCATTCCGGTTATTGCGAGTGCAAAGTTTTTTTTTGATTTTTTGTGCGGCGCGCCGGCGGTATTCGCACCAATCTGCTTAATTCTTAAGGACAAAAGCATTGAAATTTTTTTTGTCGCCTTCACGCTGTCTCGCCCTGTGAAGGGTGTTGACCGCCGTTTTGCGGCTGAAGCGTCTGAACGGCGGCGTGCCGGAAGGGCAAACCGGCGGCGGGGTGGGAATTTACCGAAGGTCCCTGGAAGGCCGAGGTCGAGGTCGGCAAGGAGTGGATCAAGCTCAACGGCGTGTTGGGCGGCACGGTGGAGGGATCGACCGGGTCCGAAATCCGCTTTACCTGTCAGCCCGCCGGTACGATCGGCGAAGATCAAAGCCGGTGCAGCATCATCCTGGTCCGCTATCACAACCTGTCGTGTTACCACCGCATCTTCGTGCGTCAGGGCTATGCCCCCATCCGGGTGGCCGGATCGGCCAAATGGCACACATTCAACCTGAAATATCAGGATCACGAGGCCGCCGCGCCCCTGCGAGGAGGGTTCGCTCTTCCGCTACGGCAATGTCGACCAGCCCATTGACGCCGTCAACAACCAGTTCGACCGGTTTGCCGACCATGTCACGACTCCGTTCCGGCTGGCTCCCACGAGTTCGGGGCTGACGGGAACCTGGAATGCGGTCCCCGGACAGACCTGGATAACGAGCAAGTCACGCAGTTCGGAGGGCTTCAGCAACATGCCGCAAACCATCGGCGGCAGGCAGTGCCATGTCGCTGAACTGGCGGATTTCGAGGTGTTACAGAAGAACTGCCAGTTTGCGTTCGGCGTGCTCTACGACGATGCTTCGACCGAGACTTCGCTGAACCTGTCGGACGTGAACGGCTATGCCTATTACAATGCGAGCAACACGAACAAGGGCATGCGCGGCTGTTTCGTCTTCAATCCTGCGGGAAGTCTCAATTCGGGCGGCGCCGGGGCCAATATCTTCTTCCCGGTGGGCGTGTCCGGATACGGTCGCCGGAAGCATTGCGCCCAGGAGAATGGAAAGTACGGCGTATTGCGTTACGCCGCCCGCAGCGCACTCTATACCTCTTCCGATGTACGTTATCGTCCGCTTTTCCATACCATCTACACCAATTTCGGGGGACTCTACTGGTGCAACCGGCAGTCGAACGGAACCTCCTCGTGGGACATCAATGTTTCGACATACGATTTCAACCATTTCGGGTCGAATGCGTTTCTGATAAGCGACTGGACCGCCGGCGACGGTCCCAATGTCAGCGACGCCTGCTTCGTCCGTCTGGTGGAGTAGGCGGGGACAGGGCGCCGGGTGCGATTTGCCGGAATTGATGCCCGCAACCGCCTTTTTGTCCGTTTGCCGGGGCCGATCGCATTCGCCTCGGGCATCCGGAATTTCGCGGAGGACGAATCCGGCATCCGCCGCGAACAACGAAAAAGCCTTGTAAACGATCCGTTTACAAGGCTTCTTTGAATTGGTCCTTCGAACTCTGCGGTGCGTAGGGGACTATCACCTATAAAATCTTGAAATATCACAAATACGCAAATATCTATTAATAAACAACATATTACAAGACATATGATATTTGAAATTCATAAAATATCTTTTGATATTTCAAAAATTGGGTGTATATTTGGGTGTTGATTTAACGATTGTGGCATGAATATCAAACGCAATATTATCTTCACATTAGAGAAACGCAGGAAGGCCGGGGTTATTGTTGCGGAAAATGTTCCGATCCGTATGCGTGTCATATATAATTGTAAGCGGGTCGAGTTTACTACCGGCTATCGAATCGATGCGGTAAAATGGGATGCTGCTAAACAGCGCGTGAAATTCGGCTGCACGAATAAACTCAAACAGAGCGCATCGGAAATAAATGCCGATCTGCTGCGTTATTATACGGAAATTCAAAATACCTTCAAGGAATTCGAGGTACGAAATACTATGCCTACTCCGGAACAGTTGAAAGAGGCGTTCAATCGGCAGCACGAAGACCCGGAAGTAGCAGTTGAAGTTCCCGAATCGGTTTCGTTCAAGCCGCTGGATGTCTTTCCCGAATTTATTAAAGAGTGCGGAATGCAGAATGGTTGGTCTGCTGCCACATATGAGAAATTTGCCGCAGTCAAGTCCCACCTGACCAAGTTCGATCCGGATCTGAGTTTCGAGTCGTTGGATGAATCGCGTTTGACGCAATATGTCCAATTCCTCGAAGAGCGGGAAGGATTGCGCAATACGTCGATCTTAAAACAGATCGCTTACCTGAAATGGTTTTTACGCTGGTGCAGTAAAAAGGGCTACTGCATGAACAATGCCTACGAGGACTTCAACCCGAAGTTGAAGAGCACTCCGAAAAAGGTGATTTTTCTGACATGGGAGGAACTGTCGAAGTTGCGCGAATATCCGATTCCCGCTACGAAACAATACCTCGAACGGGTGCGGGATGTATTCCTGTTTCAGTGTTTCACGGGCTTGCGCTATTCGGATGTCTTCAACCTGCGCCGCAGCGATGTCAAAGAGAACCATATCGAAGTTACGACCGTCAAGACGGCCGACGGCCTCGTGATCGAGCTGAACAATTACAGCCGTGCGATCCTCGATAAGTACAGGCAAGTGGCATTCGAGGGGGATAAGGTATTGCCTGTCGTCAGCAACCAGAAGATGAACGACTATCTGAAAGAGTTGTCGAAGCTGGCCGGTATCGACGAGTCGGTGCGGGAAACCTACTACAAGGGCAATGAACGCATCGACCTCATAACGCCGAAATACGAATTGATGAGTACGCACGCCGGTCGTCGCACCTTCATTTGCAATGCACTCTCTTTGGGTATTCCGGCGCAGGTGGTGATGAAATGGACGGGGCATAGCGACTATAAGGCGATGAAACCCTATATCGACATCGCCGATGACATCAAAGCGAACGCAATGGATAAATTCAATATGTTGTGATTATGGATCCGGACATTTATACTTCAATAACGGAATTGGCCGCTGTTTACGAAACACTCAATGAGCGCCTTGAGTCCGACCCCTGTACGACGGATGCCTATCAGGTCTACCGTCAGCAGACCTATCGGGATGCATGCGCCGCATTGCAGGCCATGCCCGTGGAGCCGATCGCTCTGCGCCTTATCGCCGAGGGTATCAGTGAACGGGTACTTACCCGTCTGCGGAATTTGATCCGGGAGAATATCCATATCTGCGAAACTCGTAAAGAGTTTTTCCGTCAAGTCTGTTTCGGCGATTTGTGCCGGCTTCAGGAAGACTACTTGTTTGCCGGAAAACGTAGATTGCTGTTGAACGATAGAAAAGAGATCGAAGAATATCCTTATCCGACGGAGCGGGAGCGCGAAGAATTGTTGCGGGAAAACCGTGCGGCGTTGAATGAACTCGATAACGAGCGCGCCGCATATCGCCGGGAAAATGCAGGTTGGATCGGCAGGGACTATTATACCGCTATCTATGAAATGAGCCGCTTTTCAGCCTCGGTTCTCGACAGCTATTTTCCCGTTGAAAAGAAAACGATAACAGCTGCACCGGCAACGATGGAAGCTGCCGATCAACCGACCGAGTTCAAAAGTATTTCGCCAGACGAAATCTTCCGGTCGCGGATGTTCGACAAGTTCAACGAACTGGAAAAGCGACTGGTCAAGTCTGGCGATCTGGGCGAAGATCTGCACTGGCAGGCGAAACACAAGAACGACAAACCGGATATCAAACGGCTGGTTGCGTTTTTGGCCGGACTTATCGACCACGATTATTTCCTTCCGAACCGCGATACGTCGATCAAGCGTTTTTTCGAGGAGCGTTACCGAATTCCGATCGGTCAGAATTTCGAACGGCGCCGCCGCGAACCGCTGATGAAAATCTACCGTACGATTTTTTACGACCTTCCCTTTTAACGGTTTCGCTACGATCGTAGTACGATTCCGTATTAAATATAATTTTTGCATATCATTCGTAGTCAGTACAGTTATCCTGCGCTGACTACGATTGCTCGTTCTCCGCTTTTCGGCGAATTACATTTGCAGCACGATCGACCGGCTGGCGATCGCATGTCTAACCAAATGTAATTCGTATATGGATATAAAAGCATTGAAATCGAAATTGCTCTGGCAGATGACGGGCGAAGAGTTTCTCTTTCTCCAGCAGAATGGCGGAGAGCAGCCGGAACGACAATCGTATGTCGTTGCTCCGTCGAAAAAGCACGTCTACGGCATTCGGGGAATCGCCGAATTGTTCGGGTGTAGTATTCCGACAGCCAACCGCATCAAACGAAGCGGAAAAATCGACCGTGCCATCACGCAGATCGGTCGTAAGATCATCGTGGACGCGGAACTGGCGCTCGAACTTGCCGGACGCAAAACCGGTGGCAGAAAAGTCGGTTCCCGCGATGGCAAATAAGTCGTCAGACAGCGTTGCAGCCTCCTGCAAGCAGTCCCGGAACGAGCGTATCGAGGAGTTCCTGCGGGAGCATTACGCCTTTCGCTACAACACGGTCAAAAGCCGTGCGGAGTTCCGCAGCAGCGACGGCGAGTTCCTCCCCGTGACCAAATACCGGCTCAACTCCTTCCGGCGGGAGCTCGACCGCACCATCGGCATCTCCACCTCGGCGGAGAACCTGCGCAGCATGCTCGAAAGCGACTTTTCCGAGCGTGTGAATCCCGTGCAGGCGTATTTTCATAAACTGCCGCCGGCAACGGGAACGCAGGCCATCGACGAACTGGCCGCGACCGTCACTGTGCGCAACGCCC
>NZ_MNQF01000063.1:212615-212913 GCF_001915285.1 Alistipes sp. 56_sp_Nov_56_25
AGGGAAATTTCAAGACCACATGGCTCGACAACCTCTGTCCCCGCTCACTCGCCAGTTATCTTTTCACGGGAAAGATCGACCCGCAGAACAAGGACATGCTGACGCTGGTCGCCGAATACCTCTTCATCAACATCGACGACCAGCTGAAGGCGCTCAACAAACGGGATGAAAACGAGTTGAAGAACCTCATCACGGCTCCTTCGGTCAAATACCGGCGGCCCTACGACGTCTACATCGAAGAGTATCCCCACTTGGCGAGCTTCATGGCCTCGGTGAACGGGAACGACTTTCTGACCGA
>NZ_MNQF01000027.1:0-21938 GCF_001915285.1 Alistipes sp. 56_sp_Nov_56_25
GTTGCCTTTGAAGGTGCGTTTGTCGTAGCCTATGGTGTAGTTGGCATAAAACAGCGAGGGGGAGACGAACTGTCCGATGTATCGCTCGACGAACCAGTGCCGCCATCCCGGTTGCAGGACGACATGGCTCCACTGGGTGTCTCCGAACTTGAACGGATTGGCTGACACCGGAATGTTGATCGTATTGTGCAAGTTCACGTTCAGATCGACGGCCGCGTTTATGTTCCCGGCAGCCCATCCGACGATGTTGGTTGATACGGACGAGAACTGGGCGTATGTCGTTGAGTATGCTGATATTAGGATGAAAAAGAGTAGAAAACGTTTCATTATAATCAACTGTTTTATGCGACAAATATATAGAAAATCAATTTATTAACGTATATTTATGTATAATATGTTAAATAAATAAAATACGTTATAACCATAAATTATGTATAAAATACAAGTATGTAATGTGATATATTCTAATTTTGGCATTTATTTATTTTGATGTGTAATCAACTTATTATCTTGAATGATAATAATGTGAGCAGAACCGGTACTTTTCTGTTATTTTTTTCTACTTTTGCACAAAACGCTGGAAATATGATACAAATGACTTTCCCGGTTTCGGAAGAAGAGCACAGAAAATTTTTTACGTTGAAATATACTTTTATTCGTCAGGGTAACATAACCGTTTCGAATAGTGAGATTATGAGTAAGCTGCTTGAGGAATATATTGCAGCTCACAAAGACGAAATCGTGGAGATTCCTGATGCCGTGTATAAGAACTACGTGGAGAAAGGTCGGCGCACTGTGAAGAAACGGATGGCAACGATCGAGCGGAAGAGGCGTGATCTAAAGTAGCGGAATTCTTCCCTTCACAATTCAACATTTTCAGCCAGTGTAGGTACAGATAGCAATACGGCAGGGGATTCTGTTCCTTGCCGTTTTTCTTTACTCCATAGTGAAGGTGCGGGCCGGTGCTGCGGCCGGTGTTGCCGACCAACCCGATTACCTGACCGATATGGACAGTTCCATTGTCAGTGACCTTAATTTGGCTTAAATGTCCGTAAACCGTCGTGAATCCGTAGGCATGTGTTAGCTTGACGAATTTTCCGATTACTTTATTTTCTCCGACTTCCGCCACTGTGCCGTCGGCCGTAGCATATACCCGTTCGCCCAATATTCCCGGAAGGTCTACGCCTGAATGATGTTTGTATTCGTTCAGGATCGGGTGAAGCCGCTGGCCGTATGCTGAACTTACCGGGATATGGCGAAGATCCTCGGCCTGCAACGGCGAGATACAGGGTATCCGGGTGATTACCTTATTCGGCTGCATGAGGAGCATGATGGTTTTTTCGACCTGTTGATAGTTCGAAGCCATACTCAGCAACTTGTCGATTTTTGCTTGCCCGGAGGGAGTAAGCCCTGCGAACAAGGTGATTATGCAGAGATACACGATATTCATAGCTTCGTAAGTTTGCAACCCACAAATGTCGATCTGACAGCTTTCCCCGGAGTACCATCCTTTTTCAGCGGGTGATAGTAGTAGTGTATACTTCCGTCAGCCTTTTCGATGTAGCAGCCGCAAATCACCCCGCGTACACTTTTCCAGCCTATGTCGATATGGACATGATCGCCGTCCATATATTCGCGGTCATTGAGGTGCGCGGCATCGAGCTGCGCAATACGATTCTCCAGTTCTTTTCTCTGGCTCAGATATTCGCTATCAGTCATGGTTAATCGTTATTTTGTAAGTTGTATTTATCTGCAAGGAGTTCCAGGGCTTCCCAGATTACGCCCCGCATACATCCATGGTAGCCGGCCATCTTCAGGCGTTTGTCCAGGATGATTAGGTGTTGCTCGTCGAGGTCGATCGTGACCTTTTTCGCAAAGAGCGTTCTTTTTTTGCGGGAAATACCTTCCGTGGCAATAGCGTCTAATGACTTGAAAATGCTGTCTGATTTCATATCGCTCTTTATTTTTCAATACGCGGGCGTATTTCTTGGAAAAATGTCTCCATGTCGCAGGCCCCGTTGGATTTGGGGTCGTAATCGAATATTGAGATATGCTTGAGTTCGGCCTGCTTGAAGGCCTCGCATTGACGGATACGAGCTTCGCAGGTCTTGATGTCCAGACCATGCTTTTTGAGCATATCCTTCACCGTTTTTACTGCTCTGGTGCGTTCGGACACCATCGTCAGCAGAATTCCCAGAATTTCAATATGTGGGTTGGCGCTCTCCTTGATCTCGTCGATGCGGTCTATGATGTTCCGGAGGCCATCGTACGCAAACTGCCCGGATGTAAGCGGAATCAAAACGTAATCTGCCGCCGTCAGTGCATTCGTTACTATCATATCGAGGGCCGGCGGGCAGTCGATTATACAGTAGTCGTATAGTGCTGTAAAGCCACTGGACACGAGTTTATTTCTCAGAACAGAGTGCCAGGCCATTTGGCCTATCAACCTGAAATTGATTGTGGCGGTTTCCATGTCGGAAGAAATAATATGCAGGTTGTCGGAGATTGCGTAGGGTTGGGGAGCAGCCTTACCGATGAACAGTTGGTAGATGTTTCTTTCGGACTGGGCGTTGAAGAAACGGGACAGGTTGGCCTGGTGATCCGTGTCGAGCAGGAGAACTCGCTTGTCCTCGGATGCGAGGCGGTGCGCCAGGTTGATCGCGGTTGTGGTCTTGCCAACCCCGCCTTTCAGATTTGTGATCGTGATCGTTTTCATAGTAAGCGGTTTTTGAAGGTTATTAAAAAAGATCTTGTTGTACTGCGAGTTTGCTGTATTTCTCCGTTTCGATGATGCGCTCCATGGTGCTGACATAGTATGCCTTTTTGTCGAGGACTTCGTCATTGCCGGCGATGTTGGCTATTAGCAGGTTATGCTTGCGCCAGACGTAATTGTAATTGCGGATATTGACTTTCCGCGTAAGCGCCAGCGCCGTAGCTCTCGTAATATGCATGGAATCAACCATTGTCGAGAGCATCTTATCCCGGAGTCGGTTATATTCGTCGTAACTGTTTTGTCGGTTGTTTGCCGAATAGATATTGAAGATCAAAAGGTAAGGATCTTGCTCGCCTTTCTTGAAACATTCAGCCAGACCGAACCAATGATTAGAGTTCCCTCGGAGTGCGTTTTCGGCCTCTTTGAGAATGCGGTTCCGAAAGTCGTAGTAGCGCCGGAATTTATTGCCGACACATAAGATCTTCCGGAGGGTAGAATAACTTACGACCCATTTGCCTGCATCTGCCGATCTGCAAATCTGCAAATAGATTTTGGTTGTATAGATATTCTTGAATTTTTCGAGGGAGCGCTGAAGCAATCTTGTAAAGCCGAACTGGGGAGTGACCATGCATGCAGCTACCTCGATCGGGAAGAAAAAATGTACCAATTCCCGGCGTTTGTTCTTCTCGTCCCGACTTATGGCTACATACGTGCAGAGCGGCCCCTTGCCATGTAGTGTTTTACGGAACTGATGTGACCATTTGGGGTAATCGACTTGGATAGTAGGCATGGCAATCAAAGCGGCCCGTAATTCTTCGTAATAATGTCGCAATACGCCGAAAGAGGCGAGGGGAAGTACGATCTCCACCTCGTTTCGTTCTTGGTATACGCTTACGCAGTCCATATTGGCGATTCCCGATGTTTTGTTCTTAATATTACCTTGGATTACCGGTTGGAGTAGTTCCGTGATTTTCAACAATGCCTGCAACTGGATGAATTTATAGTCGTAACGCATGTCGATAAAGAAATTCGGTTGTGTGAGCTTCGGTTGCTTTTTGATGTCGGCAGCCAATGTTTTCAGTTCTTCTTCGTCGAGCGCACAATCGTCGCTGACCACACAATACCCGATGTCTGTCTTTATCTTGTGATTCACGGCTTCGTCAATAGCGGTTATTTATGAGACGCTGCTTTCAGGTTAGAGCACTCCTTCGAGAGCGCATCGTATGTCTCGACCATCTGCATGATTGCCTTTTTGTATGATCGGGAGAAAGTTATTCCCTTGATAAGATTGAGAGTTGCTATCTCCTCTGGGGTGCTGAAGGTTATTGTGACCTTGTTCTGTGTGACGCAAGTTTTAGCAGCCATAACGCAATATTTTTTATTAATCTTTTGGAACCCATCTTCCATCAATATCTTGCTCGTACCTACGCTCGTGGCGTTTCCACTCATAGTAAAGCGTGCCATCTGGGTTGTAGGCTTTGACCCATTCGATATTTCCATACTTGCTTTGAAGGGCGGATAATATCCCGCCGTTCTTAACCTGATTCTTACTGCAATTATTCCAATATCTGACTTTGCAATTTGGGCAATTATAGATGATTTTCTTACCATGGGTTGCGTTGTATTCGCAAGCCGGGCACAGACTTTTATACATGACCTTCACTGTCCTTTCGGCAGTGTCATAGGCTTTGAGTTTGCGATCCCGCTCCTTCATGTAGGCTCGGAACTCTTCGCGTGTCAGTGGTTTATTTCCGGGCATAGTTGAATAATTTTTATAAAGCAAGGGCGCTGAGATAACTTTCTGCAATGCGCCCTTGCTGTCCGAAGTAGACGTTTTGTTTGTTGGCCTTGTCATACATCGCTCGTGAGAACCTGTACTTACGACCAATGCGCGAATTGTGACCATCTACTTCGCTGCCCTCTGTAAGACCGTCACGGCGTTACCTTGAGGGCCAAGAGCTTTTCTCTTTTTTGCGGTCAGAGATTGATTTTGCTCCTGAATATGTATAAATTGAACTGTCTGTATCAAAGATTTGGGTCGCAATTTTTCATCCAGCTCATTTCGACGGTAGAGTATTTTCTCCCCGTTTGACATGGTTGTGCGGGTGTACTTCTGTATGTCGATTTGCTTGAGGTAGTAGTAGAATGTTCTGGGCGATATTCCACAGTATCGCGCAGCCTGTACGCCATTTAGGAATTCGAGCTGCTGGAGTTCCTTCATGGACATTTCGCTTCCGCGTTTGCGTTTACGTCGTTTGATAGTTTCCTGTGCCATGCTATTTTACCCTTACTATCGTGAAAGAATGATCTTCTTTACACGTTTTAGTTGAAAATTTTCTTCCGGGCCATTTTTTGAGAAATCTCTTGATCGCTTGGCGGGCGTTGGCTGCAGTATTGTCCACATTTTTGAAACTCACAGACGCATCAATGTCCAGATTCTTTAGGTAGTTCTCCCAGCTGGCTTTATGCGGAGTTCTGCAGAATGATGTTTTTTTACCCATTTTGCTTGGCTTTCAGTAGTTTTTATTATATCTTTACCCAGTTTATTGTGGTACTTGAATGTAGTACGCATGTATCACAATGCAAAGTTGCAAAAGATTTCGCCAAAATGCAAGAAAAAGAGCAAAAGATTTCGCCGATCAAACAAAGAATTTTGCAATTTGCTGATAATCTTAATATTAGCAAACGCGAATTTTATGCGAAAATAGGCGTGTCTCGTGGTACACTGGAATCAAAGACGGGTATTACTGAAGATGTATTGGCGAAATTTATTGCAACATTCCCTGACGTGTCGATTGAATGGTTGATGCAGGGCAAGGGAAGAATGAAAGTTGATAAAGAGGTCGTAGATAATGTTGCAACTGATACTACTGTGGGGATGATTCTTCATCGTGATGAACAGCTGATTCGAGAAAATGAACGGTTAAAAATTCATGTAGAAGAATTGGAGCGAAAATTAGGTCTGAATAACACCCCCCCCCACGCAATAGGCGCGCAATTAGCTGATATGTAGGTGTTTGTGGCGTTTTTTTTAATTGTTGATATTATACTAATTTTTTATTACCGGTTTTGCAAAAAAGTTACATACATTAGCTAACATAAAGCCCGCTAATTGATTAGGTGGTTTAGGCAATTTGCCTTACAAGCAGGAGGTCTGCGGTTCAAATCCGCATGTTCCCACCAATGAAAATCAGACAGTTGCAGAAATGCAGCTGTCTTTTTTTATATGCGCTGTTTTCGTGGTTTACCACCGTTTTTAGCTGTTGAGTTAAACCGAGAGTTAAACCACAAACTCGCATGGCAACAGGTGTCAGCATTCTATGCTACAAGTCGAAAACGCTTGCAAACGGAGCGCATCCGTTGATGATTCGTCTCTGTAAAGACGGAAAAAAGAAATACGTCAGTCTTGGCGTAGCGGTTTTACCTCAATTCTGGGATTTCGAGAAGAATAAGCCCAAACGAAACTGTCCCAATAAAATAGTGATTGACAAACTGATTGCTTCGAAAATGGCGGAGTACAACGCATTGGTTGTCGATATGATGGCTGAACGCAAAGAGTATACCCCTCGATCGTTGGCACAGGCTGTTGAACAAAAGACCCAAGGGCGAACTGTTGCGGAAATGTACGGCAGGTTGTTTGCGGAGATGAAGAAGATGGAGAGGCTGGGTAATTTGGCGGTCTATAAATACTCCTTTAATTCGTTGATGAGTTACACGCGTAATAAACTCGATATTCCCTTTCGAGAGATTGATTGTGTGTGGCTGAAAAGATATGAAGAGTGGTTGCACGCCAGAGGATGTAAAGACACCACGATAAGCCAACTGTTTCGAACGCTCCGTAGCGTCTTCAATAAAGCCATAGAGCAGGACGTTATCAAGCAGGACGCATACCCGTTTAATAGATTCAAAATAAACAAGTTTGATATTCATACAGAGAAACGGTCGATTTCCAAGGAGGAGGTGCAAAGAATCCTCGCACTCGAACTTTCCGATTCTGGCTTTTATATGGGACTTGCAAAGGATTTATTTCTGTTCAGCTATTTTGGTGCAGGAATAAATTTCTCGGATATTGCATTGCTCCGCTTCTGCAATTTGAAGGATGGTAGGGTTTGCTATGTAAGGAAAAAGACAGGCAAGTCGATAAGTTTCCCACTGAATGACATTTCAGCTAAAATCGTAGAAAAGTATGCCAGTCCGTTTGGAAATGATCGCGATTATATTTTTCCAATTCTCGATGCTGCCGTACATAGGACTGAACAGCAGAAACGTGACCGTATCCGTAAGTGCCGCCGCGCGGGTCAGGATGATGTTGTTCTGACGGATGATGTAGGTGATGCCGGTTCCGCGCAGGGCTTCGTCGAGCAGCTGGGAAACCGATTTCGTCGATTTGGCGATTTTTACGGGGACGTTGTCCGCCAGGTTGCCCTGGTAGGAGATCCGGTAGGAGGTCTGCGATTCGATCTCCTGAATCAGTCCTTTCAGGCTGGTTACGTTTTCAACGCGGACCGAAGTCTGCTGGGGCGACGGCGCCGCCTGCATTTCCCCCCCCCCACGGAATAAGGAGTGTCAGGCATGCTGCCAGTAGATACCAGGCATGCCGCATACGGAGTAACTTTTGTTTCATAGAGGTTTGGTTAAGATTGGATTATTTGTGAATGGTGATTTTTTCGCCGTTGCGGTTGAAACGGGTGTTCGTCGAAAGCGTCAGCACTTCGAGGATATGGTCGATCGGCATGTTGAAGTCGAGCGTTCCGGTAAACTGGATGTTTTTGAGCGCCTCGCTGCGGAAGGCGACGCCGATGCCGTAGAAATCCTCGATCACCCCGGCGATTTGCGCCAGGTCGACGTGGCGGAACGTGCGCAGCCGCGCGGCCAGCTCCGCCTCCACGTTGACCGTTTGCAGCGTCAGGTCGTTGTCCGTGGGGTTGTAGGAGACTTTCTGCCCCGGGTGCAGAGCCATGACGTGGTCCGCGGCGCGGAAATCGACGGCTCCCTCGACCAGTACGGTTTCGACATCGGAGCTGTCGTCGTAGGCTTTCAGGTTGAATTTGGTTCCGCGGACCACGACTTCGGCGTCGTGGACCGTGGTGACGGTGAACGGCGCGCCGTTGCGCTTGCTGACTTCGAAAAAGGCCTCGCCGGTGAGGTGCACCGTGCGGTTCCCGTCGTCGAACGAGGCCGGATAGTTGAGCTGCGAACTGCGGGTGAGCCGGATGACGGAGCCGTCGGGCAGCGTCACCGAGCAGTCGCTGCGCTCGGCGCTGACCGTGCAGATGCGGTCGTCCGGCCGGTTCTGGTAGAGATACATGCCTGCGACGATCACGCCCGCGACGAGGATGGCGGCGTAGCGCGCCGCGATCTGCCGCCATTGGGGCCTTGTTTTCGTGCGGCGCAGTTCGATGCGCCGCTGCAACGATCTGAAGGCCTGGTCGGTGTTGACCGACGCGGCGGCACGGAGCCGGTCTCCGGCGAAGAGCACGAAGTAGAGCGCTTCGAGCCGGCGGCGGTTCTCCTCCGAGGCGTCGTACCAGTTTTCGATCTCGCGGTTGGCGGGTTCGTCGAGTTTTCCTTCGAGAAATTCGGTCAGCAGGTTGTCGTCGATCTCTTTCATAAGTTCGGTTTCTAACAGTAATACGGTTTTGGGGAAATAGTTACTAAACGAAAACCCGATTTTTTTTCGGGCTTTCGTTTTTATTGCATATGGTCGGTTGCAGGGGGCAGGGGTTTCAGTTGTTCCCGGGCATTTCGAAAAACAGCGCGATCAGCGGCAGGTAGTCCTTCAGCGCGACGCCGAGGACTTTGAGCGCCTGGCCGATATGGTAGTTGACGGTCTGGGGCGACACCTCCATCTCGGCGGCGATCTGCTGGTGGGTCATGCCCTGGAAGCGGCTCATCTCGAAGATGCGCCGGGTCTGCTCGGGGAGTTGGGCGAGCGCCTCGCGGTAGAGCCGTGCGAGTTCCGTGCCGAGGTAGAAGTCCGGGGAGTCGAACTGGTCGGCGAATCTCTTTTCCAACTGCTGGTGGACGCGTGAATGGACCTTCTGGCTGGTGATGCGGTCCAGCGACTTGTTGCGGACGATCATAAACAGAAGTCCTTTCAGCGAAAGTTCCTCCATCAGGCGGTCCCGGTTTTCCCAAATGTACAGCATCGTGTCCTGTACGATGTCCTCCGCCACGGGGAGGGATACCCAGCGCGAAGCGAAGCTGCACAATCCCTTGTAATAGAATCGGTAGCACGCTTCGAAACACTGCCGGTCCCCGGCGTTGAGCCGTCGGATGACCAGTCGGTTGTCGAGGATGTCGTATTTGGTGTTCAGGGACATAAACCGTCGTATCTCGCGTAATTGAAAGGTTAAAATTACAATTTTTTCCGGAAAACGGGCCGGATTCCCGAAAAAAGGGCCACCTTTGCAGTAAAATGGAACCGGGCTGCCGGGAAGTCCGCGCCCCGGGATCGTCGTTTTACATCGCTTATGAATACCGTCTGGATCGTACTGCCTGTATTGATCGCGCTGATGTTTCAGCTCGGCATCGAACTCGACCGGCAGGCCTTCGCCGGTGTGGCCCGCCGTCCGGCGGCCGTTGTCGCGGGGCTGCTGGGCCAATTGGCGCTGCTGCCGCTCATCGCCTTCGGCGTGGGGCTGGCCTTCCGCCTGCCGCCCGTCTATTTTCTGGGACTGCTGCTCGTCGCCTGCTGTCCGGGAGGCAGTTCGTCGAACGTCTTTTCGATGCTGGCCAAGGGCGACGTGGCCCTTTCGGTGACGCTGACCGCTTTGAGCAGCCTCATCACGCTCTTCACGATTCCGCTGGTGATGGGTTTCGCCGCGCGTTTCGTCGCGGTGCATGCCGGTGCGGCCATCGAACTTCCGGTCGGGAAACTGCTGGTGCAGAACATCGTCCTGCTGTTCCTGCCGATGATCTGCGGGGCGCTTTTCAGGCATTGGCGGCCCCGGGCGGCACGGCGTGTGCACGAGCTGCTGGGGCGTGTGGCCTTCCCGGCCCTGATGCTACTGGCGGCGGTGTTCTTCGTGCAGTACGCCTCGACGATTCTGGAGAATCTCGGCGTGCTGGGTCTGGCCGCGGGTGCGCTGATCCTGCTGGCGATGGCGGGCGGATCGCTGCTGGCCCGCCTGTTCCGGCTCCGGCGGGCGGTGCGCCGCACGATCGTCATCGAGGTCGGGATGCAGAACGCTGCGCAGGCGATCGCCGTCGCCACCTCGCCGCTGATCTTCGACAGCGGTGAAATGGCCGTCCCGGCCATCGTCTACGCCCTCGTGATGAACGTGGTTCTGCTCTCGTACCTGAAACTGCTGCCGAAATGTACCGATGAAACGGCGTCGGAAGGCGCTTGACCGAGTATCTTTGCCGTATGAAATTCCTGAAAGTCGCTGTTTTGTTTTTCGGCCTGGCCGCGGCGTTTGCCGTGCGGGCGCAGGGCGGGACCTATCCCGTCAGCGGGCGGGTGATCGACCGTTTGAGCCGCCGCCCCGTGGCCTATGCCGCCGTGGTGCTGGCCGGGCAGGAGCAGAAGGGAGCCTCGACCGACTCGCTGGGGAGGTTCCGCATCGAGCGCGTGAAGCCGGGCATCTGGCGGCTGGCGGTCTCGTCGGTGGGCTACAAGAGCCTCACGACGCCCGAATACATGGTCTCGGCCGCCACGCCCTTTATCGAAGTCGAGCTGGAGGAGGATGCCGCGCAGCTGGAGGCCGTGACGGTCCGTCCGTCGCCGTTCCGCGTCACGGCGGAGAGTCCCGTAAGTTTGAAGGTGATCGGCCTGCGGGAGATCGAGAAAAGCCCCGGCTCGAACCGCGACGTGTCGCGCATCGTGCGCTCGTATCCCGGCGTGGCCTTCTCGCCCGTGGGGTATCGCAACGATTTGATCGTGCGCGGCGGCGGGCCTGCGGAGAACAAGTTCTACATGGACGGGATCGAAATCCCGAACATCAACCATTTCGCCACGCAGGGGGCGACGGGCGGTCCGGTGAGCATCGTCAACGCCGACCTCGTGCGCGAAATCAGTTTTTATACGGGAGCCTTTCCCGCCGACCGGGCCGGGGCGTTGAGTTCCGTGCTGGACTTCAGTCTCCGCGACGGCAATGCCGAAAAGCAGACCTTCAAAGCGACGTTGGGCGCCTCGGAAGTGGGGTTGAGCGGCAGCGGGCACATCGGCGGCAAGACGACTTATCTGTTTTCCATCCGCCAGTCCTACCTGCAACTGCTGTTCAAACTGCTGGGGCTGCCCTTCCTGCCCAACTACATCGACGGGCAGGCGAAAGTCAAGACACGCCTTTCGGAGCGCGACGAGCTGACGGTGCTGGCCCTTGCGGGATTCGACAACATGCGTCTCAACGTCGACGAGAAGGGCGAGGACGCCGAATACCTGTTGAGCTACCTGCCCCGCATCCGGCAGGAGACCTTCACGGTGGGGGCTTCGTGGCGTCACTATGCGGGCCGCCACGTGCAGACCGTGACCTTGAGCCACAACTACCTGAACAACCGCAACCTGAAATACCTGCGCAACGATGATTCGTCGGAGGACAACCTGACGCTCCGGCTGCGCTCCGTGGAGCAGAAGACCACGCTCCGGGCCGAGAACCGCACCTATCTGGGCCGCTGGACCGTCCGCGAGGGCGTCGAGGTGAATTATTCCGACTACACGAACCGCACGCTGCAACGGCTCTATACCGACAGGACGCAGTTGTCGGACTACCGGACCCGGCTGGGAATCGTCGGCTGGGGGCTGTTCGCCGGGGCCGAATACGCCTCGGCCGACAAGCGGTTCACCGCCTCGGCGGGCCTGCGCGCCGACGGGTGCGACTACTCGGGACGTATGGCGCGGGTGTGGCGCCAGCTGTCGCCCCGGGCTTCGGTCTCCTATGCGGTAGGTCCCGGCTGGTCGGTGAGCGGCAGCGCGGGACTTTACTGCCAGCTGCCGCCCTACACGGCGTTGGGATTCAAGGTGGACGACGCGCTGGTCAACCGATCGCTCGATTACATGCGCGTCGGGGTCTTCAGCGCGGGTGTCGACTGGCGGCTGCGCGACCGGCTGATCGTCTCGGTCGAGGGATTTTACAAACGCTACGGCGATGTGCCGCTGTCGGTGGCGGACGGGATTCCGCTCTCGTGCAAGGGCAACGATTACGGCGTGGTGGGCAACGAGAAGCTGGTCTCCTCGGCGCAGGGGCGCGCCTACGGCGTCGAGGCGATGGCCCGCTGGCAGATTCCGGGGCGAGTGAACGTCGTGGGATCGGTGACCGTGTTCCGCTCGGAGTACCGCAACGACCGGCAGGCCCCGTGGATCGCCTCGGCGTGGGACAACCGTTTCGTGGTCAACGTCAGCGGAACCTACGACCTGCCGCGCCACTGGAGCTTCGGTGCGAAGCTGAGCGCCGTGGGCGGTGCGCCCTACACGCCCTACGACGTGGAGCGTTCGTCGCTCGTCGAGGCGTGGGATGCGCAGGGACGGCCCTACTACGACTATTCGAAATACAACGCCGGGCGGCTCGACGCCTTCGCACAGCTGGACGTGCGCATCGACAAGGTGTTTTACTTCCGCCGCTGCATGCTGGGTCTCTACATCGACCTGCAAAACGTTGCGGGCGGTCGTTTGCGCCAGCCCGACGTGCTGATGTCCACGGGGGAGATCGAGAACCCCTCGGCTCCGGCTTCGGAACGGCGTTACCGCATGAAATACCTCGAACAGGTGAGCGGCACGCTGCTCCCGACGCTGGGCCTGACGGTCGAGTTTTAAGCCTCCGGCGTCCGCCGGGCGTTCCGTTTGTCCATTGCGAAACTGATGATGAAGGGGATCGCGAGGAAGACCGCCGTGCCGGTCACCACCAGCCACGTGTACGTCGCCGGACTGCCCACGGGCAGTTGCGAAGGCGGGAAGAAGGTGACGATGAACGAGAACAGCACGGCGAGGAACCCTACGCCTCCGATCAGCCACATGCCCGTGTTTCCGCCCGGCACGCGGTAGCTGCGGATGAGCTTGGGTTGCGTGTAGCGCAGGCGGATTCCCGCGGCGTACATCATCATGTACATGATCAGATACAGTCCCACGGTCAGGGCGCTCAACAGGAAGAACGCCACGCTGACGTCGTCCATCACGATGTAAAGCGACGAGAGGAGCGTCACGATGCAGCCCTGGATAATCAGTATGTTGAGCTGCACGCCGTTCTTGTTGGTCTTCTGGAGGAAGCAGGGCAGAGCGCCGTCCCTGGCCGTCCACAGCAGGCCGCGGCTGGGGCCCGAAATCCACGACATCACGCCCGCCAGCGCACCGAAGGCCACGAGCAGTCCCATGACGTTCGAGAGCCATCCCACGTGTTAACGTTCGAAAGCGATCTGGAAGGTGGTGAACAGCCCCGACTGGAGGTTGATCTGGTCGTAGGGGGTGATGATGGCCACGGCCAGCGCGCCCAGCGTGAACAGTCCGAACGAGATCAGCGCCGCGAGGAACATCGCCCGTGGGAACTGCGTCTGGGGTTTGGCCAGTTCCGGAGCGTGCACGGCGTGCACCTCCACGCCGGCGAACAGCAGCAGGATGCCCGCCAGGAACGCGATGTCGCTCATGCCCGTGATGTGGGGGAAGAGACGCGGGTGGACGTGCTGCGCGGCGTCGACGTTGACGATCTGCGAGACGCCGGCCGGAATCTCCTTCAGGGCGATTTCGTTGCCGCCGGCCATCCAGATGACCGCCATCACGATCACGACGACGCCCGGGAGCACCGTGCCGATCAGAAATCCCTTCGAGGTGATGCCCGAGATGGCCGACGTGCCGCGCAGGGTCACCAGCGTCGCGCACCAGTACATCGCAATCGAGAACAACCCGACGTACAGCCCGTTCTGCGCCAGAGCCGGAACGCCGATCATGTAGGCGATCGACGCGGCGGCGAATCCCAGTACGGTGGGATACCAGACGACGTTCTGAATCCATTGCAGGAAGATCGCCGAGAAACCCAGGTGGCGGTTGAAAGCCTCCTTGACCCAGGTGTAGACGCCGCCGCCGCGGTCGGCGAAGGCGCTGCCCAGTTCGGCGCCCACGAGGGCCGCAGGAATCAGGAAGAGGAACGTCGCGAAGAAAATGTAGAAGAACATCGTCAGTTCCTCCTGGGCCATCATCGGGAGCCCGCGCAGGCTGATGACGGCTGCAGCGGTCATCAGCGCCAGCTGCGTCGTGGTGATATTTTTACGTTTTGCCATGGTGGGTAGGTTGGATTTTGCTGTTTTCCCTCGTCGTCCGCCGCACAGTTTTCGTGCCGGAGCGCATTGCCGCCCCGTGAAATCGGCGGCCGGAGCGTTGCAAAGAACCGATCGGAACACCGGGCGGCTTTTTCGTACCCTGCGCACGCAGAAACGGCGCGCCCGGCATGCGGATGCAAAAACAGCAGGGAATCTCGCGATTGCCTGCTGTCCCCGGAGGTCGCCCTCCTAAAACTACTAACCCAAACTTAAATAAATGAAGAAACCTCACTGCGGTTGCTGTGCCGCAGCTGACCGGAATAAGTACAAAGCGCGTGCCGAACCTGCAATCGCCGTCCGCCGGGGACCGTTTGGCCGATTATCGGGTCTTGTTGTGGAATTTTCACCGGAATAATTTTGGTTTTATTTCTTTTTATTGTTTTATTTGTGGCATATGCCTGATGATAGTGTCTTTAAAGGAAAATTCACGGCGTTGTAACGTGGAAGGAGAAAAAGACATTTTGCGGCGGGTGAGTGGCGGGGACAGCGATGCCTTGCGGCCGATCTTCCCGAAACACGGTTCGCGTGTGGGAGGTCTTCGCCGTTGCGGGAGCCGATGCTACGCCCCGTGAATGGCTGCACGAAACGGCCGTCGCCTGCCGGGTGATCTACGACTGGCAGCGGGCCGACGGGACCTACGGCAAGCAGTTCGTGACGGACACCTACCTGCTGCCCGAATGCCAGCTGATCCTGGCGTCGTATCGTCTGGCCGCCGTGCTCAACGACCTGTTCGGTTAGTGATGCCCTCCGGGGATAAAAAAACAGCAGGGAATCTCACGATTGCCTGCTGCCCCCAGGAGGTTGCCCTCCTAAAACTACTAACCCAAACTTAAATAAATGAAGAAACCTCACTGCGGTTGCTGTGCCGCAGCTGACTGAAATAAGTACAAGGCGCGTGCCAAAGTCGCGCCGCCGTCTGCCGGAAAAGGGACGCATCGTGGTCGGAACGGTCCGCTGCGCAGAGCGGCGGGGCGCGTTTCGCGGAAATATTCCGCCGGATCGCTTGCTTCCTGCCGATAAAAGTGTACCTTTGCCGTGCAATGGTTTCCCCGTGGAGGGGAATTAAAAGGGAATGCCGTGTGAATCGGCAACAGTTCCCGCTGCTGTGAGTCCCGCCCGCAAGGGCTTTTTCGTTGCGGCATTCTTGAGCCACTGGTCCTCCGGGACCGGGAAGGCGCCGCCTCGGGGGACAAGTCAGAAGACCTGCCTTGCGCGATAGGGTGTTTGCTCCTGCGGAGAAAGGGAGCGCCTGAAGTCGTCGCCGGCGGTTTTTCCGTGCGTCCTTATTTGCTTCGGCCCTCTTTTTCCTGTTGCTGCGAACCTCTTCGGACAGACTTTTTTACGGTTGGATGAGGAAGTCGTCGCCATGCTTTGCCGGGTCGTCATGCCTGTTTTTGCCTGCGCGGTATTCTCCGTGAAGTCTGTCCCTTACGGACGGAACAGATGGAACCATTAACTAAAAAACAAGGTATGATGAAAAAATTATTTGTGATCTGCTCCTGGGCGCTGCTTCTCGGCGGCTGCAAGAGCGAATCCGGGGCTTCGGACCCGGATGGAGACAAACCCGTTCCCCCCCCCTCGGCCGAACTGTTGCAAAAGATCGAAGACCTGAATGCGGGCCTGGTCTCGCTGAAGACGCTGGCCGGAGCCGTGTCGCAGTCGGAAGTGCGGTCGCTGGCCGAGACGGAGGACGGCGTGCGCCTTACGTTCTGCGACGGGACCGAAGTGACGGTAGCCTGCAATGCGGCGGCGGAAGCGCCGCTGATCGGCATTGCGGTCGACGGGGATGCGTATTACTGGACACTCGCCGCGGAAAAGGATATTCCCTGGCTGAAAGATGCCGCCGGAGCGAAAATGCCTGTTTCGGGGCCTGTCCCCGTCGTGGGGCGCGATGATAAAGGTTTCTGGACCGTGACGACGGACGCCGCCGTGACGCCGTGGCAGATCGGGGACGGCTCCGGAAATCCGGTCGAAGCCACGGGCGACGAGCAGGTGGAGTTGTTCCGGTCGGTAAAGGCCGGAAACGGCCGGGTGGAAATCGCGCTGACGGACGGCGGGACTCTTTCGGCGGCGCAGGTCAACGACTTGAGCGTTGCGGGGACGGCCAACTGCTATGTGGTTTCGGCGCCCGGAACGTATGTTTTCAATGCCCGGGTACGCGGAAACGGAGCCGGCGAAGGGGTCGGATTCGAGCCGGCGATCGAGATGGCGGACGGCATGACGGCCGACTGGCTGTGGACCGACTCCGAAGGACTCGTTTCGGGAGTCGCCCTCGACACGACCTCCGGCGATATTTTCCTCACGGTCGGCGAAGGCAGGGGCAACGCGCTGGTCGCCCTGATGCAGGACGGAAAGGTCGTCTGGAGCTGGCATGTCTGGGTGACCGACGCTCCGCAGACGATGACCTACGGGAACGGGACGGTCTTCATGGACCGCAACCTGGGCGCCGCAGGTACGACCGCAGGCGGTACGGACGCTTACGGCATGTATTACCAGTGGGGGCGCAAGGACCCGTTCTACGGGGGCGAGAAAACGGAAACTTCGGCCAATGCGTTCCTCGAAGCAAAGAACGGCACGGTGGTGAATCCCGCTTATCCGGCGCTGGACTGGGCTTTCAGCAAGAGTGCGACGACGACCGACGGGGCTGCCGCCAATCCTATGACGTTCTACAACGATAAGGTCGGAACCGGCTATAACTGGCTTGCGTCGCCGAACGCGACATTGTGGGGTGAGGCCAAAACGCTCAACGACCCCTGCCCGCCGGGGTACAGGGTTCCTGGAACCGGTGCATGGGAGGATCTGATTTCGGGACGTCAGTACATCGACGGCGTTTCGGTATGGGACGGAACGAACTACGGTATGACCTATACCCACGGGGAACAGACGGCCTGGTATCCGGCGCAGGGCTATCGCAATTACAGTTCGGGCGCCATCGTGGGGCTGCGCAGCTCGACCGGCGGTTTGGGCGCTTACTGGTCGGCGGAAACCTCTTCGGTCAAATCCTATTACCTCTTCTTCCGCAGCAAACTGTCGAGCAGCGGTTCGATCAATAATGAACTGGACATGAACCGGTCTTACGGCTATACGGTGCGTTGCTGCAAGGAGTGACGGTCCGTCGGGACGAATAAAGGCAGGACGCTTTCGGGTCCTGCCTTTGTTTTCGATGTCGGTTCCGGCCTACCGGAACACGCCCGTGTAGGTCGAGGGCGAGAGGGCGCGCAGCTCCTCCTTGACTGATTCGGCGACGTCGAGCGTTTCGATGAATGCCGCGATCGACTCGCGGGTGATGTGGGCGTTGGTCCGCGTCAGGGCCTTCAACGCCTCGTAGGGCTTCGGGAAACCCTCGCGGCGCAGGATGGTCTGGATGCCCTCGGCCACCACGGCCCAGTTGTTCTCCAGGTCGCGCGCCAGCGCCTCGGGGTTGAGGATCACCTTGTTCAGCCCCTTGAGCAGCGATTGCAGGGCGATCACCGCGTGGGCCATCGGCACGCCGATGTTGCGCAGCACGGTCGAGTCGGTCAGGTCGCGCTGAAGACGCGATACGGGCAGCTTCGACGAAAGGTGCTCGAAAACGGCGTTGGCAATGCCGAAGTTGCCCTCGGCGTTTTCGAAGTCGATGGGGTTGACCTTGTGGGGCATGGCGCTCGATCCGACCTCACCGGCCTTGATCTGCTGTTTGAAGTACTCCATCGAAATATAGGTCCACATGTCGCGCGAGAGGTCGATGAGAATGGTGTCGATGCGCTTCATGTTGTCGAAGATCGCCGCCAGGTTGTCGTAGTGCTCGATCTGCGTGGTGTACTGCGAACGGCACAGCCCCAGCGTCTCGTTCACGAATCGGTTGGCAAAAGCCACCCAGTCGATTTCGGGGTAGGCTGCGCGGTGGGCGTTGAAGTTGCCCGTGGCGCCGCCGAACTTGGCCGGAACGGCGATGTCGTGGAGCATGAACAACTGCTTTTCGAGCCGCTCGACGAATACCGAAAACTCTTTGCCCAGCGAGGTCGGCGAGGCGGGCTGCCCGTGCGTGCGCGCCAGCATCGGAACCTCGCGCCACTGCTCGGCGAACGACGCCAAAGCGTCGCGGACCTCCTCGACGACGGGGTAGTAGACGCCTGTCATCGCCTCCCGGAGCGAGAGCGGAATGGCCGTGTTGTTGATGTCCTGCGACGTGAGGCCGAAATGCACGAACTCCTTATAGGCCTCCAGCCCGAGGGTGTCCATTTTCTCCTTGATGATGTACTCGATGGCCTTTACGTCGTGGTTGGTCACCGACTCGATCTCCTTCACGCGCCGGGCGTCGGCGTCCGAGAAATCGAGGTAGAGCGCGCGCAGGGCGGCGAATTTCGAGCGGTCGATGCCGGTCAGCTGCGGCAGCGGCAGTTCGCACAAGGCGATGAAGTATTCCACTTCGACGCGGATGCGGTAGCGGATGAGGGCCTGCTCCGAAAAATAATCGGCTAATTTCTCCGTTTTATTACGGTAACGCCCGTCGACGGGCGAGATGGCGGTGAGGGGAGTTAACATATGGGATTGTGATTTGTTTTTCGTTTCCAAACGCCAAATTTACGACATTTAATTGAAATACGCATAATTTTCCATACCTTTGTGGAGATGTAAACCGAAATCGGAATGAATTTCATACTGGCAATCATCGACTCCCTGGCGGGCTTCGTGCAGCGCAATCCGCTGACGACGCTCCTTATCGTCATACTGGCGCTCGGCGCCCCCGCGCTGCTCAAGGGCATAGCGCTGTTTATCTTGTATTTTCTTATGGGACTTGTTATTTTGGTCGTCGTGCTGATGTTGGCTTTCCGCTGGCGGATCTACAAGGTCCGCAAGCAGATGGAGCAGCAGTTCGGCGAAGGCTTCGGACAGCAGTCCGGACCGAAGGGATTCGGCGGTTTCGGCTCGCCCTTTGCAGAGCAGCCGCGCAAGGAGCGCGAAGGCGAGGTGAAGGTGCACAAAACCCCGGGAACGCCCGAGAAGCGCGTGTCGAAGGATGTGGGCGACTACGTCGATTTCGAAGAGGAAAAGCAGTAGCATGTTGAAGATTTTCGAACTCATAGGGCGCTATTTCATGCTGATGGGAAAGGTCTTTTCCCGTCCGGAGAAGGCCGCCATCTACCGCCGGCGGATCATTTTCGAAATGGAGTCGCTCGGTGTCAACTCGATCGGCCTGACGGCCATCATCTCGGTCTTCATCGGCGCGGTCATCACGTTGCAGATGTGCATCAACCTCGATTCGCCGTTCATTCCCCGCTCGCTGGTGGGTTACGCCACGCGCGAGACGATGATCCTGGAGTTTTCGTCGGCGGTCGTGGCGCTGATTCTCGCCGGAAAGGTCGGGTCGTCGATCGCCTCGGAGATCGGAACCATGCGCATCACCGAACAGATCGACGCGCTCGAAATCATGGGCGTCAACTCCGCCTCGTACCTCATCCTCCCGAAGATCGTCGCCGCGATGGTCTTCTTCCCCTTTCTGACGATCCTCTCGATCCTGATCGGCATTCTGGGCGGATACCTCATCGCCGCCGCGACGGGCATTATGATCCCCGCCGACTATGTCGACGGCCTGCTGATGGATTTCAAGCCCTATTCGATCACCTACACGCTGATCAAGACCGTCTTCTTCGCCTACATCATCACCTCGATTTCGGCCTTCTACGGCTACAACGCCCGGGGCAACTCGCTGGAGGTCGGCACGGCTTCGACGCGCGCCGTGGTGGCCAGCTGCGTGGTGATTCTGCTTTTCGACCTGATCCTGACACAAGTCCTGCTTATATGATACGCGCCGAACATATCGTCAAGTCGTTCGACGGCCGGGTGGTGCTCGACGACATCTCGGTCGAATTCGAGACCGGAAAAACGAACCTCATCATCGGCCGCAGCGGTTCGGGAAAGACCGTGCTGCTCAAGACGCTGGTGGGCCTGCACGAACCCGATTCGGGCGACGTGTGGTACGACGAGGTGAACTTTTCGAAACTCGGTTTCCGGGAACGCAAAAGTATCCGCAAGGACATCGGCATGATCTTTCAGGGCGGGGCGCTGCTGGACTCCTCGACCGTTGTGGAGAACGTCAAGCTGCCGCTCGACCTCTTCACCTCGCAGAGCGAGCGGGAGAAGATGGAGCGCGTGAATTTCTGCCTCCAGCGCGTGCGGCTCGACGGGGCCAACGAACTCTATCCGGCCGAACTGTCGGGCGGCATGATCAAGCGCGTGGCCATCGCCCGGGCTATCGTGATGAATCCCCGCTACCTGTTTTGCGACGAACCCAACTCGGGACTCGACCCGCAGACCTCGATCGTCATCGACAACCTGATCCACGAGATCACCCAGGAGTACGGCATCACGACGATCATCAACACCCACGACATGAACTCCGTGATGGAGATCGGCGAGAAAATTGTATACATCCACGACGGCCGTAAGTGGTGGGAGGGGACGAAGGACGACATCCTGCATGCGGACAACCGCGAGCTGAACGATTTCGTCTTCGCCTCGGCCATGGCCAAACGGGCCAAACTGGCTGCGCAGTAGGCTTCCGCGGTGTTGTGCGCCTGAAGACGGCGGAGGTTTCCGGCGGACGGGTGCGTGCCGGGAAACGGATGCGTCCGCGGTTCGTAAAAAAATTTAATTTTTTATTTGCGTAAATTATATAAAGTATGTACTTTTGTGCTGTTAAAAAAATAACGCAATTTTTTATTAACAAATAATTCAAATTATTATGGCAACTATTAAAATCGGTATCAACGGCTTCGGTCGTATCGGCCGTCTGGTGTTCCGTGCCGCTTGCACGAACGACAACATCGAAGTGGTGGGCATCAACGACCTGGTTCCCGTGGACTACATGGCTTACATGCTGAAGTACGACACGATGCACGGCCGTTTCGACGGTACGGTGGATTTCAACGTGGAGAAGAGCCAGCTGATCGTAAACGGCAAGGCTATCCGCGTAACCGCCGAGAAGGACCCCGCAAACCTGAAGTGGAACGAGGTTAACGCCGAGTACGTGGTAGAGTCGACGGGTCTGTTCCTCACCAAGGAGAAGGCCGAGGCTCATATCGCAGCCGGCGCCAAGTACGTCGTTATGTCGGCTCCCTCGAAGGACGACACCCCGATGTTCGTATGCGGCGTGAACACCGATACCTACAAGGGCCAGACGATCGTTTCGAACGCATCGTGCACCACCAACTGCCTTGCCCCCATCGCCAAGGTTCTGCACGACAAGTTCGGCATCACCGACGGTCTGATGACCACCGTTCACTCGACCACCGCAACGCAGAAGACTGTCGACGGTCCCTCGATGAAGGACTGGCGCGGCGGCCGTGCCGCTTCGGGCAACATCATCCCCTCGTCGACCGGCGCTGCAAAGGCCGTAGGCAAGGTGATTCCCGAGCTGAACGGTAAGCTGACCGGTATGTCGATGCGTGTTCCGACCCTCGACGTTTCGGTTGTCGACCTGACCGTAAACCTGGCCAAGCCCGCCAAGTACGACGAGATCTGCGCTGCCATGAAGGAGGCTTCGGAAGGCGAACTGAAGGGTATTCTGGGTTACACCGAGGAGGCTGTCGTTTCGTCGGACTTCCTGGGCGACGCCCGCACGTCGATCTTCGACAAGGCTGCCGGTATCGCGCTGACGGACACCTTCGTGAAGGTCGTTTCGTGGTACGACAACGAGTGGGGCTACTCGAACAAGGTCCTCATGCTGATCGAGAAGATGGCCGCTTACAACAACAAATAGTCGAAAGCCATCCGATAGAAAAAGAGGGAACCTCTGTGGTTCGGGTTTTGTAGGGAAAGAGAAGCGCAGGAAAGAGTAAATATCTTGTTTGCAAGTATTTAATTCTCTATTCTGCATATGCTCCAAGCAATAAAAAAGCAGAATCGGGCAGGTTTAACAGTGAGTTTCGTTACTTATCCGTTACCTGCCCGAAATGCTTTGGTTTGCATCAAAACATTCGTTTTCAGTTCGTTGCATCGA
>NZ_MNQF01000028.1:0-21839 GCF_001915285.1 Alistipes sp. 56_sp_Nov_56_25
AGAAGTGGTAATGCACCATGTCCGCACTCTCAAAGAGTTAAAAGGTAAAAATGACTGGGAACGCAAAATGCTCTATATGCACAGAAAGACTTTGGTCGTATGTGCGGAGTGTAACGCAAAAATCCAGAGCTGTGATAAGTAAAATGATGTTACAGATGGAGAGCCGTATACATGGAGACGTGTAAGTACGGTTCGGGGGCAGATAAACGAAAACCTACCGCTGTAAAGCGGAAAGGCGTTGTTTACCGAGCCTACAATTAACCGCCAACAAGATGAAGGAAGACGTACGTCTTCTTACGCAGCGCATCGGCAATCTGTATGAACTCACACAGCCTACGACCCGGCTGCTTTCCAAAGAGGCTTAACCCTAAACGGACGGCGACCAGATCAGTCTGGTCGCCGTTCGTTTACTTATTCCAGGGCCGGAAGTCGCGGTAGTTTTTCTTCAGCACCTCGAAGATACCGGATTCGGGATAGAGGATTTTCCCGCCGAGCGTCGTATAGGGAATCGCTTTCGTATCCCGCAAGGTCTGCAACGTCCGTTTGCACACATGGAAGCGTCTGCAAATCTCATCTCCGGTCAGATAATGCTCCTGACCGATCGTCGGCCGCAAATGTTTCATGGCCGTTTCGATCTCGCGCGTGGTTTGCACCATCCAATCCGTCAGTTCCTTGAACTCTTCGGATCGCTTCGTAATAATGTCCGACATACTATCTGCGGATCAAAGCTTCGCGGATGACACGTTCGACGTCGGTCTCCCGGTAATAGAATTTGGAACCTATCGTGGAATACGGGATGATTCCCCGATCGCGGTAATTCTGCAAAGCCCGCTGCGAGATATGCAGCGCCTCGCATACTTCCTGCGTGCTGAGCCATTTCTCCCGTGTGGGCGGAGCTACCTTACGATACAATTCCGTTACGGCGACCGACAGGCCGCACAGACGCCTTCTCAGTTCCAGATAGGCATCGTGTTCCATCATGGTTACTTCCATAAGTCGAATGTTTTATGAATTAGTATTTAGTATAATTTAAGCACCGGCATCGGATGCCGTCGTGTTTCATTTCGTCGTTTCAAATCCGGTGCACACAGCCGGATTTGCCGTCGTACCGAAAAGTAATCCTCCGTCAGCATCAGCTTTTCTGCTTCCGGTGTAAAGAGCATTACGCCTTTCATCACCGCATAATACGCCTCGTCATTCGCCACGACATGACGGGGCTGTAACTTCAGACGAGTCAATTCCGGCAATAATTTCCGCATGTATAGTTCATCGGGCCGCTTCGCTTCTTCCGTCGTCGCATGGAAGGATGCTTCCGGAGGCAGATCGTATTGCAGATAGAACAGGTTTTCGAGCGCCCGTCCGGGTGTTGTCTTTTTCAACTCTTCGGAGATGTGATGCCTGAAACCCTCTTCGCCGTTCGTTCCGACAGCGAAACGTACGGCATGCAGCGTTCAGTCGAGCGTCAGGTAAATACTTCGTATCCGGTCTTCCCGCATATTCGTTACATTTTTATTGCGGCACGTTTGCCGCTGACAGGACGGGAATGCCGCAGCCTGCGTTCCGTTTCCCGCCTTTTGGTTACGGTGCCCGTTCCGGGCAGGGAAACATGCTGTTTCGCATCCGGCGATGACTCTTTGTATTCCGTCAGGAATCTCCCGTTCTGAATGTTGTATTCCGTGCGAAGAATACCCGCTGCGATTTCACGGGCCTGCTGCTGCAAGGCACCGTACCCGAAGTCGTGCGTCGATTGCCGGTTTCCCATACGCGCCCGGTCGCAATCCCGGAGTTTCGACGCCACCTCGGAGAAGAACTCCCGATGTCTGAAACGATGCAACCCGTCGTCGGCTACAGATGCGGCGTACCCGTTTTCCGCGATATACAACAGCGTTGCGAGATCGTGATTGCCTGACGATACCTGTGTCCGGTTCCCGGCAACGAACCTCTCGAAGTCCTCGTAGCACGGCGATATGGAATATGCTGCCGAACATATGCCTTCCGAAAGTACCGATGTCGGAATCCACTTCTCCTCGGTAAAACTGTATCGGGATCTCTCCAGTCCCGGATACTCGCTTTTCAGATCGCTTTTCACGAATTTGTCGATACACTTGTCCGCCATCGCGGCGATTCGGGGCAGCAAATGTTTCAATTCATAGATTTTCAGCGTATCTGCATCAGTCCGCATTCCGAAGAAACGATCCGTCATGTATTGCATATAGCAGTACATGGCCCGCCGGCCCTTGGGCGTATCGCTGAAGAGATAAGTTCCCTGTGAAGAGGTTACAGCCCGATAGAGCGGTGCATCGTCGGGCGCCGTACGGGCACAATGCATCGTAAATCTCCGGTATTCGGAATCGCGCATCAGCTGTTCCCGCCGCCCTGCCGGAGAGAGGGGCGAAAGACCTTTCGAGAGTGCGAAAGCCGCATCCCGGAGCGAAACGGCCGGCTCGGGGTGTATATCCTGCCGGATAAAAGCCGGAGCCAGCTTCCCGTAAAAATACTCGTTCGTCGTACTTCGGCGCGACGGAATCGCTTTGCTGTCGGGAAAGGTCAGATGCAGCAGCGTGTGGTCGGGAACGACCGATGAACGGGAGCAGGCGGCAACCTGTTCGCGTATATAATCTTCGAAAGACTGACGTCCGTTTTCTCGGACGGCGATACGCACGGCCTGCATCTGCGGATTCATCGTAACGAAAACACTCGCCGGAACCTTGCGCCTCATGAGGCGGTCTAAAAAATCTGCGATTCGGGACATGAACGGTAAATTTCAGAGGATTTTACAAGACAGAATCGGAAATAATATCTATTCCCTGACACAACGCACCAGCCCTTTGCCTTTTCCGCCTTCGAAGTTCGTCCACCCGCTGTTGATCTCGAATTTGAAATAGACGGTCGGATACGGCGTAGCGGATGTCGGTTCGGACGCCGCTCCGGTCAGCATGACGGCAACGCCGTCACGATCCAGCCGAAAATCGTCGTTCCCGACCGGTACGGGATAAAACGTCCCCTTCGTATCTCCCCTGAAGCGCTGGAACCAATAGCCGTTGTCGAACGCTCCGACCACATATGGTTCTCCGGGAAAAACGTAATTCTCGAAAGCCGTCCATGTATAACGGCTCGGCAGCCGGTACCCTTCGGGACAGGGGTCATACACGCTTTTCGCACTCGCCCAACCGTAAGTGTCCACAGGCGCGGGATCGCCCCAAAGGGCATTGTCGTAATAGGTATAAAGTTTGGCGTACCACCCCGTATAGACATACGTCGTCGGGTGCCGGGTCATATAGGTCAGATCGTATGTTTTGGCTTCGGATCCGTTCGAGGTGTAGATTGTCGGCCAATGGTTTATGAACCGATCCTTACGTCCTGCGGCGTTGTAGACCTCGTTCGACGTAAAGGGATCTTTGCGCCCCCATGTGTAGACCAGTCCGTAGCGGGTTTTCAAATCCGTACCGATGGCTCCCAGATTCCGATCCATGACAAGGAACTGTTCGCCCGCTCGGTTCGTATACCGGTCGTCCTGCGGTCGATCGTTGGGCAGGCACCATATATGCCAGCTCCAGAGAATCGTCCCGCCAGCATCGTACACCGCGACGAGCGCATTGCCCCGCTGACCGTTCGTGCGCACCGTAAGACGGTTGTCCGCAAGCGTGAATCCCGTCACGATCTTGTTGTCCTGCCACAGCAGCCCGGCGGATGCCGGAGCGTATTCATCGCCCGCCTCGATTCCCAGATAGGCGTAATTGCGGCTGCGAGACGTGCGATACGGGGTAACATCGAACGTAACCTGATCGCCGGTGCAGATATGGCAGTTCGCCGTTCCGTAATACAGACCGTCGTAGACGAGAACCCGGTTGTCGATCTCATTTTCGCCCCTGATAACAAGCTCCAGATTATGCCACGTGTTTCGGCGGACATTGAAATCCGACGTGTTATTTTCACTCGGATAAACGATGTATTCGACAAGGGCTTTGTCCGCACTCCGTTCCGCGAGAATCCGCAGGTAGGTGGCACAGGCCGGAGCATTTTCAGGGCACTTGTCCTTCTGGTCGGTGATCGTGTCTACCGAGCCCTGCAAGTTCTCGAAAAGATACGCTGTACCCGCGGTTCTCCGTTCATTGCCGACAGGCATCGCCTCGCCGTCATAGTAGTTCGCCTCGACCGTCGAAGAAATACTGCCCGAATCGAAGGGACGTATCGTCAGCGGCAGATTGCAGAACTGCACAGAGCGAAGACGGAGCGACGGTGCGACGGCGTCGGCGACCTCGATGGTATAGGCGATCTTCGCCGCACTGCGCGTTACGCGAAGCGATGAGGGGGTACACCGGCCAGCGCCATCGACCGCCAATGTTCCCCGATCCGTCATCGGGATAGCGTCCGAAGACTCCATCACGTCTACCGCTGTTTCGTAAAACTGGATCTTGAACGCATTTTTATCTCCCAGATCCTGTCCGGCGTTCGCAATCGCATAACTCCGATAATTGCCGGGAAGGACGTTGAACACCAGCGGCGAGGAAACGGAGGGGAAATAAAAATGATATTCTGTATCTCCGTACAGGTATAAATTTACATCCCGAATGCAATTTTCGTCCATTGCGCGGGTGGCGGCCTGCTGCTCGGTCGTCAGATGCAGTTCGACCCTGACGGGCGATTGTTTTTCGGGCGCCCGAGCCGGTATCTCTACCGCTTCGGTGCAGGCTGCGAGCATCGAAAGCATGCCCGGGAGCCAAATCAACAGTTTTTTCATCGTGACAGCGGTTAAAATTCGGGGGTTGCGATTTCCTTATCCCAGCCGGGAATGTCGATCGTATCGGCTTCGATCACCGGGCAGCGGATAATTTCCACCTCTTCATGTTCGTAGACATGGCAGCCTGTAAATAGCGATGCGATAAGCGCGACCGCCGTTGTTGCAAGAAAGCCGTACGCGACGGCATATTTGATTTTCAGTCTGTTCATAAGTTCGATTGTTAAGTTCGTTTTTTTCGGTATTCCTCATAATCCACGGAGTGGAACAGCGGTTTGCGATTGCACCAGTAGGCCAGCCGCCATTGCTCCCACGAGGGTTTCCCCTCGTGTTCGAAATCCCGGTACGGCTGCGCGAAAGGCTGACACCCCAACGCTTTCAGCTCCCGGATACGTCCGAGCGCATCTTCGGTGTCATCCCTTATCAGCACATAGAAAAATAGTCTCCGGGCCGGAACGCCGTGCTTACGGAGGAGTTCTATGGCTTTATGAACGTCGTCCTGCATGGCACGGCTGTCGTAGGCCATGCGCAGAAAACGTATCCATTTGACCCGTGCGAGCAGCGCAGCGATCTCCGGTGTGCGGGCGATACGCCGGGCATCGAGTCCTTGGTTGAAATCTACCCGGATATCCATGCGGACGATCTTCTCGATCTGCATAAGTCCCCACTCCGAAGCCAAGACATTGTTGTCGAGCAGTACAGCATGCTTATGCCCGTCGAGAAACTCTTCGATGTCAGCGTGTGCCCGGACTTCACCTTCCTTATGGGGCACGACGCACCACGAACAGCGGTTCACGCATCCGCGCGTGAGAAACCCATAGGCTTCTTTGACCCCATAAAGCGAGTAATCCGGGCATATATGTTCGATCTCTTCGGGAAGAATCGTCGCATAGTCCCTGTAACCCGTCCCGGCACGCACGACCTCGCAATCGTAACGGTCGGTGCAATCCCGAGAAAAGGTAAAGACCTTCGACATATAGACCTTGTCATAACGCCTCGCCGCGGGATCGGCGAACTCCACCGTATCGCCCCGGCACTTGTGCCATGCCGAAAGTTTCATCAGCGCTATGTTCGGGAAGTTGTGCCCGTCCACATCCACCAGTCCGATCCGCATGACTATTGTTTTAAGAGTTCAGCAATCTCCGGATCGAGATTGCCCCGATACTCCATACGCCCGTCCAAGCGGCATGCTTCGAGGAAATGCTCCCGGCCTTCCGCTTTGCGTCCCAGCCGCGAGCAGGCGATGGCCCGCAGATACTCCGTCACGGCATCCTTGGGCATCGTTGCCAACAGCTCCATCGCCCGCTCGTTATGATCCAGCGACAGATGCGCCACGACGGTATTACGGTCGTTGTAGTCGTTGAGAATGTACAAGGCTTTGGCGTATTTGCGTTTCTGCAACAGCTCCACGCCGCGGGCATAGGCCGTATCCAGCTCCGTGGTGTGTATCGTGTCCTTGACCATCCCTTTGCGGCGCAGGCTGTAGCGAAAATTCACGGCCCGCAGCTGCGGATAGATCACCGAACGGATATAGGCATACTCTTTCGGGAACCGCAGCCGGATGGCCTGCTCCCTGCGGTCGGGATTCTTCTCCGCGGCGATCAGCTCCAGAATGGCGTCACGGTTTACGATCTCCCGGTCTGTTCGGATGCGGTTCGTCAGTTCCGCCCAGTCTTCGGCCACCCACCGCACGGTGAGCATCGTGTCGATGCTTCTGCCGTATCGGCGGACGAGGTAGCGTTTGAGCGCCGCGGCCCTTCCTTGCGAAAGACGGTCGTTGAAAGCGTAGGCTCCTTCCGGAGACGATGCTGCCGTCAGCGTGATGGTATCGACGTAAAACTCCTGCTGTTCGACGATCCGCCGCATCAGGCCGGCGATCTTGTCCAACTGCCGCCGGTTGTCGCCCAGCGTATCGACCACGCGGGTATCTCCCACGAAGAACTGAATGTAGTTGCGGTCTTCGACGGTCACGAACTTGTCGATGACCTTGATGCGATACCTCGGCACGGTATCTACGAAGGAGAGCATCGAAGATACGACGTAGCTCAACGTATCGGACGGCGGCAGACGGTAGGCGCTGTCGTCCACAGCCAAGACCTGCCCCTGAAGCGTTACCAGCATCTTTTTCGAGGTCTCGTCGGTTTTCACTGCTTGGGAATAGTAATACGTGACGGTGCTTCGTCCTTCGACCAGTGAATCGAGCCGGACGTCTTCGGGATAGGGAAACTTCACGAAGCGGTTGAAGGCCGCCTCACGCCCCACGGTATCGGGGCGGAAGCGTTCGACATAGGTTTCGTACTGCCAGTAGTCGCGCTCTTGCAGCAGCGAGAACCGTCCGCCGCGGATCATCAGATCTTCGAGCGCCACGGATTCGTCGGGTTTGTGAAGTATCGGTGTGATTACGACGCTGCGGCTCTTGCCCAACAACTGCTTGGGCAGCGTCACGATGAAATCCAGCACGACGCGCCCGTTGCGTTCGGGAATAGACCGCATCTTCGCCACGACCGTCACCTGCTCGATCTGAAGCGCCATCACGCGTTCTCCGTCGGCAAGCGTATCCACGAGTGCAAGAAAGAATGTGTTGCTGTCACGCTGGAGTTTTACGACCTGCAGGCGGGAGTCCTGCTGCCGCTCCTGCCGCTCGGCGCGGGTAAGCTGCGCCAAACCTGCCGTCGCCTGCTGCCGCTGAAGCCGTCCGGCTACCGAGCAGCCGAACAGGCTTCCGAGCGCTGCCGACAGCAGACCTATCTGCAATATCTTATTGCATATCTTCATGGCTAAAAGATATAAGAGAATGAGACTTCCAGTTTTGTCGGCGCCAGCGTCCAGCGTCGGTAACGGTAGATGTATTCATCCTCCCAGTCAGAGACGGTCGGGTCGCGGCGTGTGTCTTCGGTATGGAACAGCCCTATGCCGGCTTCGAGGGCGATATTCCATCGTTTCGAGAGCATCCACGCATATCCGTAGCTGACACCAAGACCGTAGGCATTGCCCTTATAGCGTTTTGTCCGGCTTCCGAGGTCGTAGTCGGCATAAGTGAGGTGCTGCCCGAGAAAGTGCCCGACGAAGGATTCGTAGAACCAGTAGCGGCCGCCGAGCTGTACGGCGTGGAAGTTCATCGAGAGGGATGCGGTATTCACCGGATTCCAATAGCCGGACAGCTCCAGCGACCAGTTGTCCGTCAGGGCCGTTTCGGCCCCGACGTTCAGCGTCGCGCTGCATGCCGCAAGGGCATTGGCCCTCACGGCGAAGATCTGCGCCGAAGCCCTGCGGGGCAGCCCCCACAAGGCCGCCGACAGCAGCAGGAACAGTATGATTCGTTGTTTGTTCATTGTTGAAAGTTAATTCGGTTTTATTCCCGGATGCAGCGCACCGGATTGGCGGCATAGCGGTAAAAATCCGTCGTATTGACGAACGGCGGGTAGTTGCTCGTATCGAATAGGATCGAGGTGCAGGCTACGTCATGGAACACGCCGGTCGAGTCTCTCCAATGAAGATAATACGGAGCGTTCGTGTAGAGCCTTCCGAGCGACCCGTTGCGGTCGTAACGTCCTTCGTAGAATGTTCCGCCCAAAGGTATCTTCGCTGTCTGCGTGCTGTTACAGCGGATTGTAATGTAATAAGGTGTCGATACGCCTATCCGCTCTATTTCCGCAAAATCCTCGGCACCGGGCACTTTCCATCCCGGAGGGCATGGATCGTAAATGGATTTATGGCTGGTGCGGCTGATATTGTTCTTCCCGGTCGTGACGTTGCCCCAGAGGTTCGGGTGGTGGTCGTAGAGCCAGTCGGCGACCGACGTCCACTCTTCCCAATCCTCGTAAAATACACCGTCCATATAGGTCGTTGGATGCGCTGTGGCCCATTCGAGGGTCATCACGTCGTAAGGCGATTCGGTTCCGGAGGTTCGGGGATTGCTTTCAGCATACTCGAATCCCGGAGCATAGACGGTCGGAGCCTGCGTGTAGGCGTCCGTGGCCAGCGCCGGATACGGGAACGGATCTTTGCGGCCCCACTGGTAATAGAGTCCTTTGGCAGCGGCCTGCGTGCAGTCCGTAGCCAGGGCCCCGAGGTTGCGATCCATAAAGACGGCTCCCGAAGCATAGGTCTGGGCCGTGGCCTCGATATCGTAATCCACCGACCAGATGTGCCACGACCATATGCATACCCCGCGGCTGTCGAGAAGTCCGATTACGGCATTGCCATAGGTCATGCCGGTTCGGAAGACGATACGTCCGTTGCCGGTCAGCTCCGCGCTTTCGACGATCGCGCCACGGATCGTGCCCGTTTCCCAGAGGACTTTCGCCTCGGCTCCCGCAAGTCTCTTCGGGACGATATTCGTCGTTGCACGGCCGTTGCCCATCGTCGTAGCGTCGAACGAATAGGAGGTATTCAATTCCGGCGCGATATAGCAGTTGGCCGTGCCCCCGTCGTCGAGCGGCCGGGTATTGACCGTGAATTTCGGGAAGATCGCGGCTTCGGGCGAGGTCGGAACATAGGCATACGAGGCCGATATCGAAAGCCGTGTCTTGTAGTCGGCTGCCGAATACCATCCCTCGAAGCGGTATCCGGCTTCGGGCAGGGCTGTCAGCGTGCATCCCTTTTCATGGCACAGGACGACCCGGTCGTGCGTCAGGGAAGAAGTTTCAGCGTCATACAACGCTCCGGCGACGGTTACCGTACCGTTTCCGTTTTCAGCCGTCGCGGGGTGAATATATACGTCGAGACGGTTGGCGAAGCGGTGTCTGATGTCGAACGACTGTGCAAATCCCGCATCATCCTCGACCGTGACGGTATAGACCACCTGCGAATTGACTGTCGTATAGATTCCCGGAGCGTAGTTCACGCCGAAGATATTGGGGCCGGGCTGTTCCGGAAGCATAAGGTCGCGGCCTTCCCCTACGGGAGAGCCGTTCAGACAGAACGCTCCGGCGTTGCCTTGCGCGACACCGATACGTCCCCGAAGCGTCAGGGGTGCGGGACTCCCGTCGATCTCCACGGCAAGCATCTGAAACGGATTGTAGGTGCAATATCCGCCGACCGAGTTTTCTTCGTAGGTGTCATGCACATTGACGGCATAGCTGCTAATGCGGGTATCGACCTCGCTGTCGCCCAAGATCGAGATATTGAGCCTGTAATGCGTGTTGGCCCGGACATTGAAATCCGAGGTGTTGTTTCCTCCGAGGTAAATATAATAAGCTAATATTTTCGACCCGCGCACGGCGCGGATCAGCAGATACGAGGCATTCGCAGGGGCATTTTCCGGGTTCTTCTGCCGTTGGTCGGTAATGGCCGCCACCATGCCCTGCATATTGGGTAACAGATAGCAGTCGCCCGCAGCCTGCTGTCCGGAAAGTTCCACCTCCGGACAATCCGTATAGTCGTCGGGATCATCCGACGGTGCGGCCGCCATATCGAACACGGATACAAAACGCGGTACCGAGAACAGTTGCACGGAGCGCAGTTCGATGTCGGCAACGGCCGGAGTAACGGTAATGTGATAGGAGATTTTCGACACGCAGCGTTGTACTTCGACGGCAGGCAGCGTCAGCATCCCGTCTGCCGAGGGAATTATCGTTATATCGCCCTCATAGGCCATAGGCAATACATCGTACTTGTCGGCGTGTGTAACGGTAAAATCCTCCCACAGCAGATTGTCGCCCAGATCGCGGCCCAGATTGGCGGCAATGCAGATCCGGTAGTCGCCCGGTAGGCATTCGAAACGCAGCGTCGCAGAGGTCTGGTAACGGTGCAGGACAACATTGCTGTTATCGTCGTAAAGGTAGAGGTTCAGGTCGCGGATGGCCGTTTCATCCGCAGAGCGAGTTACGGAGGACATCCTTTCGGGCCGTACCGTCAGGCTGACGAAGACACCGCGGGGATTTGTACATTCTGTCCTGTCCTCGGCGATGCAGCCCCACAGCAACAGGATGGCAGCGAGTATCAACAGATATTTTTTCATAGTCGGAAAAATCTGAAAAAGGGATTGAAAACAGCTCCCGCCCGCGAGGGACGGGAGCTGCCAAAACAAGAGGGCTATGCCCCCAGCTCGACGTTCTGCGTCACGGGCGTCTCCCAATCGGCGACGGTGACCGATACGGCGCACTCCTGACCTACGAGACCCGTGATATTGGCCGCGACACGGTAGTAGCCGTTTCGGAGAATCTCGCCCGCGGCCTTACCCGTCAACTCGACCGAATAGGTCACCTCCGAGCGGTCGTCCGTAGTCGAGGTGCTGCCGTCCGAATCGTATGTGGCGTTAATTTCCAGCAGAACGCGGCTGCCCGCGGGCAAAGCTCCATTCTCGAAACAGTAGAACAGCGCATTGCATTTTCCCGAAGCCGTGGCGGGAGTCTGCATGTGGCTGAAGGTCATGGCCCCGGGTGTCGGCGTTCCGGCCACGACGAGCGACTGCGAGGCGGCTTTGGAGAGTTTTACCGAGTTGATGGTAAGCGTTCCTGCATATTTGTCGGCGAACGACGGGTCGATGGTCGTCTGGAGGACTACTTTAGCGACAGTGCGTTTGAGTGTGATGCCGACATTGGTCGTGGAGTTCACGGCCCCGACGGTCTGCGATTTCATGCCCGACATCACGAAGCCGCCCGAACGCTTGGCTGCGGTGGACACCTCGGCAAAGGTGCCGTTATAGTCGGCGGCCGACTTCTCCACAAGGGCCGTAAGGGCCGTCCGGGTCTTAGCCGACGAGGCGTCGTAGTTCGCTATGGCGTAGAATGAACAGGGGGTGCTGGCAAGAGATTTAGGTAGGGAGAATGTCGCCGATTTCGCGGCCAGTTCGCTGGATGTTAAATCCCGGCGAATAACGAAGTTGTCGGCATTATCGAAGACGAAAATCGACAGTGACGACAACGAAGACTCTCATGCCTCGGCCGAGGCTGTCGAATCGAAGAAGGAGCGGGTGTCGGCGGCATCATCGGTAAGCGTAAGTGCGATACGTGCCCCATCGGTGAAAGAATTGGGGGAAGGTACGACTTCGGTCTCCTTGTTGCAGGAAACGGATGCGGCAGCGAAGACTGCAACGGCTAAAAGGATGTTTTTCATGTTATTTGGATTTTGAATGCAGCGATGCACTATGCGTCGCTTTCTGCTGCAAATGTATAATACAAAATCACTGAAAAGTACACTTTTCCGGATGCCTCTCGGGAAAAATCAAAAAGTTTTTTGTAAAGTATGAAAATATAATCAACTGAAAAATAAACTGTTGAAATTTTGCAAACGGAGAAAAACTTTCTGATTTTCTCGTCCTTGACAGGTCTCCGCTCTCTCTATCGCAGGTGTCTTTCGACGACTTGCTCATAGGCTTTTTTCAATTTATCCAGAAAAGGTGTGACCGCCGTGCTGCGGTCAAGCATCCTGGTTTTCTTGACATAGACATCGTTGATCGTGATATGGAATGTAGAAGACAAGGCACGGACGATCTCGATGAAACGCGCCTTGCGGTTGCCGTACATGATAATCCCGTTTTTATGAAGGGCAACGGCAAGCTCCAGCAGCTCTTGCTGCGTCCCTGTCCACAGCAACTCGCCGTCCTGATAGGATAAAGGGAACGAATAGTCTTGGTTCGAGCTATATTTCGTACTATTGCTGACGATATTGATTTCGCAATCCAGAATATACATGATTTTATAGATGAACGTCGTCCTTAAAACATTGTTCGAATATCGATTAAACGATGGATGGGACAATACGTCGAATTCAACCCGGCTGTAATACAGTATTCTCAAAATATCATCCCGGTTATCGAAATTAGCAACCATCTCGGTCATCGTCCCGATAAACTCTTCGTATGCATGGGCTAATTCCGACGGATTCGATTCATTTTGAGTTAGCAACGCGTATATACGGGTATGAATAAGCGTTTTCATAAGACAGATCTCCGTATTGCAGAATCATGTGTATTTTTCGTATTCACAAAGTATCTGTTGGATAATTTTTCTTATCTTTGCAAAACAGCGAATAGCTGTCGAATCCTGTCATCGACACCTGAAAATGCTACCAAGACAAGATGGACGGGATGATAGGAGAATCGTGCAAAAACAGCACGGGCTCTCCTATCTGTTCATCGGGTTGTAGCATTCCTCAGGTGTCAATAGGTTGAGTCCGTGCTTATTTTATACTATCTCAACTTATTATTGTACCAACTAAATATAATTTGAATACGAATTCATCAATTCGTGCGTTATTAAATAAATACTATCACAAACCGGCCACGGAGAGTTTTTAAATTGAAAGGTCACTTACGGGTATATATCGACTCGAATCGGTCAATGTATTTGCGGTAGTTTTTGTTTCCCCATTCGTCTTTCGGATGGGGGAACGTTTTCATATCCCTTCATCAGTTAAAATAACCCGCACACCTGTTTGCGGATGTGCGGGTCTGGAATCGGTCACTTTCGGGTATATAACGAATCCGAATCGGTCAATGCAAACACATCGCTATCATGTTATTCCACTTCGTCCATGTTGATCTCATACCCCGACGATACAAAAGTCCAGTCTTGAGGGCGATCGCCGTTCTCACAGGTAACGGTCAGACCGTAAAGCCCGCTTGCCGTAGCGTTGAATCCGTTAAGCGGATTAACGTTGCTGCTGCGACGCAGGTTGAAGAACATGAATGCGCCGTAGCCCTGGGCTTTGGCACGCTTGGCCAGCGAATTCAGCGTCGCTGCGTTGGGAGCAGAGCCGAGATTCGTCGATACCGGCGACCAGCGGGTTTTGTCCACCAGACCGGATGTCATGAAGCTCGAACCGAAATAGCCATGATACGCATAGTCGATGCAGGCTTTAGCCTCGCTGTTCAGCGTGTTGGTATACCCCCAGTCGAAAACGGTGATGAGTTTGTCGGCCGGCATCAGCGCGTGGAGTTTGGTGATGATTTCGCTGTACGAAGTAGAATTGGTAGACGAATAATTAGCATACTCATCATCGAATCCGATTCCGTCCAGACCGTATTTTTCCACAGCATGGGCCAGGATCTTGGCGAACTGTGTGGTCTGGGTATCGTTCATGTTGGCGACACCGATGCCCTGCCAGTCGCCCAGCACGGTCAGCAGCACCTTGATGCCCTTGTCCTGCAACGGTTTCACGTAAGTCTGATAACCGCCGTTTTCGAGCAGGTTGGTCATCTTGTCATTCAGGAAGAGCGTAGGCTCTACCACTCCGTTCACCGTCCGCTTGTGGATGTTCGAGGCAAACAGCTCCACGATACCGGCAAAGGGTTTGCCGTTGGAGAGCATGTAATCTCCGGCATTGAGCGGGTTGGTGTCGTTGGTCTCGACATAGATGGCCACCACGGGCGTATCGCCGTAAGCACGGGTTTGGGGAACTGTGCCCTGATCCATCGTCGGCTCCTCGGCCTGCTGGCACGAGAACATCATCGTAGTACCCAAGAAAAGGGCTGCAAAAATTTCAAAATAACGTTTCATAGTCGTTTTTAGTTTTAAAGGATCAATAACTGGTTAATCGGTTTGTTTTGGTTTTTGTTTTTTCTGTCATTCAATGAGTTTTAAGGGTTAAAGAATATGTCGTTTAGACCGAAATAGGCATGCCTGTAAGTTTACCAGTCTTTTAACCATTTGTTATATCCTGTACCACCATTCGGGAGTTTGCCCAAAAGAGATGTATCGAATGAATATTCATTATCGCTCATAATGGAGGGGCCCCAAGGTGTATCCTCGATCATCCAAGCGCCATCGTCGGCAAAATACGTATATCCAACCTGAATGCTGCTAGCCCAAGTGCTTTCGAAATTATCCTGAAGAAGCGTCCGCAGACTTTCAAAAACCAGAATATTGCTCTGCTTGTTTCCTGCCTGACGCCAGAAGAAAATATCGGTGAAATAGTCATTTATAGTGTTCGGGCCCTGCGGATACCACGGAATATTGATACATCCGTATTTCGCAGGATCGAGGCCGGCAATAGGCTTGCGGGGATGATCCGTCGAGACATATTGCTGCCCCTGATGCCAGGGATCGACAATCTGAACATTTTTCTCATTGTCCAGATACCCAGACCATGCGTAATCGAGGTATTGCCCGACTTCGATGCCTCCGGTCGCCCCGGTATCCCAGAAATACTCGGTGGGGGCTTCGTAATCGGTCAGCGTCACCAGTTTGTCATTGCCGAGCGCTTCCCGCATCGCTTTGATGAGTTTCGGATAGGAGGTCGTGTTCATGGCGGGCATTCCCTCCTTGCCGTAGGCGGCATTGCGATCCCAGAAATTCACACCGTCGAGTGCGTATTCCGTGATAACGGTCTTCACCTGGGCTACGAAATCGACAATCTGGGCGTCGGTCAGATTGCAGAATCCGAGCCCTGTTCCGCCACCTTCCAGACAAATGCAGACCTTACGGCCTTTATCCTGCAAGGGCCTGATATATTTGTCGATATGGTCGAGGACATAGCGCATGTCGTTTCCGAGATTCAACAGGGCGCGTCCCGTCTCCGCATCGTAATCCAATACCACCTTGTTCAAATTGACAATGTTACCGATCGTCCGCAAGCCGTCTTCCCGCTCGCTCCACGCATTTTCCCACGTATTGGCATCGAGCTTGGACATGAGGTATTCATCCACCAACAACGGCTGGTATTTTTCCGTGTCGAGATAGAATACGGCAAATACCTGGTCGGCATTGAGCTTGTACTCCCCGAGTTGTCGTGCGCGAATTGAAATGAGATAATTGATTGTCTGATGCTCCTCGGTTCCGGCCTCTTCAGCCACCGTCAGCGGCAGATAATATTCGCCCGGAGCCAGATTCTCGGCCATGAAGCGGATACGTTTAAGTGCAGAACGCTGATTTTCTGCCGAGAGCGAAAGCGTTTTGCCGTCAGGAAAATCATAATTGCCTTCGGGCAGCAACGTTCGCTGCTCGTCGTTCGCCTCGTTCCACCCATCGAGCAGCGAACCGTCGATCCATGCGTCGAGGGATAATTCCGAAGCCGGCGCTTTTGAAAACTGGTAATAGAAGTTGGAAGTTACGAACCCGGATCCTTCCGTCATCCGAATACGAACCTTGTCGTCGGACATACTGCTGCTACGCAACCTTCCATAGATATTCTCCAACGGTTCCTTGTCGGGAAGTTTCCCGCCCTGCTGCTCTACGGTGTCGGCGTCGCAGGCCATAAGGCCTGCGAGTGCCGCCGTACAGAGAAGCGTCGCAATTCCCGTTTGCAAACTAAAAATCGTCTTCATAATCACTCGTTGTTTTCGTTAAGTTTCGGAATCTCGATGCCCTGCGGCCAGATAATATCGTACTTGGCTACGCCGTCATTGCGGTACATCGAATAGTCCTTGACCGTATTGCCCGAGGCATCGTTGCACTTCCAATAGCCAAGAAGCGTCGGATCGTCCTGCGGGTTTTGAATGTCGTACATATTGTCCCAGATCTGTTCGGGCGTACGGGCCACCGACCAGACACGTGCTTCGGCGATCTTGCCGTTCAGAGGACGGTAATCGTCGTAGGAGCGGCCGAGGAAGAACTGGTAAGCCTCGCCCAGCTTGTTGTAACCCGTGTCGTCGGTCTCGTACTGCGGTTTTTCGTTGTCGGGAGCCGTATTCCACAGGTCGTAGAGCGCCCGCATGGCCAGATTGATCTGGTTCTTCTTGCTCTGCGCCGAGATGCCGACATCGGTCGCTTCGCTCTGAATCTGGCCATCGACATAGATGCGTGCGGTACGCGCCGCTTGGTCATATGTGCAGGCGACATGGTACCAGCGCCCCTTTTCGAGGTTCTTCGTCGCATCGCGTCCGGGAATCTTCCCGAAGGACGAGCCGGCGCCCGATCCGTCGAACTGCAACTGCTGACGCTCGAAATTCGTGTCGCCGATACGCAGCAGCAGATACTGCTCGACACCCATGATGGACGAGATGTTGACGGGGCTGCCCGTAGCGTTGCTCGTCGCAAAATCGTCGAGGTAGATAAGGGCCTCGTAGGTCACGGCCGTCAGACCGTTCCAAGCCTTGCTGCTTTCCGAATACTTGTCGAGGGTCGGGAACTCGATCCAGTTGTCGGTGAGCTGCGCTGCGACGGTGATGGCCGAGGATCGTTTCACGACATAATAGGCGACGTCGGAACCGTGAAGCACGTCCATCGAGGCATGGCCGATGCGCACGGGAACGAGATAGGTTTCGTCGATAGGAAGCGCTCCCGTCTGTTCCTCGCCTTGGCCCATCAGCTCCTTGAATTGCAGGGTCACGACATCCGAGGTTGTTTTTCCCGCGGCGATCGTGACACTCTCGGCCGACAACTCATAGTATTTGGCATCGAGCATCGTCCACTCCGTACCGTAGCGGGCGTTGTACGTCCCGACGAGCGACGGGTCGACCGTGAGCGTCACCGCCACATCCTGTCCCGCAGGATAGGTCAGCTCCGCCTGCAAGGCGCAGTCGTAAGTCGGTTTATTGTTGCCGAAGGTTGTAAGCTGCACCTCGTTCGTTTCCGCGACGTCGAGATAAACGGCGTTTCCGAACTTGTGGTCGTCGGCCTCATAATTATCGCAGGCCGCGAAAAACACGAGCCCCGCGACGGCTGCAATCAGATATTTTCCGTATTTTTTCATGGCGTTCACTATTTAGCGGGATTTAACGTCTGGATCGCCCCACGGATCGTCTGGTAGTTCATCTCCGCATGATAGTAATCTCCGGAAATGTTGTAAGCTGCCAGACCGCCCAGCGGGCCGAATTCGATGACGCGGCGCGACATCTCATCGACGGCCGCGAACTCCGTGCGATCCTCATCCAGCAGGGGTGCGCTGATCTCGGCCGCCAGCAGCAGCTTCTCCGGCGCGATACCGGCATACCCCGTGGCATTCAGCACCTGGAGCTTCACCTCCTGCACATTTTCGAGTTTCTCCGTATCGAGGGCAATAAAATCGACCTTGGGACGGTCGGCGGCCGCAAGCGACAGCGGGTTGCCCTCGAAGACGAGGAGCTGGCCCTCGGATTTCGCCGCAGCAAGTTTCTCGACGATGCGGGCTGTGGCATCCGTCGCCAGCGGGTCGGTCGTAAACGAGTAGCCGTCCATGCCGTTGGCGGCGACGGCGGCGACAACCTGATCCAGATAGGCATCGAGCGCCTGCATATCGACGAACTCTTCCGCGCGTGCGGCATAATCGACCTGATAAAGTACTTTCGTCCCCTTCTCGCGCATGACGTCCATATCCTCGGCGTCGAACTTCGAGAAGTTATCGGCGTTGGTCAGCGTCACGATGTCCAGCGAATCCGGGAGGCAGCGCATGAAATCCTGCTCACTCGATGCTTTCTCGGGCGAGTTGTGCAGACGGGCATAAACAATGAAATGTTCTGACTGTTTATAGGCCCTCAACGCCGCGGTGTATTCGGCCCATAGTGCCGGATCCTGCTCCCAGGGCTTTTCCACCTTGCTGTCCACCGTTTCCATCTCCGTCCAGTCGTTGCAGGCCGCAAACGTTGCGACGGCAGCGCAAAAAGCGAGGAAACGTATCATTCGGTTTGGTTTCATATTCATAGCGATTACTTGTTATACGGTTTGCAATCCCACCATACGCGGGTTCCCATGACGTCGCCCGAACGGTCGCCGTTCTGTTGCTCTGCACCGAGCGTTTGAATGGCCGCCTGAAGGTTGGCGTTGTTCTGCTGGTACTCCTCGACAGGGTAAGGCAGACGGCGTGCGCCCTGTTCCACATTGACGGAACCTCCCGATTTGTCGGTAGGTACAGGCAGCAGTTTCGGATACCCCGTACGGCGGTGTTCCGACCATGCTTCGACTCCCAACGGGAAGATAGCGATCCACTTCTGCACGATGATGCGTTCGAGGTTGCGCTCCTGAACGGCCTCCGTATCGCTGCCGTCCGTCGCCGTTTCCCACGGAACGGTGATTTCGCTCCGGGCAGATGCGCTGTAGTTGCCCAGCGGATCGGTATAGGGTGCAGGCTTCTTCGTGGCGTCGACCAAATAGGCGTCGGCCCCCGATGCTCCCCGCTCCTCGAACGAAAGTCGGACAGCCTGCTCATAGAGCGTCTTCGCCGTCTCGGCCGATCCCCAGCGCAGTTCGTACTCTGCATGCAGGAAGGTCGCTTCCGCGGCATTGAACCATAAATAGGGCGTATCGCTCGCAACGATCATATTCGAATACTTCGACATGGCCTGCGACTTGCTCGTCACATCGATGCCGATACGGATACCCACATAGTCGCCGACATCGTTCGCAAGGAACATCTTCTCCATACGCGGGTCTTTGTAGCCGTTCATGTAGCAGAGGATGTCGGCTCCGACACGGTGGTCGCCCCAGTCGTTGTAGATGAGCGTCGTGCGGTTCTCCGCGGCGTGCATCGCCGCATTGTCGGCATTAGCCTCGATAACACCCCCGGCAATAGCCTCGGCGGCCTTCGCACGGGCGACGTCGGACTTCACATACGACAAACGCATGGCCATGCGCAACTTGAGCGAATTGGCATATTTGAGCCACTGCGCGATATTGCCGTAGTAGACGCCGTCGTAGCGGCTCCACGCTTCGGCCGGGAGCGTCGTGTTGCGGCCCAGTATCTCGATAGCCTCGTCCAGCTCCTCGAACATCTTCGTATAGACCGCCTCCTGCGAATCGTACTCCACATAGACAGACTCGTTGCTCTCCAGCTTCGAATAGGGAATCGGACCGTAGGAGTCCGTCACACGGTGCATGATGGCCACTCGCAACAGGCGGGCGAAAGCGATGGCCACTTCGTCTTCCGTGCCGTTGACGATGCCCTTATAGGGGGTATAGGTCTCGGTGATGACGTTGGCGAAAGGCCATTTGCGCCAGTCGGCCGAGGGATTATAGGTCTCGAACTTGGTCTGCCATGTATCGACCGTAGCACCGATGTAACCGCCGAACGGCCCGCCCGAAAGCGATTCGTTGAACTGGTACATATGCTCCTGCACCGGAATCACAAGACTTTGAAGAGCTTTGAACTTCGTTCCGGTCTTATAATTCAGGGCATCCATCTGGTCGTCCGTAACCTGATTGGGATTGCGGTTGATGTCTTCGAAATCGCCGGTGCAGGCTGCCAATCCGAACAGCGCCAGTGAAAGCAGCACCGACTGCCATCTGTTATTCATCTTTTTCATGGTTGCTGCGCTTTAGAATTGGAATTTGACATTGAAACCGAGGTTGCGCATCGAGGGCATCATGAAGTAGTCGATACCCTGATAGTTCAGCCCCGTCGAAGCGACGGCTTCGGGGTCGAACGGCGCTTTGCAGTAAATCATCCACAGATTGCGCCCTACGAACGACACGGTAAGCCCCAGCTTATTGCGGAACCACTTGCGCGGGAAAGTGTAACCCAGCGACAACTCCTGCAAGCGGACATTCGTCGCCGAATAGAGATAATACTGCGGCAAACCCGACTGCGAGCCGATCGCCTGATACCATTTCTGGGCATCGACCATCTCACGGCCGTTGATCAAAACACCGCCCGCATCGCGCGCCGCGGCCGAAGCCTCCGAGACGCCGTACAGGTCGAGGTTGGCCTGCGTCGCCGAATAGCAGACACCGCCCAGACGGGCCGTAAACAGCACGCCGAGGTTAATACCCTTATAGCTGAAGTCATTGCGCCATGCGAGGTTGTGGTTAGGGAAAACCGATCCGAGATAGATGTCCTCGCCTTCGTCGGTCATCAGTAGGTTGCCGTTCTTGTCCACCTCGACATAACCGTTGTCGTTGAAGCGAAGGTTGGACGTCGTGTAAAGGTCGCCCAGCGTACCGCCTTCCTTGAGGATGTACTTCGCCTTACCCAGCCCCTTGATGTCCAACTTGGTAAGATTCAACGCTTCGCCCGTAACCGGGTTCACGGCATTGGCTGCCAGTTCGATGATCTCGTTCTTGTTCCATGAGTAGGTGAAGTTCGTCGTCCAGCGGAAATTCCGCCACTGATTGTCATACCCGAGCGACAGCTCGACACCTGTATTGCGAACGTGTCCGGTTTGCAGGTAGATGGTCGTATAGGACGACGAGGGCGGAAGTGACGGGTCGAAGGTCTGGTTTTTCGTGTCGGCCTGATACCACGAAGCCGAAAGGTTGATATGCTGCCACAGACGGGCATCCAGACCGACCTCATAGGTAATGGTACGCTCCGGCTTCAGGTCGCCGATCGGATAGTGCGTCTTGTCCTTCCACACTTTGTTCGTAGCGTCGTATTCGTAGGTCGGAACCGTCAGGTGACGCGGGAAAGGCATACCTACCGAGGCGATCGAACCGCGGATCTTCAGATAGCTGAACGTCTTGCCCAGATCCCATGTCGAAGAAGGCACCCAAGACAGGCCTACTGACGGATAGAAGAACGACGACTCGGGCGAATTGGCCAGTTGCGAAGCCCAGTCGTTACGCCCCGTCACCGTGAGGTAAAGCAGCTGTTTCCAACCTACTTCGACCGAGGCGAAAATCGACTGCGTCTGGTCGTGCCAGCCGACCTTTTCGGCACGTTTTTTCGTGTCATCCAGATCGAAAACATTGAATATGTTGGGAAGTCCGTTCTCCTGAATCGGCCCACGGTATGACAACTCATCGGTCTTGATATTGTTGATCGAGGTGCCGATATTCGCGTTCAGAGACCAATCCTCGCCGAAAGTCTTGTTAATGTTTACCATCAGATCGGCGTAGGTCTGCGTGTCGTAAGCACGGGCTTCGGTATAGTGGCCGTTTTTGCCGCCTTCCGTAATCGTGGTGTTCGACGAGGCATAGAGTTTTTGCGTGTAGAGCGAATTCGAATTATCAATGCGGACACGTCCGGCAACATTAAGCCACGGAAGAATGTCGTAGCTGGCCGAGAACGACAGCATATAACGCTTCTTGTCCGTATTGCGCAGGTTGCGGTAGTTGATCCAGTAGGGATTCTGCATGCGCAAATCACCGCCTTCCATATCCGCACTCCAGAATTGCTCCATGAGTTTCGTCCCTTCGTTGTAACGCTCGAAGCGACGGTAAAGGTCGAAATTCTCACCCCGCGGGAACAGGTAGGCCGGAACCAGCGGGTTCGAATAGACTCCCTGATTGGTCATGTTCTGGTCTTTCTGATAGATGTAGCTGGCGCTCGCATCGAGCTTGAGCCGGTCTTTCAGAAAGTACGAAGT
>NZ_MNQF01000029.1:0-41376 GCF_001915285.1 Alistipes sp. 56_sp_Nov_56_25
CAAATAGAATGCCACGCTATCGGCACCCGTTTTGACCTATAGCGTGGCGTTTTCCTGTTTTTGAGGCGTTTCAGCACCCGTTTTGACTAATAAGTCAAATTAACATTCCCGCATTTACAAAAATATTTAAAAACAAAAAAGGCTCCCGGTTTTCCGGAAGCCTTTTCGCTGTTCGTATCGTCTCTATTCCTGCGTTTCGTCGGGATCGGCGACGAGGATGCGGCCGCAGTATTCGCAGATGATGATCTTCTTGCCCTGGCGGATGTCTACCTGACGCTGGGGCGGGATGCGGTTGAAGCAGCCTCCGCAGGCGTCGCGCTTGACGGTCACCACCGCCAGTCCGTTGCGGACGTTGCGGCGGATACGGTCGTAAGCCGCCAGCAGACGCTCGTCGATCTTCTCCTTGACACGCTCGCCCTGTGCGGCGTATTCCGCCACCAGCGGAGCCGTCTCGGCCTCGATGCCCTCCAGTTCGGCCTTCTTGGCCGCGAGGTCGGCAGCGCGCTCTACGGAGAGGTTCTCGGCCTCCTCCAGCTGGAGTTTCTTGGCCTTCACGCCGGCGGAATACTCCTTCAGGCGCTTCTCGGCCAGCTCGATTTCAAGCTCCTGATACTCGATCTCCTTGGTGATGGCGTCGAACTCGCGGTTGTTGCGCACGTTGTTCTGCTGCTCCTTGTAGTTGCCGATCATGATTTTAGCCTGGTCCACCTCGCGCTTGCGCTGCTTGGTCAGCGTGTTCAGCTCCTCGATCTCGGCGTTGATGTGTTCGATGCGGGTCTTCATCCCGGCCATCTCATCCTCGAGGTCCTGAACCTCGAGAGGCAGTTCGCCTTTCACCTTGTTGATTTCGTCGATCTTGCTGTCGATCTTCTGCAGCTCATAGAGCGCCATGATCTTCTCCTGCATCGAATAATCGACGTCGGCCGTCTTCTTTTGCGTTGCCATATGTTGTCTTTATAGTTTAGACTTAAACCAGATAGTTTACCGGATTGCGCGAGCGTTCACTCTTGCGAACCGCAAAGGTACATAAATTTTTCGATAAAATATCAAATATTAATTGAATTGCGCAATATTCGCTTTCGAAATGACCTATATCCGCCACCGTGAGGGCCTTGTCGGGCGCCATGAAGTCGTTGTACTTCATGTCGGCGGTGATGTAGATGTCGGCCCCGGCACGGCGCGCTTCGCCGATCAGCGAGGCCCCGGCCCCGGTGCAGACCGCCACGCGGCGCACCCCGGATGTCGCTATGTCACTGTACCGTATGACGCTCACCTCAAGCCGCCGTTGGATGATCCGCATAAATTCCACGGTGTCAATGGCTTCCGGCAGTTCGCCCACGACGCCGAACCCCGCGCCGTCCCCGGTCTCCGAAGGCTGGAGGACCCGAAGGTTCCCCACGCCCAGCATTTCGGCCAGCCGCCAGCTCATGCCCCCGGGGGCGCTGTCGAGGTTGGTGTGGCAGGCGTAGAGCGCAATCCGGCTGCGGATGGCCCGCTCGACGCACCGCTCGACGGGATCGGCCGAGTTGAACCGCTTGAGCGCGCGGAAGACGATCGGATGATGTGTGATCACCAGATCGCACCCTTCGGCTTCGGCCTCGTCCAGCACCTCTTCGGTAACATCCACGGCCAGCAGGGCCTTGTGCACCTCGTCGTCGGGGCGGCCGACGATAAGTCCCGCATTGTCATACGATTCCTGCCACTCAAGTGGGGCAAAGCGTTCGATAATGTCGGTTATTTGTTTGATAATCATATGAGTTAATTATATTATACAGCATTCAGGAGTTCTTCGCCGCCTGCACCTTTAGCCGGTCTGTCGCTTCGCGGCATTACGCCCCGCCGAGGCGGGGGCTTGCGAAGACGGCGGCACACCGTGAATACGCCCGGTAAAGCCGCGAATCCTTGAACAATACCCCGCGCGGATCGAGAACGTCTTTACGGACAATGCTCAAAATAAGGATTGTTCGTAAAACGCGAACAGCTCTTTGGTTTCGGCCTCCTCCTTCTTGCGGCGGGGCCTGCGGACGTTGCGTTTGACGGCAGGCTGCGCCGAGGAATCCCCGGCGGCTTTCCCGGCGGCATCGTCCGACGGTTCGTCGATCTTCACCACGGCCTTGGCCCGGCGACGGCGCACGGGCGTTTCGGCGGCGGCAGCGGTATCAGCGGCGGCAGCAGCGGAGGCATCGGCATCGGTCATGTCGGCATCCGAAGCAGTCACGATCTCACCCTCCCCGGCTTTCAGGTCCTCGCGAACCTCGACCAGCAGGGCGCGGATACGCTGCAACCGCTCCATCAGTTCGGCATCACGGTCCACGCCGCTCTCGGAGGGCGCCTTCCGGAGCGCCTTCTTGGCCCCTTCGAGCGTCATGCCGCGCTCCTTGACCAGGTGGTAGATCATCTTGAGGTTCTCGACGTCCTCCGGCGAGAAGAGGCGGTTGCCTTTCTTGTTGCGCTTGGGGCGGAGAATGCTGAACTGCGACTCCCAGTGGCGGATCAACGACGTGTTGACGTCGAACATCTCGGCCACCTCGCCCATCGAATAAAAAAGTTTATCGGCCATATCTATTGTTTTATAATTCGCAATGAGTTGGGATACAGGTTATTCACCCGTGCACCGATCCGTTTGGCGAATCCCAGCGCACGCCCCCGCGAGCAGACGAGGTTCATCCCCTCGGCCAACCCTCCGGCGGCGATGTCCTGCCGGCGCAGGAAGCGCAGCGTCTCTTCGTCGTCCAGTTCCGCCGCAGGCAGCGCCCCGCGGTTCAGCCCGTCGAAAAAAGCCAGCGCGGGATCGGGTTTCAGCACTCCCTTGAACACCTGCCCCAGCGCCACGCCCGAATAGATCACGGGCAACGCCTCGGAGAGCGTCCGCACGGCGTCGGCCTGCGCGGCGTACCATGCATAGCAGGTGTCGGCCACCGCTGCGAAGCGCATACCGCCGGGATTCCGCACCCAGCGGGCCAGTTCGCCGGCGGTCTTCCGGTCCACGGCCGCAAATACCGTGCGACGCGCCTTCGGCGCACGCACGCGCCCCCCGGCGTCGAACGATTTGCGGGCCACGGCGGCGAAGAACCCTTCGCCGCAGGTCCGGTGGGGATAGAACCGGAACGTGCGGAACGCTCCGACACGCCCGCAAACGATGCCCCACGCATCTTCCACAGCCGTTTCTTCCGACTCGGCGATCTCGTCGCCGGCCCACGCCGCCATCCGCTCCAGCGCGCCTTCGTCCTCGTCGCGGTTGAACGTGCAGGTGCTGTAAACGAGCGTCCCGCCCGGTTTCAAGGCCCGCCACGCCTCGCGCAGGATTTCATCCTGCCGCGCGGCGCACTGTTTCACGTTGCCTTCGCTCCATTCGCCGCGGGCGTCGGGGTCCTTGCGGAACATCCCCTCGCCCGAGCAGGGGGCATCGACGGCCACCACGTCGAACCACGCCTCGAAATCGCCCAGCGCACGCGGCTCGCAGGTCGTGACGGCCACGTTGCCCGTGCCCCACTTGCGCACGTTGTCCGCCAGCACCGAGGCGCGGCGGCGGTCGATCTCGTTGGCGACGACCAGCCCGTCGGGTCCGGCCAGCGAGGCGTAGAGCGTCGTCTTGCCGCCCGGAGCTGCACACAGGTCGAGGATGCGCGCCCCTTCGGTGCGGACCGCAGCGAGCAGGTGTCCCACGAACTGCGACGAAGCCTCCTGGACATAGTAGGCCCCGGCATGGAAGTCGGGATCGAGCGTGAAGGAGGGACGCACGGCGAGGTAACGCCCGTCACGGCTCCACGGCACGCGCCCGGCGATCGCCAGGGCGGGAAGCCCCGCAGCCTCCGGAACGGGAAGCCCGGCGTCAGGTCCGGCGGGAAGCGTGTCCGCCCCGGTCTTGGCAGGGTTCAGCCGCACCGATACCGGCGGCTCCGCGTCGAGCGCCGCGCAGAGGGCCGCGCCCTCCGTCCCGCCGAGGTCGCGCAGGACCCGCTCCACGAATTTCGCAGGCAGCGTCATGCGCTATTTCTTCGCTTTGAGCGCGTCGAGGCGCGCGCAGATCCGTTCCAGCACCGCAGGGTTCGAGACGAAATCCTCGTGATCCTTGTCCACGACGAGCACCTCGCCCTCGTAAATGGTGTCGATCCAGTGGTTGTATTTGTTGTTCAGCCGCTTGAGGTACAGTTCGTCGATGTTCATCTCGTACTCGCGGCCGCGCTTGCGGATCTGCGAAATGAGCGTCGGGACGCTCGCCTTGAGGTAGATCAGCAGGTCGGGTTTGGGAATGAGCGTCGTCACCAGCCGGAAAATCTTCATGTAGGTCTCGATGTCGCGCGTGGCCATCAGCCCCATTTCATGCAGGTTGTCGGCGAAGATGTGCGCATCCTCGTAGATCGTGCGGTCCTGGAAGATCACCCCCGACTTGCAGTCGGAGATCATGCCCATCGTCTGCTGGATGCGGCTCCCGAGGAACGAAATCTGAAGATTGAACGCCCAGCGGTTCATATCCTCGTAGAAGTCGCCGATATAGGGATTGTCGCACTCCTCGAGGTAGCACTTGGCGTCGTAGCGCTTCGTAAGGATCTGGGTAAGCGTCGTCTTGCCGCTCCCGATGTTTCCGGCTATGGCTATGTACATGGCAGTATAGGTGTTATTTTACGTTTCTCATTCGTTTTCCGGTCTCCGAAGCGCATATCCCGCCGCCTTCGGCCTCGTTTTACAAGCCTGACTCCACCCGGCTAAAAGCCGGGATTCAGGGGCGATGCAAAGTCACTGCACCCGGACTCAATTCCACGCTTCCATTCCCAAAAGCCGTTTCTTAAACGGCCCTCGGGTGGGGCTTCTCGCAGCGCGGCCAAAATGCGGACAGACAGCCTCAAAGGGCCTGTTCGGTCTGAAAAGCCAGTATCTCGTCGGCCACGCGGCGGTCGTTCACCAGCCGCGGAACCTTGTTTTTACCCCGCGCGCGCATCCACGCGAGGAACCGCCCCCGCTCCACGACCGTCAGGCGCTGGCGTTCGAGCGTGGTCCGCCGCTTGGCGTCGTAGTCCGAATTGACGGCCCGCAACTCCCCGTCGAGCGCCTCGGCGAAACGTTCGAGGCTGTCCGGCTCGCGTTCGAACTCCACGATCCACTCGTGCGCGCCCCGTTCGCGGAGCGACATGTAGCACGGCGCGACGCTGTATTCGCTCACGACGGCCCCCGTCTTCCGGCAGGCGGCCAGCAGCGCATGCTCGGCGTTGTCTACGATCAGCTCCTCGCCGAAAACGTTGATATACTGCCGCGTGCGGCCCGCGAAGCGGATGCGGTAGGGATTCGTCGAGGTGAATTCCACCGTGTCGCCGATCTCGTAACGCCACAGACCGTTGTTCGAGGTGATCAGCACGGCGTAGACCTTGCCGCACTCCACGCCTTCGAGCGGCACGATCTGCGTCCCGCTGCGGAACTCGAAGAAGGTTCCGTAATCCAGCATCAGCAGCATGTCGCTGCGCGACGGGTCGTCGGCCATGGCGAAGAATCCCTCCGAAGCGTTGTAGGTCTCCATGTATTTCATCTTCTCCGAAGGGATCAGCTCCTCGAACGACGTCCGGTAGGGCGCGAACTCCACGCCTCCGTGGGCGAACATCTCCAGCCCGGGCCACACCTCCAGCAGATTTTTCCGGCCCGTATACTCCAGCACGCGGCGCATCAGCGCGAGGTTCCATGACGGGACGCCCGCAAAGGCCGTGATCGGTTCGCCGACGCACTGGCGGCAGATGGCGGCGCACTTCTCGTCGAAATCGGGAATGATCGCCGTCTCGGTCCGCGGCGCCCGGAACCAGCCGCTCCAGAAGGTCGTCTCGTGGATCAGCAGCGCCGAGAGGTCGCCGACCAGGTTGCGGCCCTCGCGGCTGCACGACCCGCCGAGCGTCAGGGTCTTGCCCTCGAAAACGCGGGTCTTCGGATTGTTGGCCGAAAAGACCGTCGCCACGTCGCGCATGCCCAGCGTATGGTTCCACCACAGCGACTCCATCGTCACGGGAATGTATTTGCTCCTGTCGGAGGTCGTGCCCGACGAACGGGCGAACAGCGACACCCGACCCGGAGCCGTGACGCTCCGCACGCCCTCCATCATCCGTTCGATATAGGGCTTGAAGGTCTCGTAGTCGAAAGTCTCCACCTGCGACTGGAACCGCTCCACCGAACGGATATGCCGCAGGTCGTAGCGGTCGCCGAACTCCGTGAAGCGTCCCCGGCGCAGCAGCTGCCGGAACATCCGCGCCTGCGTCTCGACAGGACGGCGGCGAAAACGGTCGATGGCCCGCTCGCGCTGCGAGAACCAGGCTTTGAGAATTATGTTTCGAAAAGACATGATGCGCTGCAATTCAGAATTGTGAATTCTGAATTGTGAATTCTTAATTAAAGTAATACCCGACCTTCCCCACCGAACCGGGCATGGCGAAGACCACCACGCGGTCGTAGGGGATTATTTCCATGTTGTCGACGGCGATGAAAACCTTGTCGCCGCGGACGATGCCGCCGATGATCGTATCCTCCGGCAGCCCGAGGTCCTTGATCCGCACCTTCGTGGCCGGGGAGTTGGGTTTCACGATGAACTCCAGCACCTCGGCGTCGCTCCCCGTCAGGCATTTGATGGCCTGCACGTCGGTCGACATCGTGAAGCGGAAAATGTTCGACGCAGTCACCAGCTTCTTGTTGATGATCGTGTCGATGCCGATCGACTCGGCGAGGTTTATGTAATTGAGATTCTCGACCTCGGCGATCACCTTCTTGACCCCCATGCGCTTGGCGAGCATCGCCGCCAGGATGTTGGTCTCGCTGCGCCCCGTCACGGCAACGAAGGCGTCCATGTTCGAAAGCCCCTCCTCCATCATCGCCTCGGTGTTGCGGCCGTCCTCGTTGATGATCAGCGTCTTGTCGAGCGTCTCGGCCAGCCGGTAGGCCTTCTCGGCGTTGTAGTCGATCAGTTTGATGTTCACCTCGTCCTGCAACTCGGTGGCGATGCGGATGCCGATGCGCGAACCGCCGAGGATCATCATGTTCTTGATCTCGATGTTCGACTGGCCCGAAAACTCCATCACCTCCCGCACGGCGTCCTGACGCGCGATGACATAGATCACGTCGCCCTCCATGAACTGTTCGCCCTCGCGCGGAATGATCGTCTGCCCGCCGCGCGTGATGGCCACCGTGCGGTAGCTCAACGGGGCCTGGTCGTCGTCGAAGCCCGTAAGCACCTCCCCCACCAGCGGCGAGGCCGGTTCGAGGCGGAAAACCACGAGCGAGAGTTTGCCGCTCGAAAAATCGACGTACTCCGTGGTCGAAGTGTGTCCCAGCAGGTTGATCACCTCGCGGGCCGCGACCTTCTCGGGGTAGAACAGGTAGTCGATGCCCATGTCGATGAACATCTCCTTGTTGTTGGGTTCGAGGTATTCGTTGTTGTCGATGCGGGCGATGGATTTCCGCGCACCGAGCTTCTTGGCCAGCATCGCCGCCACGACGTTGTCGTTCTCCTCGTGGTTGACGGCGATGAACAGGTCGCATTTGCGCACCGAAGCCTCGCGCAGCACGGCGAAGGTCGTCGAGTCGCCCTCGACGGTGATCACGTCGGCCAGACTGCCCACCTCGGAGAGCAGCTTCTGGTCGCTGTCGATGATGGTGATGTCGTGGCCGTTGCCGCTGAGCATACGGGCCAGGTGACTGCCCATCTCGCCGGCACCCGCTATCACGATTTTCATAGTTGCGTCTGTTTAGTCAGCACAATACGTCGCCCGGAAGGTCCGGGCAACATTTTTGCAATTTATCTTACAAATGTATACATTTGTCCCCGAAACCCCAAATTTCGGGTAGTAAAAAAACGGAATCCTATGCCAACGTGGTTAATCCTCCTGCTTTGCGCCATACTCGCCGTCGGGCTGTTCGTACTGGGCATGTCCCTCACGCTGATGATCAAGGGGCACAACATCGACTCGGAAATATCGACCAATAAAAACATGCAGAAACTCGGCATCAAATGCGCCGTGCACGAGACGCGCGAGGCGGACGGCGGGGCCGACTGCTCCGACGGACAGGGCGTCGCGGGCTGCTCGGGCAACTGCGGCGCCTGCGACATCGAGCACATCAGCAAGAATTCATAGGAGAGACCCGAAAAGCAGACAGGCATTCGCCGGTCCGATCCCGGCCAACCGCTGCTGCAAATACCGCCGCAGGCGGCAGAGGCGACGATCGAACGCAACCGGCGCAGAACGAAAACCGGCTCGCAAAACCACCTATATCTTCGAGAACTTCGACCGGCAGACGAACCACGGATTGCGGAGGTCCTCCTCGTTGTAGAGCAGCTCCCGGCCGTCGGGAAGCGTGCGGGTGCTGCCGCCGGCCTCGGCGAGAATCAGCTCCCCCGCCGCCGTGTCCCACTCGTAGGTGTGCGTCGTGCGGACGTAGTAGTCGACGCGGCCTTCGGCCAGCAGGCAGAATTTGTAGGAACTGCCCTGCTCGACGATCTCCAGATCGGGGTGCCGCTCGCGAAGGCGGGCGACATGCTCACGGGTCTCGGGCGTCTGGTGCGAACGCGAAAGGGCCACGCGCGGATGGTCGTGAGGCCCCTCCCCGGCCAGCGGCAGCGGCGTCCAATTGCGGACGATCTCGTCGTAGGTATACTCCGCGGCGGCGTCCGGCGCGATATGCTCCTTGAGGTACGAACCCGAATCGCGGCCCGCAATGTACATCTTTTCGAAATAGGGAACATAAATAACCGCCCCCATGCAGACGTTATTCTCCATCAGGGCGATGTTGACCGTAAATTCGTTGTTGCCTTTGATAAATTCGACCGTGCCGTCCAGCGGATCGACCAGCCAGTAAAGCTCCCAGTTGCGGCGCTCTTCGTAGCGCATCTTCCGACCCTCTTCCGAAAGGATCGGGATACGTGTGGGACCGAGGTACTCGCGGATGGTCTTGTGCGCGACGCGGTCGGCCAGCGTGATCGGGGTTTTGTCGTCTTTGAGACTTATATCGTAATCGTCGAGATTCTTGTAAACGCGCATGATCGAGGCTCCGGCTCTGACTGCCGCATTGAAAAGCGGCGGCAGCAGATACATTCTCACCTTGTCGTTAATCATCGTAACTCGTATTTTGGGATCGGTAATTTTTATTGCCATGGTAAAGGTAACAAGAATTTATGATAACGAAAAATTTTCAGTGCCTTAATAGTGTCCGAAAAGGCGTCTCCATGCCGTGAGGCCTCCCGGGGCCGAAAAGGCCGTTCCGCCCGCGAGCCGCGCGGCGCACTCCCTGCCGGCCCATACCAGCGCGAGGGTCGCGAGCGCGGCGGCGGAGGTCCACCACCCCGCCGCGGCCGCGGCGGCGAAAGCCGCGGCAAGCGACGCCACCGCCAGTCCGCGCAGCCGTCCCGGCATTCGGACCCCGGAGCGCGGCGCGGCAAGCAGGGGTTCCCACAACATCCTCCGCCGGCAGCGGGGAATCCCCCGCAGCGGGCGCATCCCGAAACCGCCCGCCGCGACCACCGCCTCGCGGCTCAACAAGGCGGCGGGTTCGCCCAGGGGCGAGCGTATGAGGTCGAGGCTTCCCGGCCGGCCTTCGCCCAGTTCGGCGACGAGCCGCTCGACGCTTCCGGGCAGCAGGAAACATCCTGCGCGAACGGGCAGCAGGTAATCGTAGGTGGCCACCGACGCCGCGGCGTCGAAATCGCCCGCCTCCGAATCCCGCGCCCGGTCGACGAGCACCAGCCGCCGGAAACACCGCCTGCGCGAACGCCCCAGCGCACGGACGCCCGAGACTTCGAGTTCGCCCGAACAGACCCACTCGACGCGGATCATGCGGTAGCGCGCCGTCAGCGCGGCGAATTCCGCGGCGTGGCGGCGGGCGTCGAGCACCACGATCACCTCGTAACGCGAGTATTCGGGGGAGAGGAGATTTTCAATCTGCGCCGCATCCGTCACGCCGCTGCACAGGACCGAGATGCCGATGCCGTCGGGGGCGTCGCTGGAAGCCCTGCGCACGGCGTTCAGCAGCAGTCGTTTGCTGCGGGCGCGGGAGATCAGCGGCAGCAGCGCGCCCACGCATGCCGCCGTCGCAGCGAACAGCAGGAGAAGGATCGGCTTCATGCCAGGCTGCGTTTATAGGTTTGCACGAGCGATTCGTAATAGGGACGCTCGCGCTCGTCGAGCAGCCGCCGGAGCGGTCCCGGGGAATAGCCCTCGGCGACGACATAGCGCAGCAGGGCCTTGCGCTCGGCGGGAGGCATGGCCGACAGCCGCCCGGAAACGGCCCGCCGCGTCAGCGGACGGCGCAGCGCGCAGAGCGTATAGAGCGCTTCGCGCACCAGTTCCGGGTCTTCGTCCCCGGACACGATGCGCAGCAGAAGCCGCTCGGCCTCCTCGATGCCGAACTGCCGCACGATGTTCAGCCCCACGATCCGCAGGTTGCGGCTCGGAGACCCGATGAGGGGTTCGTAGGCGATCGGCAGCATCCCGCGCCGCAGGACGGCCATGATCTCCCCCACTTCGCAGGCCGAAAAGGGTTCGGGGTATTCGGCCATCAGCCGCAGGGCCGTCGAGGGATCGGCCGCAAGCCGCACCATCAGCGACTGGAAACGCACGTAGCGGTTGCGGCTCGCGGCATAACGCGCGGCGCAGTCCGCCGCGGCTGCGCCGACGGGCAGGCGAGAGAGCAGCAGCAGGCAGCGCGCCCGGCGGTAGCCCCGGGAGCGGGCCGTGCGGCGGAGCAGCCAGGCGTCGAGTCCGTACTCCGCGACGATGCGCCGCAGGGGCGCGGCGTCCAGTCCGTAGGTGACGCCGGCAAGTCCGGCGACGGTCTCGACGAGCAGCAGCCGGGCGCCGGCACGGCGGATCATCGGAAACCGCGGCGCGGGGCCTTCGCCCGCGAGCAGGTAAAGCATCACGATACGCAGGTATTTCGCGCGCAGAGCGGCGTCGCGGCTGCGCTGCCTCCGGGCGCGGAGTTCGACCGCGCCGAGCAGCGACAGCAGGGCGAACGTCCCGGCCGCCGCAAACATCGTATAGAGCATCAGAAGCGTTTCGGTCATAACTGTCGGTTCAAGGCGTTGGCGATCTTCGTCCGCAATCGCTGAAGGCTCACGGGAAAGGTCATGTACTGGTCGACGCCGCACTCCAAGAGGCTCAACACCGTCTGTTCGGCCTGCTGCCACGCCACGACGTAGACCAGCGGCCGTCCGAGACCGGCGGGGCGCAGCGTGCGCACCACGTCGCAGCCCGTGAAGAAAGCCGAAGTCCCCACGACGACGACCAGGTCGAACAGCATGCGCCGGACCATGCGCTGCATGTCGGGAACATCCGATGCACAGCGCACGTCGGCCTGCATGTCGGCGAGCGAAAGCCGGATCACGTCGCGCAGGAACTCCTCGTCGGAAACAATCAATATTCGGTGCATGTCCTTCCGCCGGCTTTGCCGGCAGCGTCTGCCGCGCCCAAAACCGTGCCAGAGGCGCACCGGGGCAAAAAAAATTGCAGGATGTGTTGTTTATAAGATAAATATGCGTATATTTGCACTCCGAATTTATGTTCAAATACATAATCGACTTAAATGTACGTTATAGTAGAGATTGCAGGTCAGCAATTTAAAGCTGAAAAAGGTCGGAAACTTTATGTCCACCGTCTTCAGGGCGAAGAAAATTCGTCCGTAAGTTTCGACAAAGTCCTGCTCACAGACAACGACGGTCAGGTTAAAGTCGGCGCACCTGTAGTGAAAGGCGCCGCAGTGAAGTGCAAGATCCTGAAGCATCTGAAGGATGACAAGGTTCTGGTGTTCAAAAAGAAACGTCGCACGGGCTACCAGAAGTGCAACGGACACCGCCAGTACCTGACGCAGATTCTCGTCGAGGAAATCGTTGCATAACCTTTAAAAACTGAATCAACATGGCACACAAGAAAGGTGTAGGTAGTTCGAAGAACGGCCGTGAGTCGGAAAGCAAGCGACTCGGCATCAAACTGTTCGGCGGTCAGTTCGCAAAGGCGGGCAACATCATCGTTCGCCAGCGCGGCACGGTGCACAACGCCGGTGAAAACGTAGGCATGGGCAAGGACCACACGCTCTTCGCTCTCGTCGACGGAACGGTAGAATTCTGCAAGAAGGGCGAAGGAAAATCGTACGTAAGCGTTTCCCCGCTCAGCGAGTAAACAAAACAACGAAAACGATAAAAAGCGGTCTCCGTGAGGGGCCGCTTTTTTCGTGTGCCTGTTATCAATGAAGAATCGGGGACGGAAACCTTCCGCCGGGTGAAACTTTAGTATGTAGTGACGTATTGGCCGTCGGCCCGTCCCCGAAAAAAAGGGGCGGCGGATGGGACTCCTGTCGGAGATCTCTCCTGTGTGACGCCTCTATACACCCGTCGTTCGGAAACGAACGGCAAAAACAGGAATCCCCCGGGAAGAATGTTATCTGTGACGCCTAAATCACAGCCGCCGCCCCTAAAATCCAACCGAGACGGCAGCACGGGGATTTCGTCAGAAATCCCGACCGTGATGCAACGGCGGACGCCGCCCCGGAATAATGACCGCGCGGCTTTGTTTCCAGCAAAAAAGCGCAAGTCGGTCCCTCTCAATGCAGGCTTCAAGGAGCCGGAACAGGAAAATCGTCCCGTGCCCGTGCCGGCCCCAATCCTCAAATCAAGGCATAACACGGTGCTGACAACAGCCATACCCGGTTCAAACAGTCTCCTGATGAAGTTCCCTCGATTAGCCAGAGGGATAAAGAGTTGTTTACCTTTGTTTATTTGTACAAATATAAACAAAAATTCCGTTTCGACAACGTCTGAGGCCAAACAGAATAACATTGATCTCCTTTCGGCACACATATGCGGCCGATTCAGCGCATATCCGGACAAAAACGGGTTTGCCGGAGAGGAATCGACCCGCGCGGCGGCTGTTTGCGGGCGGCGAACTGTGGTGACGGGCAGCGGTGGCGGGAGGCAAACGGCGAGCGGAGAGTAGCGAATGACAAGCAGAGGTTAACAGAGGATGGGCAGAGAGTAGCAGGCAGCGGAGGGCGAACAGTAGGCACAGGCAACAAGCGACAAACCACGGGCAGCAAACAGCGAGCGGCAGACGGGGGGGGGCGGCGGGCAGCGAACGGCGGGCAGCGGAGGGCGGGCAGCGGAGGGCGGGCAGCGGAGGGCAGGCAGCAGAGGGCGAACAGTAGGCACAGGCAACAAGAGACAAACCACGGGCAGCAAACAGCGAGCGGCAGACGGGGGGGGCGGGCAGCGAACGGCGGGCAGCGGAGGGCGAACAGTAGACACAGGCAACAAGCGACAAACCACGGGCAGCAAGCGGCGAACAGCAAACAGCGGGCGACGGACTGTGGAGGCGGGCGGAGAGTAGGCGGCGAACAGCAGACGGCGAACAGCGGGCAAGAGAAGGCCGGTGACCGGCGGTGCGCTGCGGACTTTTTGCAGGGCCGCGAAGGATGCGGCGACCGGGCTTCGGAAATTGCCGAATTTAACGTATCTTTGTACCATGCGGCGGAAAAACGAACGATATAACGAGCCTGTGGTCCGGGGCGTGGTCGCACAGCTGCGCGAACTGCGCCATGCGCGCAACCTCTCCCAAAAGCAGGTCTTCACCGACACCGACATCAATATCGGCCGGATCGAATCCGGACGCGGGAACATCTCGGTCTCGACGCTTGCCGACCTGTGCGCCTACTACGGAATCCCGCTCCGGGAATTTTTCGAACGGCTCGAAGCCGGAATCGCTTCCGGAGAATGACACCCCGCATAGGAGGGCGGCCGCGGGTCGCGGCAAAAAGACGAAAATCCCGCTTCCGACACTCGGAAGTGGGATTTTTCATTCAGGCCGGGATACGACTTATTTCTTTTGAGCCGCAGCGTCCTGCACGGCGCGGAACTCGGCAAGCAGCTTCTTGTCGTCGTAGAATTTCAACTCCTCGCCCTTGATCTCGTAGCCGTCCACCTCGTCGAGCATCTTCACGAAAGCGTCCTCGTACTGCATCTCGGGACAGGCCATCCGGGTCATGCCGAGATTCTCGAACTCAAGCTTCTGCCCTTTCAGCTCGTACTTGCCGAAGAAACGGTTGCAGTTGGTACGGCCCGACACGAGCGTATCGGCGGCGCTGAACTGCAGGGTGAAGAAATCGGCCTCGGCGTCGATGGCCTTGGCGGGAATCGCCTCCATTTTGGCAAGTTTCCACGTCGTGCCCTCCAGCGGAAGGGCCTCTTTCTGCGATCCGCCACAGGCGGTCATGGCTAAAAGCAGCGCTGCGGCTGCAAAAATCTTTTTCATAATTTCAAAATACGTTTGTTAACCGAACAATTCATTCAAAACACGCGCCAGACGATAACCGGCTGCCGGCACCTGCCCCTCGGCAGGAGGCTGTACGGCCATCAGACAGGCGTCCGCCCGGGCTTTGTCGAACGCATCGCCGGGTTTGATCCAGTCATGGACGGCTCGGCAGCCGCGGGTGTTCCCGTCGGCCCGTCGGCGGGGCGTGCCGGCGACAAGGGCGCACGGCGTGCATCCAATCCGCAAGGCACAGCAGACGATCAAACGGCGGCGAGCAGAGAAAAGCGTTTCTTCGCCTCGGGCCTGTTTCCGTCAGACAAATATAGGCAATATATTCGGGTTGCGCAACAACCGGCTGCCGAAAAGGATGAAAGCACGGCCTTCCAACGCCGGCGACGCTTCGGGCGTTCGCGGAATACCGCCCAAAAAAGGCCGCACCCCGTGTGGGATGCGACCCTTACAGCGGGAACAGACGGTTAGTACTCCATCTGCGCGAGACGCTTGTAGCCGTTGTAACGCCACTTGGCGTTCTCCTCCGCAGCGGCGAACAGTTCGTCGGCCTCGGCAGGGAACGACTTCTGGAGCGAGGTGTAGCGCACCTCCTTCAGCAGGAATTCGCGGAACTTCGACCAATCCGGCTCTTTCGAATCGAGCACGAACGGGTTCTTGCCCTGCTCCTCAAGCAGCGGATTGTAGTGCCACAGGTGCCAGTAGCCGCAGGCTACGGCCTCCTTGCCGACGGTCTGCGTGCGGGTCATGCCGCCCTTGATGCCGTGGTTGATACACGGAGCGTAGGCGATCACGAGCGAAGGTCCGGGATAAGCCTCGGCCTCTTTGAGCACGTTGAAGAGCTGCTGCTGCGAAGCGCCGATCGAAACCTGCGCCACATAGACATAACCGTAGGTCATGGCCATCGCGCCGAGGTCTTTCTTGCGGATGCGCTTGCCGCTCGATGCGAACTTGGCGACGGCACCCACGGGAGTCGATTTCGACGACTGACCGCCGGTGTTCGAGTAGACCTCGGTGTCCACGACGAGGATGTTCACATCCTGACCCGTGGCCAGCACGTGGTCCACGCCGCCGTAACCGATGTCGTAACCCCAGCCGTCGCCGCCGATGATCCACTGCGACTTCTTCACGAGCCAGTCCTTGTGCTCGAGAATCTCCTTGCAGTAGTCGCAGCCGCAGGCCTCCAGCAGCGGGATCAGGCGCGCCGTAACCTCGGCCGATTTGGCCGACGAGCCGCGGTTTTCGATCCACTCCTTCATCACGGCTTTCAACTCCTCGGAGCACTTGGTGCAGTTGGCGATGGCCTTCTCCATCGTCTCCTGGACGCGGTCGCGGAGTTTCTCCACGCCGACGTGCATACCCAAACCGAACTCGGCGTTGTCCTCGAAGAGCGAGTTGGCCCATGCGGGACCCTGGCCGGCGGCGTTGGTGCAGTAGGGCGTCGAGGGAGCCGAACCCGAGTAGATCGAGGTGCAGCCCGTGGCGTTGGCAACCATCATCTTGTCGCCGAACAGCTGCGAAATGGCCTTGATATAGGGGGTCTCGCCGCAGCCTGCGCAAGCGCCCGAGAACTCGAACAACGGCTGTGCGAACTGAAGGTTCTTGACCGACTTGGTCTTGTCGACGACCTGCTTGTAACCGATATTTTTGGTGATGTAATCCCAATTCTTCTGCTGGGGCATCTGCTCCTCCAGCGGGCGCATCACGAGCGCCTTATCCTTGGCGGGGCAGACGTCGACGCAGTTCGAACAACCCGTACAGTCCATCGGCGAAATCTGGATGCGGAACTTGTACTCCTTGGTCTCGCCGAGGCCCTGCTTCCACTCCACGCCCGAAGCGGCGGCCTCCTCCTCGGTGGCGAGGAACGGACGGATCACGGCGTGGGGGCAGACATAGGCGCACTGGTTGCACTGGATACAGTTCCCGATCTTCCACTCGGGAACGTTGACGGCGATGCCGCGCTTCTCATAAGCGGCCGTGCCGTTGTCCCACGTGCCGTCTTCGCGGCCGTTGAAGGCCGAAACGGGCAGCAGGTCGCCTTTCAGGGCGTTGATCGGGTCGACGATCTTCTTCACGAAGTCGGGACGCGCGGCATCGGCCGTGTGCTCCTCCTCCTTCACGACGATATTCGCCCACTCGGCCGGAACCTCGACCTTCACCACGGCGTTGCCGCCGGCGTCGACGGCCGCATAGTTCATGTTGACGATGTCCTCGCCCTTCTTGCCGTAGGATTTCAGAATGGCTTTCTTCATCTCCTCGACGGCCTTGTCGAACGGAATGACATTGGCGATCTTGAAGAAGGCCGACTGCATGATGGTGTTCGTACGCGAACCCAGACCCAGCTCGGCGGCGATCTTCGTGGCGTTGATGATATAGAAGTTGATCTTGTTCTTGGCCAGGTAGACCTTCATGTGGTCGGGCAGCGTCGCGCAGGTCGTCTCGGCGTCGTGCACCGAGTTCAGCAGGAACGAACCGCCGGTCTTCAGCCCCTTCAGCACGTCGTACTTGTCGACGTACGAAGGCACGTGGCAAGCCACGAAGTCGGGGGTGGTCACCAGATAGGGCGACGTGATCGGCAGGTCGCCGAAACGCAGGTGCGACGAGGTGTAGCCGCCCGATTTCTTCGAGTCATAGGAGAAATAGGCCTGGCAGTACTTGTCGGTCGTGCCGCCGATGATCTTGATCGAGTTCTTGTTGGCGCCCACCGTGCCGTCGGCGCCCAGACCGAAGAAGAGGCCCTCGAACGTGCCGGGCTTCGCGAGCGAAATCTCCTCGCCGACGGGCAGTGAACGGAACGTCACGTCGTCGACGATACCCACCGTGAACTGGTTCTTCGGCTCGTTCATCTTCAGGTTCTCGAACACGGCCAGCATCTGCGCCGGAGTGGTGTCCTTCGACGAAAGGCCGTAACGCCCGCCGATGACGAGCGGCTTGCGGTCGCACGGACAGGCGGCGAACGCCTCCACGACATCCATATACAGCGGGTCGCCGTTGGCTCCCGGCTCCTTCGTGCGGTCGAGCACGCAGACGCGCTTCACACTCTCGGGAAGCACGGCCATCAGGTATTTCACCGAGAACGGGCGGTAGAGGTGCACGGTGACGACACCAACTTTTTCGCCCTTGGCCATCAGGTAGTCGACCGTCTCCTTGATGGTCTCGGTCACCGAACCCATGGCGACGATCACGTTCTCGGCGTCCTTCGCGCCGTAGTAGACGAACGGCTTGTAGTCGCGTCCCGTGATCTTCGAAATCTCCTTCATGGTGTCGGCCACCATGTCGGGAATGGCGTCGTAGAACTTGTTCGAAGCCTCGCGCGTCTGGAAATAGATGTCGGGGTTCTGGGCCGTACCGCGCGTAACGGGATGTTCGGGGTTCAAAGCGCGGGCGCGGAACTCCTTCAGGGCGTCGCGGTCGAGCAGCGCCGTCAGCGCGGCTTCGTCGATCAGTTCGATCTTCTGGATCTCGTGCGAGGTGCGGAAACCGTCGAAGAAGTGCAGGAACGGAACGCGGGCCTTCAGCGACACGAGGTGCGCGATGCCGGCGAGGTCCATGACCTCCTGCACCGACGAGGTGGCCAGCATGGCAAAACCCGTCTGGCGGGCCGCCATCACATCCTGATGATCGCCGAAAATCGACAGCGACTGTGCGGCCAGCGCACGCGCCGAAACGTGGAACACGCCCGGAAGCAGCTCGCCGGAGATCTTGTACATGTTGGGGATCATCAGCAGCAGACCCTGCGAAGCGGTGAACGTCGAGGTCAGGGCGCCGCTCTGCAACGATCCGTGCACGGCGCCTGCGGCTCCGGCCTCGGACTGCATTTCAACGACTTTAACGGTCTCTCCGAAGATATTTTTACGGCCCTGGGCGGCCCACTCGTCCACGAGCTCGGCCATCGTCGACGACGGCGTGATGGGATAGATGGCCGCGACTTCCGAGAACATGTAAGCCACATGGGCCGCAGCGTAGTTACCATCACAAGTGATAAATTTCTTTTCTGCCATTTTAGTTGAAATTTAGATGATATTTGTGTGTTTTTCCTAACAATCCAGACACAGCCCGGAAACACGGGCGATGCAAAGATAGCAATTTCAGCCGAGAATCCGCACTTACTTTTGTTCAAAAAAGCGTTATTTTTCGACATTTCAAATGTGAATCGAATAACAGCCGGGTTGTTATTCAATTAACAACAAACTGCCGGGAAATCACCGAGTTGCAGAACAGGCTAACCAATAGTGAATTACCCGCAGGCGCACGCATCCCGAGGGCGGAAACGCCGCGTCCGGACACGGCGCGCGGCGCGCGGACCGCAGGCCGGACGGACGGAGCCGCAAAAATAAGGTTTATGAATAGGACTTTCGGACACATTGGCCGCAAACCGGGATTTTTTATTAACTTTGCCCTCGGAAACACGTTTGCATTCGTTCTTTAAATATCGTTATTGAAACGGTTATATTGGGGCTCCTGAAATCTGGTAAATTTTTTGTAAACCCACAATGGATCGTACCCGAAGGGAGCGCGCTGATGTGAGGGGTTTACAGGCTTTACCAGAGCCGCAGGAGCCAGGATCTCGGCAGCACTCTTCTCGTTTCTGCCGATGTACCGGTCATGCAGCGGCGGGAGCGATGGATTCCTATCCCAAACTTCTTCATAGTCACCGAATCCATTTTCCGAACAATGAGGCGTCACTTGTATTTCCCGCCGCTGCTTTTTTACGGTCCCCGGGGGCGCGACCGCCCTTTTATCTGCCGGAAGGTTCTACGGGACCACCCCACGCAATCCCGGTTTGCAGCCACCGGACTTTTTCGTACCTTTGCGCAACTATGATTCCATACACCAGAAAAACACTCCCCAACGGGCTGACCGTCGTGGTCAACCGCGACCGGGCGTCGAAACTCGCCGCCGTGAATATCCTCTACCGGGTCGGCGCGCGCAACGAAAACCCCGCACGCACGGGATTCGCCCACCTGTTCGAACACCTGATGTTCCGCGGAACGCGCACCGTGGAGAATTTCGACCTTCCGGTGCAGATGGCTTCGGGCGACAACAACGCCTTCACCAACAACGACTACACGGATTTCTACATCACGCTCCCGAAGGACAACCTCGAAACGGCCCTCTGGCTCGAAAGCGACCGCATGGAGGGACTCGACATCACCCCCGCCAAGCTCGAAGCCGAGAAGAAGGTGGTGATCGAGGAGTTCCGCCAGCGATACCTCAACCAGCCCTACGGCGACCAGACGATGCTGCTGCGGGCGCTCGCCTACAAGGTCCACCCCTACCGCTGGGCGGCCATCGGCCTGGCGACCGACCATATCGCCGGAGCCACGCTCGCGGACGTCGAGTCCTTCTACCGCACCCACTACCGCCCGTCGAACGCCATTCTGTCGATCTCGGCCGACATGGAGGAGGAGCGGATGCTGGAGCTGGCCGAAAAGTGGTTCGCGCCGCTCGCCGACCACCCGTCCGCGACGGCCGCCATCCCGCAGGAACCCATGCAGACACAGGCCCGCCGCCAGGAGGTCGAACGCGACGTGCCGGCCTCGACCGTCACCGTAGCCTATCACATGTGCGCACGCACCAAGCCCGATTTCTACACCGCCGACTTGGTTTCGGACCTGCTCTCGGGCGGCGACTCGGGACGCCTCTACACGCACCTCGTCAAAGAACGCAACCTGCTGTCGAGCGTCAACGCCTACATCACGGGCGACGTCGATCCGGGACTGTTCGTCTTCACGGGCCAGCTGCTCCCGGGCGTGACGCCTGAAGCGGCCGAAGCGGCTTTCCGCGAAGAGATCGAAGCCCTGCAAACGACCGTCGCGACCGCATACGAAATCGAAAAGGTCAAGAACAAATTCGAAGCCAACACGCTCTTCGGCGAACTGAACGTGATGAACAAGGCGATGAACCTCGGGTTCTACGAGATGCTGGGCGACCTCTCCCTGATCAACCGCGAGGTGGACCGCTACCGCGCCGTCACCGACGAGGACATCCGCTCGTTCAGCCGCCGCACGCTTCGGCCCGAAAACAGTTCCACACTCATTTACAACGCCAGGAAATGACACAACCCCGCATAACTCCCTCGCAGGTCGAGGTCGCCGAAGCCCGCCGCACGACGCTGCCCAACGGCATCGGACTCTACACGCTCGCCTCCGACGATTTCGAGGTGCTGCGCATCTCGTTCGTCTTCCGCGCCGGATCGGCCCTCCAGCAGGCGCCCTTCTCGGCGTCGGCCGCCGCCAACCTCCTCTCCGAAGGCTCACGCGACATGACGGCGCACCAGATCGCCGAACAACTCGACTACTACGGCTCGTGGTACGACGTGAACGTCGACCGCGACTACGCCTACATCAATTTCGCCACCCTCTCGAAATTCTTCGACCCGACGCTCGCCGTAGCGGAGCAGATCCTGCTCTGCCCCGCATTCCCCGAGGAGGAGCTGCGCACCTACGCCGCCAAACGCAGACAGCGGCTGGCGGTCGAGCGGGCGAAGATCGACGTGAAGGCCCGCGAGGCCTTCGCACGGGCGCTGTTCGGGGAGCGGCATCCTTACGGCGTCTCGTCGCACGAGGAGGCCTACGACAGCCTCACGCGCGACGACGTGGCGGGATTCTACCGCCGGTTCTACACCGCCGAAAACTGCTTCGTCGTGTGCAGCGGGCGCATCGGCGACCACGAGCTGAAGGCCGTGGCGGAGCTTGCCGGACGGATTCCCCGCGGCGCGGCCGAAGCGCCGCCCGCCTTCCCCGCGCCCGAGACCACGCATACGGCGTTCGTCGAGTACCCGGGGGCCGTGCAGTCGTCGCTGCGCATCGGCCGCCTGCTGTTCCCGCGCACGCATCCCGATTTTTTGGGCATGCAGGTCGTGGCGACGGCCCTGGGCGGCTATTTCGGCTCGCGCCTGATGCAGAACCTCCGCGAAGAGCACGGCTACACCTACGGCGTGGTCTCGGCGATGGTCAACTTCGAACGCGAAGGCTATTTCGCCATAGCGGCCCAGGTCGGCGCGGACGTGACGCAGGAGGCTCTGCGGGAGATTTACGCCGAGATCGAACGCCTCGGCGCGGAGCCGATGCCGGAAGCGGAACTGGAGCTGGTGAAAAACATGATGACGGGCGAGATGATGCGCATTCTCGACGGGCCGTTCGGCATCGCCGACGTGACGATCGAAAACATCCTCTGCGGCTGCGACAACACGGTGATCGGCAGCAACATACGCCGTATCCGGGAGATGACGCCCGCCGGGGTGCAGCAGCTGGCCCGGAAATACCTCCGCCGCGAAGACCTGGTGACGGTGGTCGCCGGAACAGATTTGTGCTTAAACGAAGAGCGGCACGGATGGGTAGTATCGAAATACGTCCCATTCGTGCCGCACGAATGCAAGTGCAAAGATGCCCTATAAAATCGAAAATCGCGAAACCCAATTCGTTAGCTCCACGAACTCGGCGACGCCCAGCTGCTCGGCGCGCCGGGTGAAGAAGGGGTGCTCGGCCCCGCCGAAATCGCCGAACACGGACTTCAGCGAGTTGCGGATCATCTTGCGCCGCTGGCCGAAGGAGGCTTTCACCACCTTCACGAACAGGGTTTCGTCGCAGCCGAGACGCTCCGTGGCGTTGCGGCGCAGGCGGATCACGGCGCTCTTGACCTTCGGAGGCGGGTTGAAAACCGTCTCGTTCACCGTAAAAAGGTATTCGATGTCGTACCACGCCTGCAGGAGCACCGACAGGATGCCGTACTCCTTCGAACCGGGAGGCTCGGCCAGCCGCACGGCGACCTCCTTCTGGATCATGCCCACGCACTCGGGAACGAGATCGCGGTTCTCCAGCACCTTGAAAAAAATCTGGGACGAGATGTTATAGGGGAAGTTGCCGATGATTTTCAGTCCTTCGGGAAAGCGTTCGCGCAGGTTCATCCCGAGGAAATCGCCCGCGACGAGCCGCGGCGCGAACTCCGGGTAGTGCGCGTGGAGGTATGCGACGCTCTCCGGGTCGATCTCGGCGCCCCAGGTCACGATGTCGCTGCGCCGCAGCAGGAACTGCGTCAGCACGCCCATGCCGCACCCCACTTCGAGCACCGTACACGGTCCGCCGGCCGCACTGCCGCCCGAAAGCGAATCGCAGATTTTGCGTGCGATATTCAGGTCGACCAGAAAATGCTGTCCCAGCGCCTTTTTTGCCCTTACTTCTCCCATAAACTTTACATTGTAGGCAGCAAAGATAAGAAAAAGCCGGCTCAAAACCGAATCGCCGGCGAATTGCAAAGCGCTCCGGCAAATAAAAGCGCCGCTGCGGCGCCAAAGACAGGAATTATCGCTACCTTTGGGTCCATACGACAAAAAGATGAAACGCCTCCTCCCCACCCTGCTCGGTCTCTGCTGCATCGCAGACGCTTCGGCACAACTCAAAGTCCAATCCGTCCTGCCGCACGGCGCCGCGCCGGAGAAAACCGCGCCGGCGGTATACGATTCGACGGCAAACATCCGCACGGGCGGCGACGCCGCCTATTACGAAAGCCTCGTCGGGCAACGCATCCTGTTCTATCCCCGGGACATTCACGCCGATCTCCGCCCGGCCGCCTACGTCAACTTCCTCGCGGAAACGCCCGCCGTCGTGCGCGTCGACACCACATGGCTACGCAAACCCCGCAGAAAGGTCCGCCCCGAGGATTTCCGGATCGACACCCTTTACAGCGATACCTACCGTCCCCGGTTCTACAAAGACGAAACGACAGCCGCCTGCGGATGCACGACAATGGAGTCGCACGTTCTCGGACGGGACCTCTTTCCGACGGCTCCCGAAACGGGCTGGTTCACCCCGGCGGAAGCCATCGAAGGAAAAACCTTCGAAATAACAGGTCTCAAGACACACAGAATCCAGGGAGAGGCGTTCCGGGTTTTCCGGCTCCGATCCAAAGAGGGAGAAACACTCTATTGGTATGCACATGCGGGAAAAGACAAAACGAACCTGCGGGACGAATATTACCCGGTCGTCGTCGAAGGGCTGATCGAGAAGTACCGTGCGGCATACGTCGGCAGGGAGTTCTTCCTCACGAAGCGCAAACCCGAAGCTCCGGGATATGTTTCCGGATACTTCGGATTGCAGGCCAAGACCATGCAGGGCGAAGAGAACCGGCTGAATTTCGGCACGGAACTGAAGTGCCTCGACCTCCGGCTGATCGGCGACGGAACGGGTTACGCCGTGCCCGCGTTCGTATTCGAACGGAAAGAGGACAGCGTGCGGATTTACATCCCGCTTTGCCGCTACCCGACACCTTTCGGCGTCGAAGGATACACCCTCGGCAGCGACCGCGCCTTCATGGAAGAGCTGATCTTCACCCCGTCCGAAGAGGTATACGCCCAGCGCGCCGAGGAGGCCCGGAAGCGCGAAGAGGCCCGCCTGCAACAGGAAAAAGAGCAGAAGGAACGTAAGGCTGCGCTCTACCGGAAATACGGCAAGGCTACTGCCGAGCTGATCCTGGAGGGCAAAGTCCGGATCGGTATGACCCGGGAAATGTGCCGTGAGGCATGGGGGTCGCCCGAAGACATCAACACCATGTCGGGCAGTTGGGGCGTACACGAACAATGGGTCTACGGAACAAACAGCTACCTTTATTTCGAAAACGGAACGCTCGCCTCGATTCAGAACTGAACATGCGCCGGCCGCCGGACAAGATTGTCCGGCGGCCGGCGCATGCAGGAGGGGGGGGGCTGATCGGACAGAACCGAAGATTCGGAGCAGCGCTCCGAGCCGGGGTCAACGTCCAAACGACCGGACGAGCGGTCCCGGCCGAAAGAGCCGCACGGAACCTGCGGACCCCGGAAAACGATTCCGGCCGGGTCACGCACCCGGAACCGGCAAAACGACCGACATCCTCCGGTTACAGCCCCGGTCAGCGTTTCGAACGGCGGCTGCGCTTCTTTTCGAGCCGCTGCCGCTCGCGATTTTCCCGGGCCACGCGGCGCTGCGTCAGGCGGAACGTATAGAGCAGGCCCACGAACCCGATACCGAGCAGCGCAACCCAGAACCACACGGCGATGCCGCGCTCCATGAATTCGATGGCATAGATGACGCCCGCGACAGCCAGCACCATCAGTACGAGGCGCAGGAGCTGCATAAGATTGGTTTTCATGTCAATCCTTATTTTGGGTAACTTTCCTTTTCCGGTGCTGCAACGCGCCGACGGTCATCGCGGCGGATGCCAGGGCCATGATCACGGGAACGTACCAGATGTCCCCTCCGTCGGCGACGGCGACCCGCCAGGCCGAAACCAGGGTCCCTATGAAAAATACGACGGCCATGACGGCCTGAAAACGGTCTATCGCACGCATCGGTCAGGGAATTTTGTGCTTGTTCACCTCATCGAGGTGTCTGCATTTCTTTTTGTTGAACTCGTTATACACCATTCCGACTCCGGCCGCGACGAACAGCACGCCCACGACCAGATCGAACACATTCACGCAGTTGGAGCGCGTCACCCGCCAATAGACATTGGCCCCGAGCCACCCCAGCGCGCAGATCAGAAAAATCACGGCTAAAGTAAAAGTCTTCTTGTTCATAGGCGTCAAAATTAGGTTATATCGGTTAGTTACGTCCTTGCCAGCGGCACCCGAAGGCCAACCCCGTTTCATCTGCTTTTTGATTCCGGAGGAACGGTTTCCGGGCTTCGGACCCGAGCAGAAGCTGCAAAAGCAGGACGGTCCCGGGCCGCAGACGAAGAGCGGAAAACACCCTGTAAAACCGAAAATCAGTTGCCCTGCTCGCACATAAACTTAATGCGCACCAGGCGTATCTCCTCCTCGGTATAATCGGCCCCCAGCTCCTCGATGGCCGCGTCGAGCGAGTCGCTCTCGGCGTCCTCCTTGAAGTAGAGGTAAATGTCCTCGATCTTGTCCTCGTCCATGAACTCCTTCAGATAGTAGGAAATATCGAGTTTCGTTCCGGCGTTGACGATGCCTTCGATCTCGGTCAGCAGTTCGTCGAAGTCGAGGTCCTTGGCGCGGGCGATGTCCTCGAAATCCATCTTGCGGTCGATCGACTGGATGATGAAGATCTTGTTGCCCGACTTGCTGGCCACGCCCTTGACGATCATGTCCTGCGGACGGATGATCTCCTTCTCCTCGACATAGGCCTTGATCAGGCGGATGAACTCCTCGCCGAACTTGCGCGCCTTGCCCACGCCGACGCCCGTGATGTTCTGCATCTCTTCGAACGTGATCGGGTACTGCACGGCCATGTCCTCCAGCGACGGGTCCTGGAAAATGACGAACGGCGGCAGCCCGTGCTGCTTGGCGACCTTCTTGCGCAGGTCCTTCAGCATCGAGAACAGCTCCTCGTCGGCCGCGCCGCCCTTGCCCATCGGAGCCACGGACTCGGACTCCTTCTCCTCCTCGTCGTAGTCGTGGTCGAGGGTCACGGTCACCGGGAACGGCAGGGCGATATAGCCCTCGCCCTTCTTGTTGACCGAAATCAGCCCGTAGTTTTCGATATTCTTGTCGATGAGGCCCAGTATCAAAGCCTGACGCAGCACCGCGCCCCAGAAACGGGCGTCGTGCTCGGCGCCCGCACCGAACCATTTCGACTTGTTGTGCCCGTAGCTCTTGATCAGGGCCGTGGTCTTGCCCACCAGAACGTTGACCAGATAGTCGGCCTTGAACTTGTCTCCGATGTCGCGCAGGGCTTCGAGCGCCATCTTGAGCGCAGCCCGGGCATCGACCTTCGGTTTGGGATTGCGGCAGTTGTCGCAGTTGCCGCAGTTGTCCTCGGTATAGTCCTCGCCGAAATAGTGCAGCAGCGTCTTGCGGCGGCACATCGAACTCTCGGCGTAGGAAACCGTCTCCAGCAGCAGCAGCTTGCCGATCTCCTGTTCGGCGATGGGCTTGCCCTGCATGAACTTCTCGAGTTTCTGGATGTCCTTGTAACTGTAAAAGGTCAGGCAGTAGCCCTCGCCGCCGTCGCGGCCGGCACGGCCCGTCTCCTGATAATAGCCTTCGAGCGACTTGGGAATGTCGTAGTGGATGACATAGCGCACGTCGGGTTTGTCGATGCCCATGCCGAAAGCGATCGTCGCCACGATCACCTCGACGCGCTCCATCAGGAAGTCGTCCTGATTGGCGGCGCGCGTCGACGCATCCATCCCGGCGTGGTAGGCCAGCGCCCGGATGCCGTTGGCCACGAGCAACTCGGTCAGCTCCTCGACCTTCTTGCGGCTCAGGCAGTAGATGATGCCGCTCTTGCCCTCGTTCTGCTTGATGAAACGGATGATGTCGTGGTCGACGTTGTGCTTGGGCCGGATTTCGTAGTAGAGGTTCGGGCGGTTGAACGACGATTTGAAGACCGAGGCGTCGGACATGCCCAGATTCTTCTGGATGTCGAGCTGCACCTTGGGCGTGGCCGTAGCCGTCAGGGCGATCAGCGGCGCCGAGCCGATCTCGTTGATGATCGGCCGGATGCGGCGGTACTCCGGGCGGAAGTCGTGTCCCCACTCCGAAATGCAGTGCGCCTCGTCGATGGCGTAGAACGAAACCTTTATCTTGCGCAGGAACGCCACGTTGTCCTCCTTGGTGAGCGACTCGGGTGCGAAATAGAGCAATTTGGTCTTGCCGTCGAGCACGTCCTGCCGAACCTGCGCCACGGCGGTCTTGTTGAGCGACGAATTCAGGAAATGCGCGATCCCCGACTCGGCCGAGAAGGTGCGCATGGCGTCGACCTGATTCTTCATCAGGGCGATCAGCGGCGATATGACGATCGCAACGCCGTCCATCAGCATGGCCGGCAACTGGTAGCACAAAGACTTGCCGCCGCCCGTGGGCATCAGCACGAAAGTATCCTTGCCTTCCAGCACATTGCGGATCACCGCTTCCTGGTTTCCCTTGAACGACGAAAAGCCGAAGTACTCCTTCAGCTTGTCATGCAGCAGGGAAGAATCAAATTGTTTCATTTCGCCGATAGTATGCTTTAAAAATCATAAAATTCAATGTAAAGATAAAAAACTTTTCGGAAAAAAGCATAACTTTGTAAAAAAATTATCGAAACGCAATGCGTCTTTACACCAGCGAGCTCGTCAAGAAATACAAAGCCCGGACCGTCGTCGACCACGTGTCGATCGACGTCAACCAGGGAGAGATCGTAGGCCTTCTGGGTCCCAACGGAGCCGGCAAGACCACGACCTTCTACATGATCGTGGGACTGATCAAGCCCAACGAAGGGCGCATTTTCCTCGAAAGCGACGAAGGCCAGGCCTCCGAACTGACGGACCTGCCCGTATACCGCCGCGCCCAGCTCGGCGTAGGCTATCTGGCGCAGGAGGCGTCGGTATTCCGCCGCCTGTCGGTGGAGGACAACATACGGGCCGTGCTGGAGATGACCTCCTTCTCGAAGGAGTACCAGAACGAACGCGTCGAGGCGCTGATCGAGGAGTTCCGACTGCAAAAGGTGCGCAAAAGCCTCGGCATACAGCTCTCGGGCGGCGAACGCCGCCGTACGGAGATCGCGCGCGCCGTGGCCATCAATCCGGCGTTCATCCTGCTGGATGAACCGTTCGCCGGCGTGGACCCGATCGCCGTGGAGGACATCCAGTCGATCGTGGCGACGCTCAAGCACAAGAACATCGGCGTGATCATCACCGACCACAACGTCGACGAGAGATCCTGAAAACGGGTACGGCCGAAGAGCTGGCCGCCGACCCGATGGTCCGCAAGGTCTACCTCGGGCAGCATTTCGAGCTGAAGAAGAGCCATCAGCTGACGCAGGAGATGAAAAACCGCAAGGGACAGGAGGTTAATGAGTAAATATGGATAAAACGGTTCCGCCGGGCCGCGTCAAAGGCACGCTGACGCCGCCCTGTTCGAAAAGCTATGCACAGCGTGCCCTCGCAGCGGCACTGCTCTCGGAGGAGGTTTCGGTGCTGCGCAACATCGAATTCTGCGACGACACGCGTTCCGCCCTGCAATGTATCGAGACGCTCGGCGCGCGGGTGCGCCGGGTCGACCCCACATCGCTCTCGATCGAAGGCGGACTGTCCCCGAAGGGCTGCGTGCTCAACGTCGGCGAATCGGGCCTCTCGACACGTCTTTTCACGCCCGTGGCATCGCTCTGCCCCACACCCGTCACCATCGAGGGGCGCGGCTCGCTGCTGCGCCGCCCGATGCAGATGATGTTCGAACCGCTCCGCCGGCTGGGCGTGCGGGTCCGCGACAACGGGGGATTCCTCCCCATCGAGGTCTGCGGCCCGATCCAGGGCGGAGAGGCCGAAGTCGACGGGTCGGTCTCGTCGCAGTTCATCACGGGGCTGCTGCTCGCGCTGCCGCTGGCCAGGCGCGACACCTCGCTGCACGTACGCGGAGCGGTCTCGACACCTTATTTAGATATGACTCTCGACACGGCCGCGCGCTTCGGCATCGAAATCAGCCAGCGCGACTACGAGGAGTTCTACATCCCCGGACGGCAGCGCTACCGTTCGACCTATTTCAGCATCGAGGGCGACTGGAGCGCCGCGGCGATGCTGCTGGTGGCGGGCGCCACGGCCGGAGAGGTCACAGTGCGCAACGTCTCGATGCTCTCGAAGCAGGCCGACACGGCCATCTGCACCGCGCTGGTGCGCGCAGGAGCCGCCGTGATCAACGAGGAGGACTCGGTGACGGCCCTGCACAGGCCACTCCGGGCCTTCGAATTCGACGCCACGAACTGTCCCGACCTGTTCCCGGCGCTGGCCGCGCTGGCCGCCGCGGCCGACGGAGTGAGCGTCATCCGGGGAACCTCGCGCCTCGAATACAAGGAATGCAACCGCTCGGAGGCCATCCGCGAGGAGTATGCCAAACTGGGCATCGAGGTCGACACCTCGGAGGAGGATCTGATGAAAATACGCGGCGGAAAGGTCCGCGCGGCACGCACGCAGAGCCACGGCGACCACCGCATGGCCATGTCGCTGGCCGTCGCCGCCCTGCGCTCGGACGAAGCCGTGGAGATCGAGGGGGCCGAGAGCGTCGCCAAAAGCTATCCCGGGTTCTTCGAGGACCTGGAACATATTCGGGTCTAAAACACCAAACCGCCCATGAACCAATTCGGACACAATTTCCGGCTCGCCATCTGGGGCGAGTCGCACGGACACCAGATAGGCATTTCGCTGGACGGCGTCCCGGCGGGCATCCCGCTCTCGGAGGAGGACTTCGCCGAAGACCTCGCGCGACGCCGCAGCGGAGCGCCCGGCACGACGCCGAGGCGCGAACCCGACGTACCGCAGATCGTGTCGGGAGTCTACGACGGCTACACGACGGGCGCGCCGCTGACCATCGAATTCGCCAACACCAACACCCACTCGCAGGACTACTCGACCGTCATGCGCCACTACCGCCCCTCGCACGCCGACCTGGTGGCCTACCACAAATTCGCCGGATTCAACGATCCGCGCGGCGGCGGACACTTCTCGGCGCGCCTCACGGTGGCGCTGGTCGCCGCGGGCGTCGTGGCCAAAAAGATGCTGCCCGCAAGCATCCGCTTCGCGACCCGGCTGACCGAGATCGGCGGCTGCACCGACCCCGAACGTTTCAACGAGGTGCTGCATGCCGCGGCGGCCGACCGCGACTCGGTGGGCGGCATCGTCGAATGCCGCGTGCAGGGCGTGCCCCTCGGCCTGGGACAGCCCTTCTTCGACTCGGCCGAAAGCATGATCGCCCACCTGCTGTTCGCCGTCCCGGCGGTCAAGGGGGTCGAATTCGGCAGCGGATTCGCCGGAGCGCGTCTGCGCGGCTCGGAGAACAACGACAGCTTCACCGACTGCGACGGCACGACGGCGACCAACAACGCCGGGGGCATCAACGGAGGCATCACCAACGGCAACGAGATCGTGGTGCGCGCGGCGCTGAAACCCACGCCGAGCATCGGCCGCGAACAGATCACCTACAACCTGGCGACCAACAGGGTCGAACCGCTGGAAATCCACGGCCGCCACGACGTCTGCGTCGCCCTGCGCGGCGCGGTGGTCGTCGAAGCCGCCGTGGCCATCGCCCTGGCCAACTTCATCCGCCAATGACGCGCCGCGGGAGCATCGACGCGCTGGCCGCACGGCTCACGGGACTTTACGACGCACGCGAAGCCCGCAGCATCGCGCTGGCCGCCGTGGCGGAGCTTTCGGGGCTTTCGCCGTCGGCCCTGCTGACCGACCCGGAAGCGGAACTCGCCGTCGAAGGGCTGGAAGAGTCCGCAGCCCGTCTGGCTGCGGGCGAGCCGTTGCAATACGTCGTCGGACACACGGAATTTTACGGCCGCCGCTTCGCCGTACGCGAAGGGGTTCTGATCCCGCGGCCCGAAACCGAAGAGCTGGTCGACGCAATCCTGCACGGGGAGCGCGAAGCCCGGAGGCTGCTGGACGTAGGGACGGGCAGCGGCTGCATCGCGGCTTCGCTGGCTCTGGGGATGCCCGGGACGGAGGTCTTCGCCGCCGACATCTCGGACGACGCGCTGACCGTGGCGGCGGAGAATTTCCAACAACTCGGCGCGGCGGTCACGCTCCGCAAAGCCGATGCCCTGAACGGGCTGGAGGAGGCTTTTCCGGAGCGGTTCGACGCGATCGTATCGAATCCGCCCTACGTCCCCGAGAGCGACCGCGCGGCGATGCACCCCAACGTCCGCGACCACGAACCCGGCCTGGCGCTGTTCGTCCCCGACGACGACGCCATCCGTTTCTACCGCGCCATCGCCCGGGCGGGACGGCAGATGCTGACGCCCGGCGGACGTCTTTGGTTCGAGATTTACGAACGCGCCGCGGCGGAGATCGTCCGCATGCTCGGCGCCGAAGGATACACCGACACCGAGGTCCGCGAGGACCTCTTCGGAAAACCGCGCATGGTATGCACCCGGCTGAAATAAGGAAAAAACGCGACAAAACGCCCGACGAGGCGCTCGCGGCGCTGATGCGCCTCTGCGCCCGCGCCGAAAAGTCGGAGGGCGACGCCCGGCGGCTGATGCGCGGCTGGGGAGTGGCGGAAAAGGATGCCGAGCAGGTGCTCGGCCGGCTGGTGCGCGACCGCTTTATCGACGACAGCCGCTACGCCGAGGCCTTCGTGCGCGAAAAACTGCGGCTCAGCGGCTGGGGCGAGTACAAAATCCGCACGGCGCTCCAACGCAAGGGGGTTTCGAAGGAACGGATCGACGCGGCGTTGTCGCAGGCCGACCGTCCGGCAATGGGCGAGCGGCTCGCGCAGCAGCTCGAACGCAAGGCCCGGACGGTGAAATACGCCTCGCAATACGAACTGAAAACCAAACTGATACGCTACGGGCTTTCGCTCGGATACGACTACGAGGCCGTCATGGACGCAGCCTCGGCAATGGTCAGGGAGACGGACACATGCAACGATTTCTAATACTTTTTTTGCTTACGACGGCCTGCCTCGGGGCACAAGGCCAGCAACTCGACCCCAACGACTACATCTACCCCCTGCGGGAGCTCAAACAACGGCTCTACTCGGCCAATTTCGGCGAAATCCGTCCCGGGCATTTCCATGCGGGCGTGGACATCAAGACCGACGCCGAGGAGGGCAAACCGGTCGTGGCCGCGGCCGACGGCTACGTTTCGCGCGTGGTATTGCAGGCGGGCGGCTACGGGCGCGCCGTCTACCTCACGCTCCGCAACGGCACGACGGTCGTCTACGGCCACCTCCGGCGTTTCCGCGACGACATCGAGCGGCACGTGCGCAGGGAGCGTTACGAACGCCGTTCGAACGGCGTGAACCTCTGGTTCGGTCCCGGAACCTGGCCCGTGAAGCAGGGCGACGTGGTGGCTTACTCGGGCGACAGCGGTTCGTCGGGCGGCCCGCACCTCCATTACGAAATCCGCGACACGGAGACCCAGCGGCTCTACAACCCCGTCCGCGAAGGAATCATCCGCCCCAGGGACGAATATCCGCCGCGCATCGTGCGCCTGCACTACGTCGAGGTCGACACCGTGCAGGGCGTGCCCGTGCGCAGCGTCCCGGAGAGCTACGCCGTGATCCGCACGGCCGCAGGCCGTTACGCCCTGACGCACGACGGACCCGTCGGCGTAGGCCGCAGGGGCTATTTCGTGGCCGAAGTCACCGACCGCCGCAACGATGTCTGGAACTCCTTCGGGGTATGGCGCGTCACAGCCTTCGCGGACGGCATCCCCTGCTTCGAATTCCGCATGGACAGCTTCACCTACGACATATCGCGTTGCAGCGATGCCGTGAGCTGTTACCCGATACAAATCAATTCGCGCAACGAGGCGATCCGCCTGGCCCAGCTGGAGGGCGCGCCCGACAGTTTCTACCCGACGATGGCGGAACGCGGGCTGATACGCACGGCGGAAGGGCAGGTGCGCCGCATCCGCATCGAGGCCGAGGACGACTGCGGCAATGTCTCGACGCTGGAATTCGCCGTCCGCGGACGCGCCGGGGAGTTCCGCGCCGAGGCCGACACCACGGCCGTGACGCTGCGGCCCGACCGGACTTCGGTCCTGCGCGTCGGACGCGAGGCGGAGGTCCGCATTCCCGAAGGGACGATTTACGAGCCGATCTTCGTCCGTCCCGGACTCGGAGAGGCCCCGCAGGCGGATTCGGGCGTCGTCGTGCTCTCGCCCGCCTACCGTTTCTTCGACCCCGCGACGCCCCTTTTCCGCGCCGTGGAGGTCACGCTCCGCGGCAGCGTGCCGCGCCCGCTGCAACTACGCGCCCAACTGGCCGTACGCACGCGCAGAGGCTCGCTGGCCTGCGTCGGAGGCGCATATGCCGACGGCGCGGTGACGGCTTCGGTGCGGACGGCCGGAGACCTGGCGATCGTAGCCGACACGCTGCCGCCCGCGATCCGTCCGCTCTTCGCCGAAGGCGCCGACCTCACCCGGGCCGAAGGGGTGCGGTTCCGCGCCGCGGACAACTTCTCGGGCATCGCCTCGTGGAGGCTGCACATCGACGGCAAATGGGTTCCCTGCGACCGTTTTCCGATGAAAGGAACGCTGGTTCATTTCTTCGACGCGCCGGCGCAGCGGCGCACCCACGCCGTGCGTCTTTCGGTCACCGACGGATGCGGAAACGCAACGCATTTCGAAGGAACATTTTACCGTTGACGAACGACGGTTTTGGAAAAAATTTCCTATATTTGCGGGAACTGCAACGTAATACACAATGACAGACAACAATACATCCGAACGTAAGCCGTTGATCCTGATTGCAGAAGACGTGGAAAGCAATTACAAGCTGCTGGAAATAATCCTCAAGAAAGAGTATGACCTGCTCTGGGCGAAGAACGGCAAGGAGGCAGTGGCGTATGCGCTATCGCACAATCCCGACGCCGTATTGATGGATATTAAAATGCCTGTGATGGACGGTATCGAGGCGCTGAAGGAGATTCGGCTCCATACGGACAGTCTGCCCGTCATCATGCAGACGGCCTATGCTTTCGACACCGACCGGCGCGTCGCCGAGGAGGCGGGATGCAACGGATTCATCACCAAGCCCGTCATGCCGCGCGAACTGAAAATGTATCTCGACAAATACCTCACGAAATAGAGCCGGGACCGTTTTTCCGGAGTATGGCGGACCGTCCGGGTCCGGAGCAAGAAATCGGACGATAAGTTTGCAGTTGGCCCGAAATTTCTTACTTTTGCAGCGTTGTTTCAACGATGGTCTCGTAGCTCAGTTGGATAGAGCAACAGCCTTCTAAGCTGTCGGTCGTGGGTTCGAATCCCGCCGGGATCACAACGGACGGATTGGTTTTCAGGCAATTGAATTCAATCCGTCTTTCATTTCCGACCCGCCCCGCAACAACCCGAAGCGGCCCGTCCCATTCTTCCGGACAACCCCGTCACAGCCGTGAAATGCAGTTTTTTAGGGCATTTATTTTGCCGGGCGGAATATTTTCCCTACATTTGCAGGCTTAAAAGCCCGAAGGGGTGAGCGTTTTTTATTAATTACAACAAAATTTTATAGCAAATGGCTGTTAAAATTCGTCTGGCACGTCACGGTAAGAAGGGTTATGCCTTCTATCACATCGTTGCCGCAGATAGCAGAGCGCCACGTGATGGTAAATTCATCGAGAAGCTGGGAACCTACAACCCCAACACGAATCCTGCTACGATCGACCTGGACTTCGGGAAAGCCCTGGATTGGTTACAGAAAGGCGCACAACCTACGGACACCTGTCGGGCTATCCTCTCGTACAAGGGCGTAATGTACAAGAAACACCTGCTGGGCGGCGTCGCCAAGGGTGCGTTCACCGAAACCGAGGCAGAAGCCCGCTTCAACAAGTGGATGGAAGCCAAAGCCGGCAAGATCGAAGCCAAGGCCAACAAGCTGGCCACCGACGCCAAGTCGGCCGAGAAGGCCCGTCTGGCTGCCGAGGCCAAGATCAAGGAGGAGCGCGCTGCCGCAATCGCCGAGAAGAAGGCCGCTGCCGAGGCTGCCGCCCGTGAGGCCGCCGAGGCTGCCGCTGCGGAGACTGCTGCCGAAGAGGCCGCTCCGGAAGCTCCCGCCGCCGAATAATAAGGCGACACAGGGAAGGGACGCGGCAAGACGTTTCCCGATCCGAATAAAAACGGTAAACTTCCCACGGGAAGATTACCGTTTTTTTTGTATTTTTACGCCATAATTCAACCGACATGATCATTCCCGCAGGCAGAATCAACAAACTTTTCGGCACGGAGGGCGGAGTGATGCTCTCGCTCTACCCCGCTTTCCCCGAGGATTTCACGACCGACACCCCGCTGCGCGTCACCATTGACGCGCTGGAGGTTCCGCTCTGGTGCGAGCGTTTCGAACGCCGCGGCCAGTCGGGAGCCACGGCGACATTCGCCGATTTCGACACCGAGCGCAGGGCGCAGGAGCTTGTCGGGCTGGAATTCCGGATCGAGATGAACGGCGAAGAGGACGACGACGAATTTTACCTCGAAGACCTGATCGGCTTCGCGGTCGTGGCCGAAGAGGCCGGAGCCTCGTCCGGAAGGGCGGCGACCGCCGCCGGCGAAACCGGGTCATGCGCCTCCGGGAAACTCTGCGGGACGGTCACCGACTACTACGACAGCGACGCCAATCCGCTGTTCGAACTGGAGATCGGCGGACGGCAGGTGCTGGTCCCCGCCGTCGAGGAGTTCATCGCCCGCATCGACTTCGAGGGGCGCACGATGCACCTGGTGCTGCCCGAAGGACTCTTGACATTGGAATAAGGATGGCACGGGTGGTAATCGGACTTTCGGGCGGCGTCGATTCGTCGGTGGCGGCCTGGCTCCTCAAGGAGCAGGGGCATGAGGTCGTAGGGCTTTTTATGATCAACTGGCACGACACGACGGGAACGCTTGAAGGCGACTGTCCGTGGCACGACGACCGGGTTTTCGCCGAACTCGTGGCCAGGAAACTCGACATCGAGCTGCACGTGGTCGACCTCTCGGCAGACTACCGCACGCGTGTCGTGGATTACATGTTCGCCGAATACGAACGGGGCCGCACGCCCAATCCCGACGTGCTGTGCAACCGCGAAATCAAATTCGACGTATTCCTGCGCGAGGCGCTGAAGCTGGGCGCCGACTACGTGGCCACGGGCCACTACTGCCGTAAGGCGGAAGAGACGCTGCCCGACGGGAGGACGATCCATAAGCTGCTCGCAGGCAGCGATCCCAACAAGGACCAGAGCTATTTCCTCTGCCAGCTCTCGCAGGAGCAGCTCAGCCGGGCGTTGTTTCCCGTCGGCGGACTGCTCAAACCCGAGGTGCGGCGCATCGCCGAGGAGCAGGGTCTCGCCACGGCCAAACGCAAGGATTCGCAGGGCATCTGCTTCGTGGGCAAGGTCGACCTGCCGACCTTCCTCCAGCAAAAGCTCGCCCCGAAAAAGGGCAACATCCACGAAATACTCCCCGCATGGCCGAAATACGTGCGCGAGGAGGTCCCGGCGGAGGGAGAGCCGACGACCGGACAACTCGCGGCGCTGGCCGAACCGTGGCGTTACACCGTGCGCGACGGCAAGAAGATCGGCGAGCACAACGGCGCCCATTACTACACCATCGGACAGCGCAAGGGACTCGGCATCGGAGGCCGCAGGGAGTCGCTGTTCATCCTCGCCACGGACACGGTGCAGAACGTGATCTGGGTCGGCGAGGGCGACGCCCACCCCGGGCTGTGGCGCCCCGCGCTGCACATCGTGCCCGGCGAAATCCACTGGGTGAACCCCGCCCGGGAGCTGACCGCCGGGCAGAGCGCCCGGTTCTCCGTCCGCATCCGCTACCGCCAGCCCTTGCAGGGCGCGCGGCTGTTCGTCCGCGACGAAGGGGCTTACCTCGTTTTCGACCGGCCCCAGCGGGGCATCACCCCCGGACAGTTCGCGGCGTGGTACGACGGCGACCAGCTGGTCGGATCGGGCGTGATCGAAGGCTGACCAACTCAAACCAACCATGATAAAACACCTATTATTCATTGCAGCCGGGCTGTCGATGTTTCACGCCGCATCGGCGCAAAAGTATGTCGACGCCTCGACGCTGACCATCATCGGCCGCACCTGCCCGATGGAGGGGCATCCCTATTACCGGGTCGACACGACGCGCTACCGTTTCGACAACGCCACCATCCGCCACTACTGCGGCTACCCGGCCGGCGTGGCCGTGCTTTTCACCACCGACAGCCGCCGGATCGAGGCCCGCTGGACCACCGCACCGCGCAACTACGGCTGGAACATGACCCCGGTCCTGCAACGCGGCATGGATCTCTACGTCCGCGAAAATGGCGTATGGACGATGGCCGGTGCGGCACGTCCCGGATTACAGGACCGGCACGCCAGCACCATCGTCGAGCACATGGACGGACAGCCCAAGGAGTGCATGCTCTACCTGCCGGCGTGGAGCGAACTGCTGACGCTGGAGATCGGCGTGGACGAAGGAGCATCCGTTACGCCGCTCGAATCGCCTTACAAGCACCGCGTGATCGTCTTCGGATCGAGCGTCACCCACGGAGCTTCGGCCAGCCGCCCGGGCATGACCTATCCTGCGCGCATGAGCCGCATGACGGGCATCGAGTTCGTCAATCTGGGGTACAGCGGCAACTGCATGCTCCAACCCGAATTCGCGCGGCTGCTCGCCGAGACCGACGCCGACGCCTTCCTGTTCGACGCCTTTTCGAACCCCTCCCCGAAGATGATCCGCGAGCGCCTCGACGCGTTCGTGGCGACGCTCGTCAAGGCCCATCCCGACAAACCGCTGATCTTCATGCAGACCCACTGGCACACCGCAGGCAACCTCGATCAGGAGGCCGCGAAATTCCACCGCGAGCGGATCGACACCGCGGACGGGATGATGCGGCGGCTGGCGAAGCAATACGACAACGTCTACTTCCTCGACGGCGAATGGTTCTTCGGCCGGGACGCCGAGGGAACCATCGACTGCGACCACGGTTCCGACCTGGGCTACGACCGCATGATCTCGGAGCGGCTGCCCCGTATCCGGAAGATCCTGCGCAAATACGGAATCCGGTAGTCCGGGCGCATTGCGCCGGGTTTCGCAGTCCGGCGACTGAATCCCTGCGTTTTCAACGCGGGGATTTTTTGTGGATCTCTCGGCTGCAAAAGATATTTGCACTCTTCGACTGGTGTTCTTTGCCGCTTTTTGGTCGGCAAAGCAGCCTTAACCGCGGCGTATGCCGCGGAGGCTTTGTACCTTTTGGTGGCAAAAGTTCCAATCAAATCTAACTATCTGACAGACAGCATAAGGTAAAAGTCGAGGTAATGATTTGTCAACTTTAAAGGCAGTGTCCTTTGTATTCCATTTTGACTTGTCAAAGACTCTATGGCAAAGATATGAAATAGCCGATAAAAAAGCAAATGAAAAGAATTGTCTCATTTGCTTTTCTCTAATTGGGCATTCCAGCTATCGCTGGCTATAGGCAATCAGATTGTTGCGCAGGAAATCCAGAAAACGGGTCAGGCGCAGCTTACGGTTGACGACGGCATGGCGACACTGTTCCGGATTGTTGATACGGACGTTGAAAGTTCCGGAAAGCACATCGACAAGTGTCGCCAGATCGATCCGTGTGCCGTCGATGCGGCGTATGGCTCCGGAGAGTTGCAGAGCCGTAGCAAGTTCCATGATATCCGTAGGCGTGAATTGCTCGGAGAGGAACAGCGGCGATTTGGGGACTTCGGCCGACACCGGATCGGCGATGGACGGATAGCGAAGCCGGGTGAAAATCAGGCGGATCTCAAAATTCGTCAGTTGGATGGCGGATTTCAGCAGCGAGGCTTGCAGCGAGTGCTTATCGCAGATGCAATTCTTCAGTCGGCATAGCCGGGCGTCGGCGCGAATCAGTCGATGCAGAATTTCGAGCGGCGATTTCCGCAAATCCTGCGACAAGGCCTGCAATGCGTCGATGTAATCTTCATGGGCAGCATCGAACGCCTTGCGTTCCGAATCTGTCAGCCGTCGGTCGGGCGAGGTCGTGAGCAGCCTGATAAGCAGGCTTTCTTCGAGTTCAGATGTAGTTTGTGCCATAATATTATATTTGGATTTCGGAGGTAAAGATGGGTGTTTTTCCGATGCCGATTTACATACGTAGACAGCTACGTAGTCATAAAAAATCGCCGAAAATAGTTTACTCATTCTCATCGTCGTTCAGGGTATGGAATATTACTTCTGTAAACTTCGTGCGATCTTTTTTGCGTTCGAGAACACGGCGTTTGATGTCGCCCGGATTTCCGAGTTTGACATTCAGAAATTGTTCGAAAAGCTGAATAACCAGATAAAACGGAGCTTCGCGACCGTCGGACAAGATAATAGGTCTTGGACTCATCAGATCGAAACTGCAAAGAATCTCCGACAGGTCGACAGCATGGTATTTTTTAGACCAATGGAGCGGCGACTGAGGTACAGGTTCAGAGATAAAATGCTGCGGATGTTCAAGGCGATAATACAACAAATCCGTTTCCGTCCGGATGAACTCAATAGCTTGATTTATAAACCGGGACAGATAATGCGGCGGCGGAGTGTCCCGTTCGGAAACCCGGCGAAGAAGGGAGCGGAATTGAACCTGCGTATAGTTCAAAGTCCTCAATGCCGATAGAGCATCCGTATCGTCGCAGATGGTCGTAGCCTGTTGTGCGAAATCGTGAAAGTAGTTTCGTAATCTGTTTTCCGAAACGGCCTTCCGAGTCAGTGACTTTAACAAAGCCCGATATAAGGATGTGCGTAACAATCTATCCATCTATATTTGCATTTTTGACGGCTGGATGGCTCGACCATTGCATAAGGAATTATCTACGGCAAACAAAATGACCTGTTTCCATCTTATTTGTGTGATTGAGTGATGTTTATTGGAAAAAACATACCGGAATTTCTTCGGAATCTATTTTTTATTTATATCTTTGTACTGCTATCCGTCGAAAGACGGGCAGCATTTGCTGCGAAGTGAACGTGAGAATTTACTGTAAGCGGCAGATTCATAGTCCCGCGCCCGCAATGGGCGAGGTATTTTTTCAGAAGCAACGACCTTAACGGGCGTGGGCTTTGTGTTATTGCTTACGGGTTTTCCACGACCTACTCTGCGTAATGCATCGCCCCGCCCGTTATTTTCCGGATAGCACAATTTTAATTTGAAGAATTATGCTATCTTTGCAGAAATATTATATTAATTACCGGAATCTTCTTGTATAATCAATAGAATTCTATAATTTCTCTTTGGCCGCAAAATTGATAAACATAAAAGATAAGTTGTAAGTGATTGAAAAAGACCATAGCAGGCACTTGCTACATATACATTATTTGCGATATCAATTTTGTGAAACCCCGTATATTCTGAAAAGAGTTTACGGGGTTATTTCCTTGTATATTTTGTTTTAAGGCTGTTTTAATGGTGTTCGAATGCCTTAATAGCATTCACATATGGGCACAAAAAGCCCGCACACCGGTTCCAGAATGGTGTGCGGGTTGCAAACGCCATAGCAGACATTTGCTACATATACAGAATACGCACCGTTCTGAACTTATTGCACATCAGCATACGTAATCGTTGTACCAGGGCCACCCGTAGACCAATCCTTGGCATAACCGCTTGCGGGAGAGCTGGCACGGCTGACTGTAAGACCGATGCCTTCGCCAATCTTCTGAATCGCTGCAAGAGGGTCACGATTAGTTTGGACACGCAAGTCGTAGGTCATGATCGCACCCATACCATCCGTTTTCGATTGTGCCGACCGATTCTTGATCTGGTTAAGAGTAATTGCATTATAACTCTGATTCAGGTTAATCGCCTGTGCAGACCATTTAGCATTGGTCCACGGAGAAGATGGCGATACATAAACATTGGGACCGAAATAAGCATACCATCCGTAGTCACAAGCGGCAACAGCAGCCGAGGACAACGACGATGCATAGCCGATGTAGAATACGGTAATCAGTTTGTGCTCATTGGGGAAACGTGCATCGAGTTTCTCGCGCAGTTTTAACACCAGACCGCTGAATGACCCGGATACTGACGAGGGGAAATTGGAGTTTTCGCCATACTTGGACCATTCGTCGTCGAAGTCGATGCCATCGAGCTGGTACTCTTCGACAGCCCAAGCCAGAATCTCTGCGAACTTCTCCTGATTGGCTTCCGTCAGGTTGCCGACTCCGACACCCTTGTGGTTGCCGAGGATGGAGAGCAGTACCTTGCCTCCGTCCTGACGGATCGGCTGCACGTACTTGTAATGGCCGGTCGTAGTCGATCCGGCGGACGGAACCAGTACTTTGGTTACATTGTCGTTCAGGTAAAGGCAGGGTTCACTGCCGTTGTCATTGATATTGGCCGCGAATACCTTCGTGATCTTGAAGAACGGGGTGTTGTCCGCATTGCGATACATCAGAACATTCAACGGATTGGTGTCGTTGACTTCGATGTAGGCCGTAGGAGCCGGAGTATCCCCGGCCGCACGTGTTACGATGGTTGCCGCAGCGTTATCCGCTTCCGGTTCAACGTCCTTGGTGCAGGACGAAATCAGAGTTGCCACTGCGAAGAGTGACGTCATAAACATAAATGATTTTTTCATAGTTGTAATAGTTGACTTATTAGTCAAAACGGGTGCTGAAACGCCTCAAAAACAGGAAAACGCCACGCTATAGGTCAAAACGGGTGCCGATAGCGTGGCATTCTATTTGA